>NZ_JAODNI010000035.1 GCF_025465255.1 Pseudonocardia sp.
ATTGTGACCGCCTCGTTTCGCTCTCTGCGTCTGGCGACAACGGTGGTCCTTCGGGCGCTGCGGCTCCATGGTGTGCACACCCGAGCCGGCGGAGCCGGCCCCCTCGTTCGAGTAGGGACCTCCCCCGGGGGTTCGGGTCAGACGAAGCAGTTGAGCGAAGTCATGGGCGACAGTCTCGGCGTTACGAGGCAGGTGCATCGGGGCGCCGTCCACTGGCATGACTTCTGGCATGACGATCCGGGTTTGCCCAGGTCTCCGAGTGCCGATAGCCCTGTAAGTGCCCGGGTACTGTCGCTGCGCCCCGCGGAGCGGGTTTTCTTCAGTATCCAGTGTCGTGAGGATTAGTACCATCCGACTGCCCGGGATGCTCGACCACATAGTTGAGCATGTCGTCGCGGATACCGTCGAAACCCCAGTCAGCCCAGCGCAGCATCTGCTGCATTCCATATTCCCGGTGGAATGCGGAACAGGGCGCGGAACGCCGCAGCGATTTCCCGATACCGGACTGCGGTCGGCACCCATTGGCTCACCGGGGCTTCGGCGCCGGCGCGCACGATGACCCACGGACCGGGGCCGGCGACGGGGCGCAGATGCGGGGGCACTCGGACGCCGATCGGTTGGGCCGGAAGCGATGTGGAGGCACTCACCGGCGGATCGAAAAAACTCCAGCTTTGGGGGCGCCGACTTCCTTGAGTCAAGGGTGTACTCGCGTTACATTTGGTGCTCTATCGCGATAGACCCCGGTAGCAACCGCGTCCTCTCTTTCGTTGCGCGTGCATGACGTGAAGGGTGCCTTTCGGTGATCAACTGTTTGCGTCGAGCCCACCGCCGGACAACGTCGTGCACCGAATTCCCACCGTGGCCGCGGCCGGTACTCGGAACCGCAGATAAGGTCTCCCGCGCAACGGCCATCTGGGTGAGAGTGGTCGTGCTGGCGGCACTGACGACGCTGACCACCGCCGTGACGATGTCGACAGCATGGGCCGCCGGCACGCCCGTCTTCGGCCACGACATCTCCTACCCGCAGTGCAACGGTGCGCTGCCGACCGACGGCACCTTCGGCATCGTCGGCATCAACAACGGACGCCCGTTCTCCGTCAACCCGTGTCTGACCCGTCAGTACCGCTGGGCCGCGGCCACACCCTCGGGTGCCTCGGTCTATGTGAACACCGCCAACCCCGCGCCGCGCAGCGCGTTCCACTGGCCCGCGACCGGCGCGAAGGACCCGGCGCTGTGCGCCGACAGCAGGTCTAGGACGGATCCGGGTTGCGCCTACGACTACGGCTGGCACGCGGGCGCCGACACCCTCGCCCGGGCAAGGACCGTTGACAGCGCAGTCGTCGGCCTGCACTGGTGGCTCGACGTGGAGACGCAAAACGCCTGGAACGGCGACGGGGTGTCGAACACCGCCATGTTGCAGGGCATGTACGACTACCTGCGCAGCCACGGCGTGACCAGGATCGGGCTGTACTCCACAGCGTCCCAGTGGAAGCGAATCACCGGCGGGTACACCGGCTCGTCGGCGGCCTCCTACAAGGCCGCATGGCGCAAGGAGTTCGCCGCGAAGTACGCGCTGCATGCTCTGCCGCTCTGGATCGCGACGTCCGGCAACAGCACCACCGCGCTCACGGCGTGTGCCACGAGCTTCACCGGGGCCAGAACGGCGATGGTCCAGTACACCGACGCCCAGGGCTTCGACACCAACATCATCTGCTGACGGGAGCGAGCCGGGGGTCCGTTCACGCTCTGACGACGGTCGTGATCCCGGGCCTGATCGAGACGGGGAGCTCCCGATGCGGGCCGAGCGCTGACCGGCGCCGCGCTGTGGCGCGATGACCTGGCCCGCGCGGCGCCGTCGGCTGGAGCCCGGGGAGTCGCGCCCCTCCGCCGCTGGTGGAGGAGGAGCCCTCGTGCCGCTGCCGTTCGGGTACAGCGTCGAGCCGGCACCAGCGCCGCCGCGACCCACGGGCCGCCGAATGCCCACTGCGGGCACGACATCACCGGCACCACCACCCAGACCACCGGCCGGGGGCGTCGAGCTGGACGGGGGACCCACCACCGATGTGCACCGCGACCTCGGCGCCGCCCGGCACGCGCACCGGTTCGGTGTCTTGGTCAGAGGCCGAACTGGGCGATGACGGGGCGGTGGTCGGAGCCCGCGGCGTTGCGGCGTTCGGCGGGCTGGTCGGTGATGGAGGGGGTGGGCCCGGCGCCGTCGGTGTGCACGGCGCCGTCGGCGACTGTGCCGACGAGGGCGAGGCTGACCAGGATGTGGTCGATGAGTTCGCCTCGCCCGTGGTAGATGCGGCTGAACCGCTGGCCTTCGGGGATGCGGGGGGCCAGGTTCCACAGGCGTTGCCCGTCGCCGCGGTCGGCCTGGTCGAACCCGGCGGTGCCGATCTCCGAGCCGGGTGGGCCATAGAGGATCTGAGTGGTGGCGGCGTCGGGTCCGTCATTGAGGTCGCCGAGCACGATCAGACGGCGGTCCTGGCCGTGGCCGTCGAGCAGGCTGGTCGCGGCGGCGCGGACGGTGGCCGCTTCGGCGGCGCGGCGAGCCAGGGCGTAGACGCCGTAGCGCGCCCGCTCGCCTTCATCCTGGGTGTCGAACCGGGGGCCGGGCGGGAAGGAGAGCAGCTTCGACTTCAGGTGGCAGGTCAGGATGTCGACCGGAGTGCCGGCGAGGTCGATCCTCGCGCCAAGCGCGGGCCGCCCCATGGTCGACACCTGGGGGCCGGTGTCCTCGATCTGGATCGGGTCGAGCCCGGTCGGGAAGTCGCGGTACTCGGTGACCTCGGTCAGCGGCAGCCGGGACAGGAATCCGACTCGGATCGGGTGGGAACTGCCCCGGTCGACCGAGGCCGTCTCCACATTCCAGCCGTCGCCGAGCTCGATGACGAGGTCGGTGAGGGCGTCGCGGTTGCCGATCTCCTGCACAGCGAGGACGTCCGGCTCGATGGTGGTGATCGTCGCGGCGAGGGCCTGGAGTTTGGCCTTGTAGGTGGCGGTGTCCTGCGGGCCGTTCGGGTCACCGGGTCGGAAGAGGTTCTCCAGGTTCCATGTACCGATCCGCACCATCGCACGCCTCCGTCGTTCGGGTCACGAGTTCCCGAGGCTTCGCCTCGGAGCCACTGCCGTCGGCCTCGGAATCAAGGCCGTCAGCGCTGAGGAGCGCGCCCGGTATCGGCGTGATACGGCGGCGCAACGACGGCCCCGATCGTTCGTCGGCGCGTCACCGCCACGGCGCGTGCAGCTGTTTCGGCGCCAAGTTGCTGGTCAGCCTTGCGGGAGGATGGCTGTCCCTCGTCGAGCTCGGCAGCGCTGCATGACGCCACCGTCCCCACAGGGCGGCATAGGCGCCGGTGCCGAGGGGCCTGTTTCACCGGCCGGAGGATCTGCGGGGTGAACGCTGCGCGGAAGCCGGGGTTCAGCCCGAACGCGGCACCAGTAGCACGGAGCCGGGGGCGTGCAGCACGGCGGCCTGCGCGGTGAGGCCCAGACCCGGGCGGGTTCCGCGGTGCGGACCGCCGAGGATCAGCAGATCGGTCTCGCGGGCGTGCGTGACGGCTTCGTGCGGCCACTCCCGGAAGAGCAACCGGCGCACGAGCGCGGTCGGGCAGCGTCGGCTCACCGTCTGGGCTCCGAGCGCGAGCAGTTCCTCGCCACGTCCGACCGCTTCCGCTAGTCCGATGCTGCGCTCGCCGAAGGAGGTGGGTACCGCATGGACGACGAGGACGGGCGCACCGAGTGTGCGGGCGGCGTCGGCGGCCGCGCGCAGGACCGGGTCGTCGGCCGGCAGGTTCTGTACCGCGACGACGATCCGGCGCGGCGCTACGGCGGCGTGCGGGAGGACGAGCACCGTCGCGCTTGCGGCCGATCGTGTGACCGCCTGCAGGTCGCCGCCCGCGTCGGGCACCGCCGAAGGACCGCGCCGCGTCTGCGACGGTCCGACCTGCCGACGGCCCACGTGGTCGTCCCAGCGCTCGACCCACGCGGGAAGTGGGTCGGCGTTGCCGAACACGACGAGGTGTGTCCGTTCGGCGGGAGCCGCGAGAGCCTGGCCGTTCATCTCGGTCCTCCAGGATCCGGTCGTACCGTGGCGCCGAGGATCGCCCCTCCCGACCTCGCTGACCAGTGTCGATCGACTCGCTGAACAGTGTCGATGAACCTGGCGGCGGGTGGGCCGGGCGGCCCTTCGGGCCACCGGCGCCCAGCCGCCCGCGCGGACGGGCCGGGGACCGGCCGGATTCCCGAACCTTCGGCCCGTTGCAGATTCCGGCGGGCCCGACGAGCCGAGCGGACCGTCCGATCGTCCTTCCGGATATCGGGTGCCTGCGGCGAGGCAATTGGTCCCGTGTTCGAGACGTCGCGATTTGTCGGGGTCGCGGCGCACACTCGAATAGGTGGGGGACACACAGCTGCCGGCCGGCAGCCCCCATGAGCCCGACGTTCGGGGTGTGGATCTGGCCGGAACGTGCCGGAGACCAGCATTACCCATGAGGCCACCCGCCGTCGTGTCAGTGAGGGCGCGGGGGCGGATCGGTCGTGGCGGGTCGGGGCGGATGGCGAGTTCGCCGTCGCCGAGCTCCTGGTCGAGTTGAACCCGGTTTCGCTGATCCCGTGGCCGCGTCGTAAGCCGCCGGCGTGGCGGGTGCTGCACTCGGTCCCGGTTGGGGACGGACGCACCGACATCGACCACGTCCTGATCGGGCCGCCCGGGGTGGTCACGATCAACACCGAGCACCCACCACCACCGCGCAAAGCTGGTCCTCGACGGGGTGTCGGTGGTGACCGCCGGACGGCTGCTGCACACCCTGCGCTCCATGACTGCCCGCCTGGACCCGCACGCCGTCGACGCGATCTACGCGCAGGCCCGCTGGTCGGCCACCTGGCTCACCCCAACCGCGCCTGACCAGCCGGGCTCAGCCTGTAGACCTCGCGCCGTCGAGGGTGACCGGTCGGCTTGTGGATCTGGGCTGGCAGCTCAGCACAGGTCTGGCGGTAGTCCGCGCCGCAGGATGTGGATCAGTGTGTCGAGCTGCGCCCGGTCCAGGCAGCCGTCGTAGCCGTCGCGGTCGCGCTCGAGGTCGTCGATGCTGATCGCGCCTCCGCGGCGGCCGTGTCCTACCGCGCCGAATCATTCAGGCGGCGACACGTGGTCGCGCCGCCCATCATCGGTCAGGCGGGTACGGCGTAGGCCACGAGGTTGTCGGTGTACTCGCGAGTGTGCTGGTCGAAGGTCCCGCCACAGGTGATCAGAACCAGGCGCGGCTGGCCCTCGGTGCTGAACACCTCCGGCGGCAGCGAGATCTTGCGGAAGCTGCGCAGCGCGCGGACCAGGTAGTCGTGCGTGCCATGGTCGGTGCGTAGCTGCACCCGGTCACCGGGGCGTAGCTCGCGCAGGCCGAACAGGGCGCCCGGCCCGCCGCGGGCACTGTCGACGTGGCCGTCGATGACGACGGTGCCCTGGCCACCGCCGGGTCGGGCGCCGCCGCGCCACCATCCGAGCACGTGCGGGTCGTCGGGAACGGACAGGGCTCGGCCGGCCCCGACGTCGACCGGCACCACCGGTGCGGCGATGTTCAACGACGGCAGTCGCAGCTCCTGCGGGGTCTCGAGCGGGACCTCAGGCGGCGCCGCGGTCCCCGCGGCGGGTGCGGCCAGTGCCGCCGGCGGAATCGCACCGCGCTGGGGCGTCGCCACGGCCTCACCCCACCAACCCACCAGTCCGGTGGCGATCATGGCCAACCCGGCCAGCAGGACCAGCCAGGGCAGCCGCGAGTACGTCCGACGCATCCCGGGCCGCCGGCCGCGGTCACGCCCGGCGTCGCCGAAGGAGCAGGAGGGCCGCAGCGACCAGCAGCGAACCGCCGCCGAGCAGTCCGCCGAGCAGCCCCCGGGAGGCCCACGGCGCAGCCGCCCCGCCCGTGCCGGCGTTCACCCCGCCCGGGGCAGCGCCACCGAGCTGCTGCAGGTCGCTCTGCGCCATCTGCAGGTGCTTCTGGGCGACCGGCAGGAAGCCGCGGGCGTACTGCTGGACATCGGCGTTGGTGCCCGAGGCGATCTCCTGCTGGGCCTGCGCGATCGCCTGCTGGTGGCCACCGATCCAGGCCGGTAGCAAGGTGCGGTCGAAGGCGAGCCCGGTCAGCGACTGCAGCTGTCGGGCCAGCTGCTGCTGCGTGGGATTCGGCGAGTCCGGCAGTGTCACGGAGTAGCGCTGCGCGATGTCGCGCAGCTGGGCGAGCGCCTGTTGATGATCGCTCACCACGGTCTGAGCGGTCTGCTTGGTACTCGGGCTGCTCGCACGCTGAATCGCGAGCTGCCCGGTCGAGATCTCGGCCAGGTTGGTCTGGGCGTTCTCCATCATGAACGCCCGGTCCTGCTCGGACAGCTGAGCCGCGGTTCCGCCACCGCCGGGCGGTGCCGGTGAGGTGGTCTGCGCTGCGGCCACCCCACCGCCGACCAGGAGGACCGCGACTCCGAGCAGACAGCCCGCGGTGATGGCGGCCTTCATCGTGCGCCCCCTCCATCGCGGCGGACTGGCGGGCGCGGTCCTTCCCGGCTCGGCATCCCCGCGCCCCGGTGCCCCAACGGGGGCGGGTGAAGGTGCCTGGGGCCGGCCGTTTTCACCCGGATCCAGCCCCGTGCCGGGATGCTCGAGGCCTCCTACCTCCTCCACGGTGGAGCGGTTCGTCCAGGCGCACGGGCGGAGCTGGTCGCGGGTGCGGGTTGGTGTTGCAGCTTGGGTGGTTGTCATCGATGTGCTCCTTCTCGGGCCACGGGTTGTCGGACGGGTCCTTCCGCTCGCTCAGGTACAGCTCTTGACCGGGACCGGTCAGCGCCTGTGCCGCAGGTGCGGCGGTAGTCATCCCGAAATCGCTGACGCACTCCCTCTCGTACCCTTCGGCCGGCGCTCCGACCTGCGGCTGGGCCGGCTCTCGACTGCGGCGACGACGCATGAGCCGGCGATCACAGGCCTCGCATCCGCCGGGGCGGCGATCTCCAGGAGCTGTCCCCGTCGATCCGCAGCCGCTGTGACAAGCTGAATTCGGCACTGCGATCAACACTCGCTCTGCGAGGGGCATAGCCTCACCGCCCAATCCGGCTTGTTGCAGAGTGACGTGACGCCGGGATCTCCTCCTCACCCCGGTGAGGTGATTGACGGAGCTCGTCCGGCAGGCGGTAGCCAGTTCGGCGGCGTGCAATACCGTCCTAATGGACGAGGACCGCGCGTTACCCGGACTCGGCCTCGCCCGGGAGCAGGGACCGCACCGCGAATTCGCAGCTCACCAGAGACCGTGGGCAGAGAAGCCAGGAGCAGATCGACATGGCGATCAGGCGCCGACCCCGGGTAGGGCGCTATCGGAGCTCGAGGTGCACCGCCGTGCGGGTGTCGACGCGCCCGGCGGCGGACGTTCCTTGCGCCATCCGACCTCAACGGTCTCCCCGCTTCCGTTCGGCGACATCGCCGTGTCGGGTGCCTTCGGGAGTGATCTTTCCGATGCCGGATGCAGCTAACGACCAAACCCTGTGCGTGGTACCCGCTCAGCGCCGACGGCCCGGTGAGGCATCCCGAAATCCATTGAGATTCCGCTCCCGGCACCTGGGTACTGGAGGGGACGTCGTGGGTGAACCCGTCCCGGGCTCCGCCGTAGATGATCAGTTGCCAGTCCGGCTCGGCGTGGTTCATCTCGCCGGGGAAGCGGGCGACGTGGGTGAGCGGGACGTGCGGATCCGCTGCACCGTGGCAGACGAGAGTCGCCGTGGTGATCGTTCCCGGTTCGGGGCGGGTGGTCTCGAGGCTCCCGTGCACCCTGGCCACGCCGGCGATCGGGCTGCCGCCGCGGGCGTGGCCCCGGCACACTCACCGTCCATTGTGGAAAGGGTGTCACCGGAACTCGATCGTCGGCGTGCACTGGCACCATCAGTGAGCTTTACGGCCGGGCCGGGAGCCATCTCCCGGCCCGGATGAATCGCTTCCGCGACATCAGCCGGATTTGTGTTCCTTCATCCAGTCGCGCACGGCATCGCGAACCCGGTCGAAGATGGTCAGCGGAGGACCGACCAGCAGGTTTCCCGCGGCCGACTCGGGGCTGTCAGGGTGCGGTCGGGTCGGCGCCATCGCCTGAGCAGCGCGCACCGCCCCGCCCATGCGTTGCAGCTCTTCGGCCGACAGGCTCGCACGCAGCCGGGCGAACTCCTCGCTCTCCTCGCGGGTGGCGTGCTGTTCGACGGCCTGCTCGAACGGGACCAGCTTGTTGTCGAACTCCGGATTGTCCACGCCGAGGTCGTAGAGCTCGCCGAGCGCCCGCTTGGCCTGGTCCTCCTCCTGCAGCCGGGTCTCGACCACCTGCTCACCGCCGTCGATCTTGCGGCGTGCGATGGGGTGCACGACCTCCTCCTCGGCGGTCTCGTGCACCGCGAGCAGCCGGACGAGGTCTTCGAACAACTCTCTCTTCCGGTCGCCGGTCGCGGTATTCAGCTCGCCGAACAGGTTCCTAACCTGGTGGTGCTGCTCGACCAGCATGGTCACTACGTCCTGTTCCTGGGTCGCGGTCATGTACGACACCTCCACCTCGCGGTCCGGTGGGGTGTCGGTTCCCCGAATGGAGCGACCCATGCGCTCAGGCGCCGAGAAACTTTGCAGGATGAGCGGGTCATCGTGGCTGCCGTGGCCTCGCCCACGCCCCCAATCCCTGCCGCGCGTGGAACGTTTCGGCCCCTCGCACGTCTGCAACAACGTCATCTCTGCCGGAGAAGGAAGAACGATCTTGGCAAGCACAGGAGCACGCCCGTCCCGCCGCGCGGTACTGGCCCTCGGCTCCGGGGCAGCCCTGGCCACCGTCTTGTCCACCGGCGGCAGGGCATCCGCTTCGACAACCGGCGCAGAGGGGATCTCCAGCCAGCTCAGCGGGCTCGGACAGGAGTACTCCGCCCGGCTGGGAGTGTTCGCCCGCAACACGGCCACGGACCGGACGGCGCTGTACCGGGCGAACGAGCGCTTCCCGATGTGCTCGGTGTTCAAGGCGCTCGCCGCCGTGGCCGTAAGGGCATGACCGTCGAGCAACTGTGCGCCGCCACCGTCAGCCACAGCGACAACGCCGCGGGAAACCTCCTGCTCCGCGAGCTGGGAGGCCCAACCGCCATCACCCGCTTCTGCCGCTCGATCCAGGACCCGACGACCCGGCTCGACCGGTGGGAGCCCGCCCTGAACTCGGCGGAACATGGCGTGAGGAGGACACCACCAGCCCCCGTGCGATCGGGGAGACCTTCGAGCGCCTCACCGTCGGTGACGCGCTCGCACCCGAGGACCGGAAGCGGCTGAACAGCTGGCTGGTGGCGAACACGACCAACGGCGAGCGTTTCCGCGCCGGTCTTCCCCCGGACTGGATCGTGGCGGACAAGACCGGCGGCGGGCAGCAGTACGGGGTCGCCAACGACGTGGGCGTCGCCTGGCCCCCGAACCGGTCACCGATCACGCTGGCCGTGCTGTCGACCAAATACGACCCCAACGGGCCGACAGACAACCCGCTGGTCGCGAGGACCGCCGCCCTGGTGGCCGCCGCGCTCACCTGACGCTCCAGCCACATGACCAAGTTGGTCTTCCCCTCGTTCGACGGACACCTCGATGTTGCCCCGGCTCTCCCGCACCGCGATCCGCAGTCTGATGGGTGAGTCCCTGCCTTGGCGAAGGGGTTCTGCCCTCGCGCACGGCGATGACGCACCGGTCCACCGTGGAACTATCGCTACGGTCGCGCAAGAAGCGATGATCCGCCGCGCGCTCCGTTGCCGGCGCCTGTTTCACAGACTCCCCGCCCGGCTCATGCGGGTCCATGCGCATGATCCGGCGGCAGGCTCCGTTTCAGACGCTGCGCAACACCGAGACGATGACGCCCAGCACAACGGACTCGTCACCATCGATGACGTCGTAAGCCGGGTTGCGCGGCTCGAGGTAAACGTGTCCGTTGCGGCGACGGAACACCTTCACCGTGGCCTCGCCATCGATCATCGCGGCGACGATCTGCCCCGAATGGGCCTCGGACTGCTGGCGCACCACGACGGTATCGCCGTCGCAGATCGCAGCGTCGATCATCGAGTCACCGCGGACACGCAGAGCGAAGACGTTGCCGCGCCCGGCGAGCTCGCGGGGCAGCGTCAGAAAGTCATCGACGTGCTCCTCGGCCACGATCGGAGCCCCCGCAGCGATATCGCCGACCACGGGCACGGACACCGAGTCGTCGGCGGCCCCCCGCGCCTGGGGCTCCTGCAGGAAGACGCGCACGTCGATCGGTCGGCACATCGCCGTGCCACGCCGGAGGAAACCCTTCTCCTCCAGACTCGCCACGTGCTTCGACACCGACGACGGTGACCGCAGCCCGACGGCATCACCGATCTCGCGCGTGCTCGGCGCATACCCGTACCGGACCACCCAGTCCCGGATCACGACCAAGATCTGCTGCTGACGCGGCGGCAACGTCGAGGTGTCCAGGTACTCGAACGCATCGAGATCATCGGAGACGGGCACCTGCAGATGGTAGAGGGGAGCACTCGAAACACCGGATTTGAGGTGATCGCGCTGCACGAAGGAGGCGGGCATCCTTGCTGGCCTACGCCGCGCAGCTGCGTGGTCAGACCAACCACCGACTGTTCTGGGATGGCGTCGAGGGCCGGGCGCCGATGCCGCCGGCCGCGCAGACGCTCGGGCTGGAGATCGTCGCGGTCGACCCCGACGCCGGCACGATCGACCTGTCGTTCCAGGCGGTCGAGGACTGGACGAACCCGGCCGGCAACGTGCTCGGCGCGTTCGTCGCCGCGATGCTCTACGACGTGGTCGGGCCGGCGCTGCTAGCGACGCTGGAGCCGGACGAGTTCCAGTCGACGCTCGAGCTCGGCGTGCACTTCCTGCGCCCGGTGCGGCCGGGGCGATTGATCGGGAAGGGCAGGGTGGCCCACCGGGACGGCGACCTCGCGTATCTCGAGGCCTCGCTCCTGAACGGGGACAGCGAGACCGTCGCTACCGCGACGGCCACGGCGCGGGTGATCCCGCTCGCCGAGGCCCGGTCGGCCGTCTGACGGATCGCGCCCCCGGTAAGCGCCACCGGAACATGGACGCCACCACGCCGCAGCCTGCGGCGGGCAGGACAGCGGCGCCTCGACCCGCGAATCACCCGGCAACAACCCGGCCGCGGCATCGACCACCCCCGACCCGAAGACACCTCCGGCGCCGGCCTTGGGGGCGTCGAACGACATCGGAGAATCCATGGACATCGAACTCGTTGTCGACGACACCACGCTGCACGGCGCTCTCGACGACACCGCCGCTGGCCGCGACTTCGCCTCCCTGCCGCTCACCCTCACCGTCACCGATTTCCACGCCACCGAAAAGATCAGCGACCTGCCGCGGCGTCTCCACCGAGGACACACCTAGCGGGACCGCGGGGTCAGCCGGTGACATCACCTACTACGTACCGTGGGGCAACCTCGCCCTCTTCTACCGCGACTCCAGCTACGCCGACGGTTTGGTACGGCTGGGTCGCCTCGACCCGAAGCAGCCGGCGTCCTCGCGGGCCTGGACGACGGAACCACCGTCACCGTCCACGCCGCCGGCTGACCGGCAGCTCCGACGAGGAGCAGGTTGCGGCGATGGTCGATCAGACCGTGGCAACCTTCGGCCGCCTCGACATGGCGTTCAACAACGCCGGCTCGTCGCGCAACGCCACCGAACACGCCAGGAATGGCTGGCTACTCGTTGTTGGCTGGTCTTCGGCGACCTATGCCGTTCTACCGATGCGAACTCGGTCTCGCAGCGCCAGCAACGCGGCTGATCCAGGTTGCAAGCCTGTCTCCTGATCGGTGCCGTCACGGCACGCCGCCTCCGGCTACCCGACCCTTCCGCGGGCGGCGCGGTCCGGCCTACGCGTCTTCGGGTGGTGGCTCGCGCATCAGCTCCAGGTGCTTGGCCATCGTGTCGAGGCCGACGGCCGCGCGTCGCTGGTCGACGCTGTCGGGGTCTCGCAGGTTCTCGGGCCGGTACTCGCCGTCGACCATCGTCATCTGTGTCCCGTAGACCTGGCTTTCGCCCTCGGCGAGCAGAACGCGGTCGGTCAGATACGCGATGTGGCTCGGGGATACCTCGGTCTCCGGTGCGGCTCGCATCAGGTCGAGGCAGCGGCGCTGCAGCGTCGGGTCCTGATCGGCATGCTGGGCCAGCAGCCACGCGGCTACAGCGCCATCCTCTCCGACCAGCGACCGGCCCGGCCAACCTTGCCGGTTGACCAACTGGCCGAGCCAGCGGGTGTTGTCCCGGTCGACGTCCGCGAGGCGGGCCAGGATCTCCCGC
>NZ_JAODNI010000114.1 GCF_025465255.1 Pseudonocardia sp.
TGGCTGGAAATCCTCTGGCACTGCCTGAACAGAAGCGTCCTCTACGACGAGGCCGTCCACGTCGCCAACCGCAACCGGGCCCTCGGACGAGCTGCCTGACCGGAAGGTTGACAGAGGATGTCTCATCGGGTCGCCTCCTCGATCGCGAGGGTCTCGGCGACGTGATTGCGGGCGACGTCCACGAGAGGGATGTCGACGCCGAGCGTGCCCGCGAGGTCCTGCGCGGCCGCCAGGTCCTTGTCCATCAGCCGTTCGACCTGCGGCACCAGCGCGCGGACCTTCGGCGTCGCCGCGGTGCGCATGCGGAGCCAGGACAGCAGCGTGGCCCCGTCGGGGTCCGCTCTGTCGATGACGGTCATCAGTTTCGCCGGGTCCACGCCGGCCGCCGCCGCCAGCGTCGACGCCTCGTGAACGGCGCGCCAGCAGCCGTAGGTCACGACGTTGCGGGCGATCTTGGTGGCCATCCCCGCGCCGAGCGGTCCACAGTGCACGACCTCCTTGGCGAAGTCCACCAGCACCGGGCGGGCCCGCTCGACGACCGCGGCGTCCCCGCCGAGGATCGCCACCAGGCCGTTGTCCGCGGCCTTGTCCCCGGGGGTGACGCCGCAGTCGAGCAGGTCGACGCCGTGCTCCGCGCAGAGCGCGGCGAGCTCGTGCACCACCGGCACCGCCACGGTGCTCAGGAGCACGACCACCGAGCCCGGTGCGGCGCCGGCGAGGATCCCGCCCGGACCGGTGAGCACCGTGCGGGCCTGGTCCGCGTCGACCACCGCGACCAGCACGACGTCGCTGATCCGGGCGACCTCGGCCGCCGAGCCGAGCACGTCGGGGACGCCGGCCAGCGCGTCGGCGGCCTCGGGGCGGACGTCGAACACCGCGGGGACGCGACCGCGCCGCGCGAGGCTGACCGCCACACCCCCGCCGATCATGCCGAGGCCGATCACGCCGGCCCGCGGTGCGGGCCGATCGACTGCCGCCCTCGCGGAGGATCGAGCTGCTGTGGTCATGCCGGAACTCCTTCTCGCTCGCCGTGTTCGGGGGCCGATCCGGTCTCCCAGGGCGCGGCCCGGGCGACCAGCGCGCGCGCCGCGCGGGTCTGCCGTGGCCGGTTGATCCCGGTCGCGGCGCGGACCCGGCCGTCGCGGCCGTGGAGGGCGACCAGGGACCGCTCGGCGGTGCTGCCCTCGACGATCCGGAGGGCGTCGCCGGGGCGCGGCCGCCCGTAGATCTGGATCGTCAGGTCATACTGGTCGGACCAGACGTAGGGCACCGGCGCGAACGGTGTGGCCGGTCGTCCGGCCCGCGCCGCCAGCAGGTTGCGCGCCACCGCCATCCCCTGCTCGCCGGCGTTGGTCCGGTGTTCGAGCCGTATCCGCTCGCCCAGCCCGGGGTGCTCCCAGGAGGCCACGTCGCCCGCGGCCCAGACCCCGGGCGCAGCGGAGCAGGTGGCGTCGCAGAAGACCCCGTTCCCGACGGGGACGCCGCTGCCGTCGAGCCATCCGGTCTCGGGCACCGCGCCGATGGCGACGAGGATCTCGTCCGCGGGCAGGATCCGTCCGTCCACGAGCCGCACGCCGGACGCCCGTCCGTCGGCGACCAGCACCTCGTCCGCCCGGACACCGGTCTCCACCCGCACCCCGCGGCGCCCGTGCTCGTCGAGGAGCATCCCGGCGAGCTCCGGCCCGAGCACGTCGGCGAGCGGCGCCTCCAGATCGGACACGAGGGTGACGTCGGCGCCGAGCTCGCAGGCGACCGCGGCTGCCTCGGCGCCGAGGAACCCGGCGCCGACCACCACCAGCCGTGGTCCGTCCGTGAGCGCGTCGCGCAGGGCGACGGCGTCGGCGAGGGTGCGCAGGACGTGGACGCCCGGCACCTGCGGGAGGCCGGGCAGCAGGCGGGGCCGGACGCCCGTGGCGATCACCAGGTCGCCGTAGGCGAGCTCGTCCCCGTCGTCGAGGATGACGCGGCGGGCTGCCGCATCGACCCGCACCGCACGCGTCGCGAGCCGCAGATCGGTGTTCCAGCCCTCGACCGTCGCGCGCGGCCGCAGGACGGTCCGCTCGGCGGTCCACTGCCCGGACAGCATCCGCTTCGACAGCGGCGGGCGGTCGTAGGGCAGTTCGAGCTCCGCGCCGATCAGGGAGATCGGCCCGTCGAAGCCCTCGCGGCGGAGCGTCTCCACCACGGCCACACCTGCGGCCGACGCGCCCACGACCACCACAGGTGCCTGGCCGGTCACTCCTCCACCATGATCGCCGCGGCGGGGCAGGCCGCGGCGGCGTCGCGGACCGCGGCGTGCTGGTCCGGCCCGGGGTCGGCGTCGAGCAGGATCACGATCCCGTCGTCGTCGCGCTGGTCGAACACATCCGGCGCGGCGAGCACGCACTGTCCGGCCGCACAGCAGCGGTCCTCGTCGATGGTGATGCGCACAGGTCCTCCCGAAGTCGGTTCGGTGCCGGATCGTCGGTTCCGAGGACCCGGCCAGGGATCACCTAACAAAGTTCACTCAGGACCAACGGTAACCCTCCCGCATGTCCGTAGCGGGCGTGGACGCTGCGATCTGTTTCACAACGCAACGGAAGCGGGGTCGTGTGGCGCGCGAGGTCCGCGTGGTCAGACGTCGTCGACCTGGTCCGGCCCGGCGAGCTCGTGCGCGTCGTCGGTGATGATCTCGTTCATGTACCGCTCGAGTCGCAGGTCGCCGGAGTGTGCCGGGCTGGTGTCCCTGGCGCGGGCGACGAGCACGTCGAGCAGGCCGTCGGCCAGGGCCGTGGTCGCCTCGAACGGCGTCGGCAGGGCGAGGCTGTGCTGCAGCGAGACGAACCCGTGCAGGGCCGCCCACAACGTGTGAGCGGCCTGGTTCGGCGGCAGGGCCAGGCTCAGCCCCGCGTCGGCGCAGCGCCCCACCGCGGTGCGGAAGCTCGCTCCGACGCGACGGGACGGGTGCTGGCCGATGCGCTCCATCTCGGCCGCCGGCTGGCGGACCTCGTACATCAGCCGGTAGTGCCCGGGGTTCTCGAAGGCGAAGGCGCAGTAGGCGTGGGCCTGCGCGGCGAGCCGGGCGCGGGGGCCGTCGCCCAGTGCGGCGAGATCGGCCTCGTGCATCCGGTCGGCGAGCTGGGCGTACTTGTCGGACAGGGCCGCCCACACCAGCTCGGTCTTGTCGGCGAAATGCAGGTAGATGCTGGGAGCCGATACGCCGACCTCCTTGGCCACGGCGCGCATCGTGAGCTTCTCGTCACTGCCCCAGCGATCGAGCAACCGGTTGACCGCGGCCAGCACCTCGTGCCGCAGGCGCTCGCCCTCACCACGGCGGTTGCGCGGTCGCTCCGCCCCGGAGGGATCCACGTGTGCCCCCTGAACACCGGTACGGCCCGGGCCGGCCGGCCGTCGCCGGGCCCGGAGCCTACTACCTCGCGCTTCGGCCCTGCGCCGCCGCCGGCATGGGATGGGCTGCCGAGACGGCCGTCAGTCGGATGCGGGACCGGCCGCCGCCCCGCTTTCAGGCCGGATCGGAGGGGCGTCGCACCTGCGAGCGCGGACGTTCCGCCAACTCGACGACGGCCCCGTCCGGGTCCGCGAGGAACAGGACGGTGAAGCCGCCGGTCGGGGTGTCGGGCATCGGAATCGTCACCGTTTCCGGTACCTCCCCGCACCTGCCGTCGGCCGCGAGTGCCGCGGCGGCGGCGCGCACGTCGTCGACGGCGAGGGCCATCCGGTAGAGCCCCTGGGTGTTCGCCGGCCGGCTCGTGCCGTCGCCGCGACCGGGATCCTCGGTGAACTCCAGCGAGAACGTCGGATCCTCGGGCAGCACGATCGAGGCCCACGCGCCGCCGTCCTGCCCGCGCGCCCGTTCGGTCCAGCCGATCGAGGCGTACCAGTCGAGCGTGCGGTCGAGATCGGTGCACGTCATGCGCGCGTGCGAGAGGATGCCGTCGGCCTGCGGATCGCCGGCTACCGGCGGCACCTCCACGACCTCGACCCGGACGCCGTCCGGGTCGGTGGTGTGCAGGCCCGGCAGCGTGCGCCCGCGCACGTTCAGGCCCTTCGACTCTCCGGTCGCCGGATGACCCAGAGCCGTGAGCCGCGCGCCGAGCCGGCCCAGCGAGGGTACGCGGTAACCGATGGCGGTGAAGCCCGACGGAGCCTGCCCCGGTCGCGGCCGGGACGTGGCGGGCCGCGACCAGTCGACGAGCTCGAGTGCGGGCGCGGCCCGGGGGCCGCGCCGGTCGTACAGGAACGTGGTGATGCTGGCCGTGTCGGATCCCAGACCCAACGCGGTGGCGTCCCCGGAATCCTCTACGGACCGCATCCGGGGCTCGACCCCGAACGCCGCCATGTAGAACGCGACTGCCCGCGGACCGTCGACCGTGTTGAGGTTGCAGTGCATCGTCGAGTGGGCGTGCTGGACCGGTGGGGCGAGCCCGACCGCGGAACCGGTGGGGGCGCTCATCCAGCCCTCCGACGACGTTCCGCAGAGCTCCGCATCGCCTCGATCATGCGCCGACGGTAGCCGAGAGTTGACATTTTCGCCAAAAGGTTCGCTGAGGCTGTTTCTCGTGCACACTGAGGTTCGTTCGGCTCGAGAACGGTCTCGGTCGACGAGAACGTCAATTAGCCTAATCTCTACTGATGGATTCGTCACGAGAAGGGGCAGCTGTGCGAACGACCTTGAGCATGCGTCCGACGGGGTGGTTCCAGATCGGGTGGTCCTCCACCGTTCCGAGGGGTGGGGTCGTCCCGCTCCGGTACTTCGGCCAGGACCTCGTCGCGTGGCGCGACCTGGAGGGCACGGTCCACGTGCTCGATGCGTACTGCCGCCACCTCGGGGCCAACCTCGCGTACGGGGGCTGCGTCACCGCCGACGGACTCCGGTGCCCGTTCCACGGCTGGACCTGGGACGCCGAGGGACGCAACAGCGCCATCCCCTATCAGGACCGGACGAACACCGCCCGCCGCATCCGTTCGTGGTCGGTGGTGGAGCGCAACGAGGTGTTGTTCCTCTGGCACGACGAGCTGGGGCGGCCGCCGTACTTCGACGTCCCGGAGGTGACCGAGATCTGCGACGACCTGCGCGGGATGGTGCTGCAGCCGGCGTTGCCCGACGGCACCTCGCACTTCACCGGCATGCAGGTGCACCCGCAGTACGTCGTCGAGAACGCCGTCGACATCCACCACTTCCGCTTCGTCCACGGGACCGCGAGGAGCCCGGTGATCCTCCGGGAGGAGGTCACCGACCACACCTGGCACAGCGTGGCGGGTTTCGGCCGCCGGTGGGCCGACGGGATCGACCGCCCCGGGGACCGCCGCAACACGATCACGATCCACTGGGTCGGGATCGGCTTCGCCTACAACGCGGAGCAGACACCCGACGGTTGGCGCGTCATGCTCATCTCGACCACCCCGGTCGACGACGAGACCACCGAGGTGTTCGGGACCTACTGGCTCCAGGACCTGCCGGGGGCGGCCGCCGGTGACCGGCGGCGCCGGCTCGACGAGATCATGCGCGCCCTGCCGGAGGACCTCGACATCTGGAACCACCAGATCTACCTGGATCCGCCCGGGCTCGCGACCTCGGAGGGCGCGGGGTTCCGCAAGCTGCGCCGGTGGACCGGCCGCTTCTACCCGGAGGCGGGCCCGGGGCATGCCGTACGGGGTGTCGGAGCCTGATCAGGCTCCGTCGGCGGACCAGCGCACCGGCGCACCGGCGGGCTAGCGGGTACTGCTCGACGATGAGGGCGCGCCACCGCGCGAGCATCGCCGACGCCACCGTGGTGGCCTGCGCGGAGTCGCCGGTGTGCAGCGCCGTCCGCAGTTCCCGGCAGGTCTGCACGAGATCGGCGCGCACGCCACGTGGCACCTCGATCGAGCGGCCGATCGTCGCGGTCACCTGCTTGATGGCCTCCAGGACCACCAGCAGCACGGAGTTGGCGGCCATCACGCCCAGCAGGCGGTGGAACGCCAGGTTCTCGCCGTAGAAGGCGGGGCCGTCCAGCGCGGCCTCCATCCGGACGAGGCATCGGTCCAGGTCGGCTAGCTGGGCGTGGGTGGCGTGTCGGGCCGCGAGCGCGGCAGCCGTCGGCTCCAGCGCCTCCGACGCGACGAGCGCCTCCTCCAGGGTGGAGCCGAGGCTCTGCAGCAGCAGGGTCAGCGGCCCCGTCAGGTCCGCGGAGCTCGGCCGGCGCACGACGGGGCCGCCGCCGGGGCCGGGTTTGATCCGGAGCACGCCCTGGGTCTCGAGCAGGCGCAGCGCCTCCCGGAGGGTGGCCCGGTCGATGCCGAACTCCTCGGCCATCTCGCGTCGTTGGGCAAGGCCGCGCCCTCGGGCAGTGCATCACCCGTGACAGGTGACAGCCGTCGCTGGTGCGCCCGGTCGGCCGGCCGAGAGGACGTCGACGAACCGGGCGCTGTTGCGGCCGAGGACCGCGATCCGGTCCTGCCGGCGGACGCGGCGGCGCGCCAGGCGCCGAGCAGACGACCCGCCCGGGCGAGGAGCTCGGCGTGGGTGACCGCCTCCCCGCCCTCGCCGTACGCCGGGACGTCGGGGAACCGTGTCGCGTTGGCGCGAAGCATGTCGCTGAGCGTCAGGTCGGGGGAGGGCGTCGTCGCTCCTGCGGGTCGGTGATCCGCGGGGCCGGAGAAGCCGTGCCGACGGATGGTCGACCGCCGCCGATTACTTGACGAAATTGTCAAATCAGCGCTAGCGTACCGCCTCGTGCCCCGAAAGGCGCACAGGCCGACGCCGCCCGACCCGGTGCCCGGGCCGTCGGCCGGAACGGGACCGCGACGGCGAGCCGCGGTCCCGCCGCCGCCCGATGCCCCCGGCCGCAGCCAGCAGACAGGACGCCATGCAGACCACCTTCCGGACGCCGTCGCGGGCTCTCGAGCGGTACGCGACCTCGATCGGCTCCCCCGAGCTCCTCCGCACCCCCGCCGCCCCCGCCCGGGCGGCCGACGACCGCCTCGGCCACCCCACGGCCGTCGGGCGGTACGTGTGCGCCGGCGTGGCGGGCCGGTGAGCGCCGGGAGGGTGCCCGCCGCGGCCGAGACGGCCGTCGTCCTCGTGGAGTGCCAGCAAGGCGTGCTGGGCGAGGGGTCGGTCCTGCCGGATCTCCGCGACGCCTCGCCGGGTCTGCTGGACGCGGTCGCGCGGCTGGCCGACGTCGCGCGGGCGGCCGGCGCCGTCGTCGTGCACGCGACGTACGAGGGTTCGTACGGTGCGGTCGACCACGGGACCGCCCCGCTGTGGCGCCTGCTCGGCCCGACCACCCGCGCCTGGGCGCCGGGGAGCCACCCCACCGAGATCCTCCCCGGGTTGCGTCACCCGGACGACCTGGTGATCCCGCGGCACCACGGGTTGTGTCCCGGCTCCGGCACGGAACTGTTCCCGGTGCTGCGCGGGCTGGGCCGGCGGTCGGTCGTCCTCGCCGGCGTGTCGCTCAACGTCGCCCTCCCCCTGGCCGCGGGGGAGGCCGTCCACAACGGATTCCGCGTCCTCGTGCCGCGGGACGCGGTCGCGGGGACCCCGGCCGCCTACGGCGAGCAGGTCCTCCGCAACACCATGTCCATGCTCGCCACGGTGACGTCGGTGGCGGAGCTCGCGCAGGCATGGGGTTGCCTGGCGGAAACGTCAGACAAGGCCGGCGACGATTCGCACAGCGCTGTGACGAGGGGTATGGAGCCATGACCACCGAAGCCGTGACGAAGCAGAACTCCTCGATCCTGGACGGCATCCGCGTCGTCGAGCTCGCCGCGTGGACGTTCGTCCCCTCGGCGGGCGCCGTCCTCGCGGACTGGGGTGCCGACGTGATCAAGGTCGAGCACCCGGAGACCGGCGACCCCCAGCGCGGGCTGATCAACTCGGGCGTCGTCGCCGGAGCCGGCGCGGTGAACCACTTCGTCGAGCAGCCGAACCGCGGCAAGCGCAGCGTCGGTGTCGACGTCGCGACCCCGGACGGCCTCGAGGTGCTGTACACGCTCGTCGAGTCCGCGGACGTCTTCATCACGAACCTGCTGCCGGACTCGCGCCGGCGGCTGGGCGTCGACGTCGAGGACATCAGGGCTCGCAACCCCCGGATCGTCTACGGCCGCGGGCACGGTTACGGCTCGAAGGGGGACGAGGCCGAACGAGGCGGCTTCGACCTAGCGGCCTACTGGTCGCGCGGCGGGATCGGCGACGCCTACGCGCCGTCGGGCGGAGACTTCCCGCCCGCCCAGCGGCCGGCGTTCGGCGACCTGTTCGGCGGGTTCGCGATCGCCTCCGGCGTCGTCGGCGCGCTCCTGCGCCGCGAGCGGACGGGCGAGCCGGCGGTCGTCGACGTCTCGCTGCTCGGCTCCGCGCTCTGGCAACTCTCGCCGGACGTCGTCGCGGCCGGGATCATCGGCCGCCCGGTCCCGAAGTTCGATCTCGAGGACATGCCGAACCCCGTCGCCAACCTCTACCGCACCGCGGACGGCAGGTTCCTCTCGTTCGTCCTGTTGCAGGCCGACCGGTTCTGGCCGGATCTCTGCGCCCGGATCGGCCGCCCGGACCTGATCACCGACGAGCGCTTCGCCGATGCCCGGGCCCGGTTCGGCAACCGCCGCGAGTGCATCGCGGAGCTGCGCTCCACATTCGAGTCACAGCCGCTCGCGCACTGGGAGGAGCAACTGCGCGGCTTCGACGGCGTGTGGGACGTCCTGCGCGACGCCCGCGAGGTCCACGACGACCCGCAGGTCGTCGCGAACGGGTACCTGCCGCAGCTCCGGGCGGCCGACGGCACGGCGTTCGCGCTGGTGGACAGCCCCGTCCAGTTCGACGAGCGGCCCAACGCCTCCCGGCGCGCCCCCGAGCACGGCGAGCACACCGACGCCGTCCTGCTCGAGGCCGGGTACGACCACGACAAGATCATCGCCCTGAAGGAGAGCGGGGCGATCCTGTGACGGAGCGGGTCCTCGACGGCCGGACCGCCCTCGGCCGTCATCGACGAGAGATCTCTCTCCGGTGCCGTCCTACCGACGACAGTCGACGATGAAGAAGGGCACGGTGGAGCGTGAGTGCCGGAGTCACCGCCGAGCAGCGTGAGCTGCGGAACGCCGTCCGGGCCTTCGTGGAGAAGGAGTCACCGGAGGCCGTCGTACGCGCCACCATGGAGAGCGACCGGGGCCACGACCCGGCCCTCTGGCTCCACATGGCCGAGGGCATCGGGCTGCAGGGTCTGGCGATCCCGGAGGAGTACGGCGGCGCCGGGGCCGGCTACGTCGAGCAGGGTGTCGTATTCGAGGAGCTGGGGCGGGCCCTCGTATGCGCGCCCTACCTCGCGACGGTCGGGCTCGCGGTCCCGACGCTCCTGGCGTCCGGCGACACCGACGCGGCGGCCCGATGGCTGCCCGAGATCGCCGCGGGCAGGCTCGTCGCGACCGCGGCCCTGACCGGCGAGCGTCGCGGTGCCGACTACACGCGCGTCCGGGCGACCCGGTCCGGCCGGGGCTGGCAGCTGTCCGGGATCGAGCCGCACGTCCTCGACGCCGGCGAGGCCGGCCTGCTGCTCGTGGTGGCCCGCACGGACTCCGGTACCGGGCTCTTCGCCGTCGAGCTGCCGGCCCTGGGTGTCGAGATCGTCGCGCCGCGCACGTCCGACCTCACCCGGCGCGTCGCCCGGGTCACCCTCGCCGGGGCCCCGGCGGTCGCTGTGGGGGCACCGGACGCGGGCCCCGCGATCGTGGCGGACGCCGTTCCCCGCGCCGCCGCACTGCTCGCGTGCGAACAGGTCGGCGGGGCCGCCCGTTCGCTGGAGCTCGCCGTCGAGCACGCCCGGACGCGGGTGCAGTTCGGCCGTCCGATCGGCTCGTTCCAGGCGGTCAAGCACCGGTGCGCGGACATGCTCGTCGCCGTCGAGGGCGCGCGCTCGGTCGCGTGGAAGGCCGTGCAGGCGGCCGACGCCGACGCCGCCGACCTGACCCTGGTCGCGCACATCGCCCGCGCCGTCTGTACGGACGCCTACATCCGGTGCGCCTCGGACACCGTCCAGGTGCACGGCGGCATCGGCTACACCTGGGAACACCCGGCACATCTGCACGTCAAGCGCTCCCGCGGCGCGGCCGCGCTGTTCGGGACGTCGCAGGAGCACCGCACGCTGGTCGGGGAGCTCGCGCCGGTGCTCGGCGCCGGACCCGGCACCGAACCCGAGGAAGGACACATGCGATGACCGCGCAGGTACCCCTGGCGGAGAGCCTCTTCACCTGGCCGGCCGAGCGGCCGGCGCTGATCGCCGGCCGCTCGTCGGACGGGAAGCTGGTCTTCCCCTACCGCACCCACCGGCTCGTCGGAGGCGTCCGCGAGGAGCTCGAACGGGTCGAGCTGCCACGCCGCGGGAGGCTGTGGACCTTCACCACCCAGCGGTTCCGGCCACCGGCACCCCCGTACGCCGGCGACGACACGCCGGAGACGTTCCAGCCGTTCGCCGTGGGCTACGTCGAGCTCGAGGGGGCGCTGCGGATCGAGGCGCGGCTCACCGAGGCCGACCCCGAGAAGCTCTTCATCGGCCAGGAGATGGAACTCGTCGTCGAGCCGTTCGGCGTCGACGCCGACGGGAACCAGACCATGCTCTACGCCTTCGCCCCGGTCCCGGAAGGAGACGGCGATGACCAGCGGTGACGTCGCGATCATCGGTGTCGGTCTGCACCCCTTCGGGCGCTATCCCGGCAAGTCGGCCCTCGAGATGGGCGAGGACGCCGTCATCGAGGCCCTCGGCGACGCCGGGGTGCAGTGGCCCGACGTCCAGGCCCTCTACGCCGGGAGCATGGAGGTCAAGAACCCCGAGGCGATCGTCGGGCTGCTGGGCCTGACCGGGATCCCGGGCCGGGCCGTGTTCACCGGCTGCGCCACGGGCGCGACGTCGCTCGCGATGGCGGCCAACGCGATCCGGCTGGGCGAGCACGACGTCACCGTCGCGGTCGGCCTCGACAAGCACCCGCGCGGCGCCTTCTCCGACCATCCGTCGGTGTCCGGGCTGCCGTCGTGGTTTGGCGAGGCGGGGCTCTTCCTCACCACGCACTTCTTCGGGATGAAGATCAACCGGTACATGCACGACCACGGGATCTCCCACCTGACCCTGGCCCGGGCGGCGGCGAAGGCGTTCCGCAACGGGGCCGCCAACCCGAACGCCTGGCGGCGCAAGGTGCTCACCCCGGAGGAGATCCTGGCGTCACCGGTCCTGAACTACCCGTTGCGGCAGTTCATGTACTGCGGTCCGGACGAGGGCGCGGCCGCCGTCGTCCTGTGCCGGGCGGACCAGGCCCACAAGTACACGAGCACCCCGATCCACCTGAGGGCGAGCACCCTGTTCTCGCGGCGCGAGGGCGCGTTCGAGCTGCTGAGCCCGTCGCTGCCGATCGAGTCGGCGCCGAGCCCGACGGTGTTCGCGTCGCGGGCGGCCTTCGAGAGCGCCGGGCTGGGCCCGGACGACGTCGACGTCGTCCAGCTGCAGGACACCGACGCCGGGTCGGAGATCATCCACATGGCGGAGAACGGGTTCTGCAAGGACGGCGAGCAGGAGAAGCTGCTCGCCGACGGCGACACGGAGATCGGCGGCAGACTCCCGGTCAACACCGACGGCGGGCTGATCGCCAACGGGGAGCCCGTCGGAGCCTCCGGGCTCCGCCAGATCTACGAGCTCGCCAACCAGCTGCGCGGCCGGGCCGGTGACCGGCAGGTGGAGCGGGCCCGGGTCGGCTACGCCCAGCTCTACGGCGCGCCGGGGACCGCCGCCGTGACGATCCTGTCGACATGAGCGGCGCGGATCCCACGCCGGCGGCGGTGTTCCGGGCCGAGGCTCGGTCCTGGCTCGCCTCCGTGGCGAAGCCGGACGGGCTGCGCGACTACGGCCCGACACCCACCGCGCAGGACGTCCCGGCGGGCCGCGCCTGGCAGCAGACCCTCGCCGCGGCCGGCTACGCCTGCCTGCACTGGCCGGCGCGGTGGGGCGGGCGTGACGCGGACGTGGCCGAGCAGGCGGCGTTCGCGGAGGAGGCGGCGCACGCGGGCGTCCCCCGCCAGCTCAACATCGTCGGCCCGGACCTCGTCGGCCCGGTGCTGATGGCCTTCGGCTCGGACGCGCAGCGCGAGCGGTTCCTGCCGCGGATCCTCACCGGTGACGACATGTGGTGCCAGCTGTTCTCCGAGCCGGACGCGGGTTCGGACCTGGCCGCGGTGCGGACGCGGGCGGCGCGGGGCGACGTCGGCCGGTGGCGGGTCGACGGGCATATGGTGTGGACCAGCGGCGGCGACGGGTCCGTATTCGGCCTGCTGCTGGCCAGGACCGGCGTTCCCGGCCACGGCGGCCTCTCGGTGTTCGTCGTGCCGATGGACGCGCCGGGGGTCCTGGTGCGCCCGTTGCGCCAGATGGACGGCGAGAGCAAGTTCAACGAGGTGTTCCTCTCCGGGGTCGAGCTCGCCCCGGACGCTCTGGTCGGCGAGGAGGGCCAGGGCTGGCGGGTGGCGACGGCGACGCTGGGCCGGGAGCGCCTATCCCTCGGCGCCAACGCGGTCGGGATGTTCCGCGCCCTCGACGACCTCGTGGCCGCGGCCCGGCAGCGGGACCGGCTCGACGAGCACCTGCGCGGCAGGGTCGTCGAGCTGTGGATCCGCGTCTGGCAGCTGCGCGCGACGTGGGAACGGGCGATCGCCGAGGGTGCCGAACCGGGCGCCCCGTCGTTCTCGGTCCTGAAGCTGCTGACGTCCGAGACGCAGCGCGACATCGGCGACCTGGGCGTCGAGGCGCTCGGGCCGGACGCGGTCTGGTCGGAGGACGACGAGCCGCTCGTGCACCGGATGCTCGTCGGGCACGCGCAGACGATCCTCGGCGGCACCAGCGAGATCCAGCGCAACATCCTGGCGGAGCGGGTGCTCGGGCTGCCGCGGGAGCCGGTCCGACCGTCCGCGTGACGGGCGGTCACCGCCCGACAGGCGGGCGGCCGGCGTCGAGCATGCCGACGACGAACCTGGGCACCGTGTGCACCAGGTCGTCGTCGTGCACCGCCGCACCTCGCGGAAGGCGCTCGGCCCCAGCGCGTCGAACACCTCCCGCTTGCCGCGGAAGCAGGTGTAGAAGCCGGCGCGGGAGATCCCGCACCGGTCTGTGATGTCGCCGATGCGGGTCCCGGCGTGTCCCTGGTCCAGGAAGAGCAGGCGGGCGGGGTCGAGGATCGACTCCCGGGTCCTGATGGCTCTCGCACCCGGGGGCCGGAGCTCAGGGTGCGTCGGTCCATCGGGTGCCGGATCGCAGACGGGCCTTGTCGACCTTGCCTGCGGCGTTGTGCGGCAGCGGGTCCGACGCGGTCACCACGTGCTGCGGGACCTTGAATCCGGCGAGCCGCTCCCCGCCGCGGTTGATCAGGTCGGTGCGCCGGTCGAGCAGCCGGACGCGCCCGGCGTCGTCGACCCGCACGAGGTCGCCGGTGTGCAGCCGGCCGCCTGGGAGAGCGCGGGCCGTGTCCTCGGGCCGGTTCCGGTAACCGTTGGCGTCCGCGGTTCCACAGCTGCCGGTAGGTCACCCGCTCGCCGGTCGCCAGGTCGACGAGGGCCTCGTTCCCCGGGACGCGGTCCACCGTGGCGAGGACGCCCGTGCCCACGGACGGGCGAGCCGGTGAACCGCAGGCCCGCCGAGGTCCGGGTCGTGGCCGTGACGTCCGGGATGGGCCCGGGGACGGCGGTCCCGGGGAGGGACGGCTCGCTCACACGCCCACCCGCGCCAGGAGCCGCTCGTGGTAGACGGCGGGTCCGCCGAAGAGCAGCTGGGACGCCTTGGCCCTGCGGTAGTACAGGTGCGCCGGGTGCTCCCAGGTGAACCCGATCCCACCGTGCACCTGGATGTTCTCGGCCGCCACCGCCATGAACGCCTCGGAGCACACGGAGTGGGCGACGGCGGCGGCGATGCCGGCGGCCGGCGCGCCCTCGATCCCGTCGACGGCCCGTGCGGCCTCCCGGGCCGCGGCGTCGGCGACCTGCACCCGGGTGTACATGTCCGCGCACTTGTGCTTGACGGCCTGGAAGGTGCCGATCGGCCTGCCGAACTGCATGCGCTCGGTCGCGTAGCGGGCGCTGGCGGCGAGGCAGGCGCGTGCCCCTCCGACCTGCTCGGCGGCGAGAGCCGTCGTCGCGACGTCCAGGACGCGGTCCAGGACGGCGGTGAGGGACGCGGGGTCGCCCACCGGCTCGGCGTGGACCCCGTCCAGGTCGAGTCGGGCCATCCGGCGCGTCGGGTCGAGGGTGCGCAGCGGCGTCCGTGCCAGGCCCGGGGCGTCGCCGTCGATCACGTGCAGTGCGGGTCCGTCCGGACCGTCGGCGACGACGAGGACGACGTCCGCGGTCGCCCCGTCCAGGACGATCGGCGCGATGCCGTCGAGGACGGCTCCGGTGCGGCCACCGGTGGCGGTGACGCGGAGGCCGGCCCCGACGTCCCAGCTCCCGGCGTGATCGGGAACGGCGAGCGTCGCCGTCAGGGTTCCGGCGGCGATAGCGGGCAGGAGCCGCTCCGCCGCCGCGACGTCCCCGGACGCCACGACCGCCGTGGCGGCGAGGACCACCGTGGACAGGAACGGCGAGGGCAGCAGGGCCTCACCCATCTCCTCCAGGACGACGCCCAGCTCGACCAGCCCTAGCCCGTCCCCGCCGTGCTCGGCCGGCACGGTCAGCGCCTGCAGGCCCAGCTGATCGGCCATCTGCCGCCAGACCTTCTCGTCGTGGCCGCGCTCCGACCCCATGGCGGTGCGGACGGCGTGCTCGTCGGACTTGGCCGCGAGGAAGTTCCGGACCGCCGCGCGGAGCTCGCCGAGCTCGGTCTCGGACGGCGCGGCCGTCCCCGTTCCGGTGCCGTTCACGAGCCGGCCGTCCCGGACCGGCGGAGCTCGCGGAAGGGCGACCTCGAGTCGATGCTGGGTTCCTTGGGCAGGCCGAGAACCCGCTCGGCCAGGATGTTCTTCATGATCTCCTCGGTGCCCCCCAGGATCCGCAGCGCGGGGGTGGAGAGCAGCAGTTCGGTCCAGGAGTAGGTGCCCCACTCGCCGGTGTCGGCGATCAACCGTGGGCCGACGACCTCGGCGGCGAAGTGGGCACCCCGGGTGAGGTTCCGGGCGTACATGAGCTTGGAGACCGAGGCCTCGGGGCCCGGCTGGGTACCGGCGCGGAGCTTGCGGATCGCCTGGTGGTTGAGGTACTCGGTGGCCGCCTGGTCCGCGTAGAGCTCGGCCAGCCGTCGCCGCGTGGCACCGTCGTCGAGCCGGCCGTTGGCGCGGAGCAGCTCGGTCAGGAACGGCAGCGACAGGGCCCGGGCCGCCGGCCCGGCGCCCTCCCCGCCGACCGTGGCCCGCTCGTTCATCAGGGTGGTCAGGGCGACCCGCCACCCGCCGTCGACCTCGCCGAGGCGGTGGTCGTCGGGTACGCGGACGCCGGTGAGGAAGACCTCGTTGAAGTCCGCCCCGCCGCTCATCTGGCGCAGTGGGCGAACCTCGACCCCCGGCGCCGACATGTCCACCAGCAGGGCCGTGATGCCCTTGTGCTTCGGCAGGTCCGGGTTCGTGCGGCACAGGCACAGGCCGATCTGGGCGTGCTGGGCGACGGAGGTCCACACCTTCTGGCCGTCGACGACCCAGTCGTCGCCGTCGCGGACCGCGCGGGTCTCGACGCTCGCGAGGTCCGATCCCGCGGACGGCTCGCTGAAGAGCTGGCACGCGATCGCGTCCCCGCGGTACATCGCCGGCAGGTACCGGTCCTTGATGTGGTCGCGGGCGTGGGCCAGGATCGTCGGCCCGATCATGCCGAGCCCGATCAGGGACAGAACCCCGGTGTCCGGGACGTCGTACTCGGCCTCGAGCCCGTCGTAGACCAGGTCGTGCAGGGTGCTCAGCTCGCGTCCGCCGTAGGCCCGCGGCCCGGTGACCCAGCCGAACCCGTTCTCGTAGCGCGTCCTCTGCCACGCCCGGGACTCGGCGACCTTGGCCGCGTCGACCTCGGGCGGGTCCGTGCTGAAGTAGGTGATCCGGTCCTCGCCGACGCCCCATTCGGGCAGGTCCGCGGAGCCGCTGCGTCGGGTGGCGTTCGCGTCGAGGAACTCGCGGGCCGTCGCAACGAACTCGTCCATCTCACTCGGCATCGGTCTACCTCTCCTAGAGCCTGGCGACGGGGTCGATGCCGGCGGTGAGGAGCATCGCCGTCCCCATCGACTCGGCGAGCAGGCGGCGACCGCCCAGCAGCACGTCGAGTGCGGCCGCACGGGAGACGTAGCGGTGCACGGAACCCTCCCGGGAGACGCCCATGGCGCCGTGCACCTGGACGACGTCCCGCATGATCCGGGCCTGGGCGCGGCCCGCCTGCAACTTGGCCAGGGCGGCGGCCCACATCGCCCCGCCGGGGTCGTCGGTCACCTCCCACGCCGACCGGAGCACGCCGCGCGCCCCCTCCAGCGCGACGAGGCCTTCGGCGAGCCGGTGCCGCACGGCCTGGAACTCCGCGATCGGCCTGCCGAACTGCCGGCGGTCAGAGGCGTGCCGGACGGCGATCCGCAGCGCGGCGTCGCAGGTGCCGAGGATCTCCGCGGCGAGGGCGCGCTGCGCGGCCGCGGCCGCCGCCGTCCAGGCGGTCCCGGCCGGGATCCGCTCGTGGGGCGAGGACGGCCGTGCCCCGGACACCGTGACCCACCCGGCCGTGTCGAATCCCTGCACGGGGTGGGCGAGGGGCGCGAGGACCGGCGCGGGGTGGACGTCGAGCTGGACGGATCGCTCGCCGTCGGCGAGGTGGGTGGTGGCGACGACGATCTCGTCGACGGTGCCCGGCGGGGCCAACAGCACCCCGGTCAGGGTGCTGCCGTGCCTGCTCGGCTCGTCCCCGTCCGCCGGGGTGGGGAGCAGCACCGCCCGGGTGCCCCTCGCCGGGGGGAGCACGGGGTCGAGCTCGGCGAGCAGGACGGCGTCGAGCGCCCGGGTGCAGGCCAGTGAGCGTCCCTGCTCGGTGAACAGCAGGGTCGTCGCGGTGGCCGGGTCCTCGGCGGCCACCTCGGCCCAGCCGAGCTCGTCGAGGGCCGGACCGAGGTCCCCGCCGGCCGGGAGCGCGGCGAACAGCTCGCGCACGGACCCGGTGAGGAGATCGAGGGTGGCGGCGTCGAGGGAGGTCGTCGTCATGCGCTCGTCTCCTTGGGCAGGCTGAGCACGTGGTCGGCGAGGATCGTCCGCTGCACCTCGGCCGAACCGCCCATGATCGTCGAGGCCCGGCTGTACCACCAGTCCGCCCGCCACTGCGCCGCGTGCGTCTCGGCGGAGAGGACGAAGTCACCTCCGAGGAGCTCGCGGGCGAGATCGTGCAGACCGGTCTCGGCCGTGGCGAGCAGGACCTTGTCGATGCTCGCCTCCGGCCCCACCGTCGCGCCCGAGGCCAGTCGCCGCACGGTCTCGGCGCTGCGCGCCCGCAACGCGACGATGTCCGCGTAGACCTCGGCGAACCGGACGGCGTCGCCGTCGTGCGTCGACCGGGCGCCCACCTGCTCGCGCAGCTCGCGCAGGCGGCGGAGGGCGATCGTGGAGCTGAGCCACGCGTACATCGCCCGTTCGAACTGGAGCAGGTACATCGCGACGGTCCAGCCCCCGCCCTCCTCGCCGACCGCGCGCCGTGCCGGCACCCGGGCGTCGTCGAAGAAGACCTCGGCCAGTTCGTTGTGGCCGCTGGCGAGGGCGATGGGACGGACGGACACCCCCGGGGTGTCGGCGTCGATCAGGAGCATGGTGAGCCCCCGGTGCCGGCTCTCGGCGGTCCCCGTCCGGACGAGGCACATCAGGCGGGTCGCGGTCGCGCCGTGGCTGGTCCAGAGCTTCTGCCCGGACACCACGTAGTCCTCCCCGTCGCGGCGGGCCCGGCACCGCAGGGCGGCGAGGTCGCTCCCCGCCTCGGGTTCGGAGAAACCCTGGCCCCACCACTCCTCACCGCGCAGGTAGCGGGGCAGCAGCTCCGCGGCCAACTCGGGGGCGAACCGGACCAGGGGCGGCCCGAGGGTCTCGAGCATCAGGTGCGGCTCGGGGACCGGGAGGCCCGCCGCGCTGAGCTCGTCGTAGAGGATCGCGCGGTGCCGCTCGTCCCCACCGAGCCCGCCGGCGTCGGCGGGCCAGCCGTAGCGGTTCCAGCGCCCGCGGTGCAGACCGGACATGAGGACGGCGTGCTCGGTGATCCGCTCCTCGGTCGTCCGGTGGTGACGGTTCCGCCAGCGATCAAGTGACGCCTCGCTGCCGAGGTAGGCGCGCAGCGCCGCGCGATACGCCTCCGGGTCCGAGGCCAGGGTCGTCGGGCCGGGGGCGGGCGGTGCGACGGTCCCGGTCACGACGTCGTCCGCGCGGCCTTCTCCGTTCGCGCACGCGAACGGGCGAGGAAGCCGTTGACCACCGCCTGGTGCTCCGGGGTGTCGAAGGAGTGGAACTCCTCGTGCAGCGCGTACTCCAGGACTCCGGCGACGGCGCGCTTGATGTGCATGTTCAGTGCGCGCTTGGTGCTCTGCACGGCCTGCGGTGGCTGGGCTGCGAGCTTCTCGGCGAGCGCGATCGCCTGGTCGAGGAGCTGGTCGCCCGGGACGACCCGGTTGGCGAGGCCCAGGGCGACCGCCTGGTCGGCGGGGATGCGCTCGCTGGTGAACAGGTACTCCTTGGCGCGCAACATCCCCATGAGGAGCGGCCACGTCGGCGCGCCTCCGTCGGCCGCGGTGAGGCCGACGCCGACGTGCGGGTCGGCGATGAACGCATCCTCGGCGATGAGCACGATGTCGCTGCAGACGGCGAGGTTGCAGCCGAGCCCGACCGCGGCGCCGTTGACCGCGGCGACGACCGGGAGCGGGAACTCGATCATCTCGGTGAGCAGCCGGCGGGCGCCGTCGATCTCCTTGCGGCGCAGGACCTTGTCGTCCCACAGCTCGACGAAGTGGTCGAAGTCCCCGCCCGCGCTGAAGGCGCGGCCGGCGCCGGTCAACACGACCGCGCGGGCATCCGGGTCCTTGGCCAGGTGCGCCCAGACGGCGATCAGGGACTCGTGGAGCGCCTCGTTCGTCGCGTTCATGGCGTCCGGACGGTTGAGGGTCACGATGCGCACCGCCCCCCTGCTCTCGACGAGCAGCTCGGGGGCGAAGGGCCCCCCCGAGCCGGTCGAGTCGCTCGTGGTCTGCGTTGACGGCTCTGCTGCCACTGCCACTCCTACTCCGGGGCCGGGCTCGACCGGCCGTTCACTGGGGGCGACCTCGCAGGACGACCGGGTCTCGACAGGGACGTCAACATCAACGGCTACGCCTCGAGGCCCGTGTGGAGCAGCACGAGAACCCGCGCTTGCGAGCGCCACTGGGCACATCACAGAGATGTTTGACGAAAATGTCAAGTCGCTCTAGGGTCGATCTCGGTTGTCTCACGACGGCCCGACCGGCGAAGGAGCGAACGGGTGCTCGCGTGGCTCTGCTCGGCGGCGTCGGGGTGGTCGACCGGTCGCGTCCTGCGGATCGACGGCAACACCGTGCACCCGGTCGAGTCCTGGAACGTGCGCCCCGGATATACGGCCGCGCGCGGCGGGCGGTCGGCGACGGCCGAGCCGGACTCCGGGATGCGCACCGTCATGGGGATCACCCCGCCGGGCCTCGCCGGCCTGCGGATGTCCTGACCACACGAGGAGCGGAGACGACGACGATGTCCGGATCGAGGGCGCTCGCCGCGGTCGGCACCTACCTGCCGCCCTGGGGAGACGGGCGCGGGCGGACCACAGGGCCCGACGAGGACGCGGTGACGCTGGCCGTCGCCGCCGGGCGCGCAGCCCTGGGCGAGGCGGGACCGCAGGTCCGAGCCGTGGTGTTCGTGACGCGGGAGCTGCCGTTGCTCGTCGGCGGCAACGCCGCCGCCCTGCTGGCCGGGATCGGGCTGCCGGACGACGTCCCGGTGACCGAGCAGGTCGGCGGGGCGCCCGCGGTCTTCGACGCGCTCGTCGGCGCGGCCCCGGGCACGCTCGTCGTAGCCGCGGACGCGCAGGCCGGGGCGCCGGCAGGCGCCGCGGCGGCACTGGTCGGGGACACCGGCGTGCCGATCGAGCTGGTCGACCGGGTGGTCCGCAGCCTCCCCGTGCAGAGCCGGGTGGACGGGGGGCCCGCTCGGGACTACGCCGATCCGCGGCTGCAGCGCGAGCGTGGCCTGGGGCCTGCGGTCGAGGCCCTCGAGCTGAGCGACAAACCGGTCGCGGTGGCGGGGCTCGTCGCCAAGCAGGCCGCGGCGCTCTCCGCCGGCCATGCGCCCCAGCTGGCGACCCTCGGGGCGAGCGCCGCCCTGTTCGCCCTCGCGGGCCTGGAGCAGGTCGGCACGGGCGGCCTGGTCCTCGCCGTCGAGCAGGCCTCGGCGACCGCGATCCGGATCGGCGGCGTGCCCGCGGTCCGGCGCGACGAGCCCGCGGTCAGGGCACCGCAGCGCACCGTCGACAACCCGGGCCCGGAGATCGCGATCTCGCTGGCCGCCTACGAGCGGGCCTTCGACGCGAAGCTGCGCTGGGAGGCGGGCAGGTGCGACGCGTGCGGCACCTTGGCCATGCCCCCTCGGTTCCGCTGCCTGGGGTGCGGCTCGGAGGCGGGCTGGTCGCCGGCGCCGTTGCCCCGGACCGGTGCCGTGTACACGGGCGTGACGGTGCACGTGCCCGTCCCGGGCCTCCCCACGCCGTACTCCCTCGCCATCGTCGAGCTCGACGGCGTCGACGTCCGCGCCCTCGTGAAGGTCACCGGCGTTCCGGCCGGCACCACCGAGATCGGGGACCGCGGCCGGCTCGTGCTGCGCCGGGTCGCGGTCCGCTCCGGGATCCCGGACTACGGGTACGCGCTCTTCCCCGACCCCCGCCCGGCGGACGCCGGCCAGCGTGAAGGAGCCGCCTGATGAGACGCGTCGCGATCGCCGGAGCCGGTATGACGCCGTTCGCCGAGCACTTCGGTCTCGGGATCAAGGAACTGGTGCCGATGGCCGTCTCCGAGATGGCCGCCCACGTGGACAAGGGGCTCGACCGCGCCGACATCGAGGCGGCCTGGTTCGGTGAGCTGACCACGACCGACGGCTTCCCGTCCGGCATCCTCGCCGACACCTGCGGCCTGCTCGACATCCCCGTCACCAGGGTCGAGAACGCGTGCGCGACCGGAAACGACGCGGTGCGCAACGCGACCTACGCCGTCGGGTCCGGCGTCGTGGACGTCGCCCTCGTCGTCGGGGCGGACAAGGTCCGCGAGTCGTCGGCGCGGGGCACGTTCTGGGAGTGGGCCGGGCTGACCCGGGACATGGCCTGGGACTACCCGCTGGGCCTGGTCGCCCCGGCCAACTTCGCGCTGCACGTCGCCCGGTACCTGCACGAGTCGCCCGCGACCAGGGAGCACCTCGCGATGGTGGCGGTGAAGAACCACAAGCACGCGGTGCCGAACACGAAGGCGCAGCTGCGGTACGAGATCACGCTGCAGCAGGCGCTCGACGCGCCGATCGTGGTGGCGCCGTTCGGGCTCTACGACTGCACCCCGCAGAGCGACGGGGCCGCGGCGCTGCTGCTCGTGGCCGAGGACGTCGTCGACCGCTACACCGACCGGCCGGTCTGGGTCCGCGGCGTGGGGCTGGGCCTCGACCGGGTCATGCACCAGCACAAGAAGGACATGACGACGTTCCCGCCGACGGTCAAGGCCTCCCGCGCGGCGTACTCCATGGCCGGGCTCGGTCCGGAGGATATCGATGTCGCCGAGGTGCACGACTGCTTCACCGGGGTCGAGCTGATCAGCTACGAGGACCTCGGGTTCGTCGAGAAGTTCGAGGCGTACACGCTGATCGAGAACGGCACGACCGCCGTCGGCGGCAGCAAGCCGGTGAACCCCAGCGGCGGCCTGAAGGCGAAGGGGCACCCGCCGGGCGCGACGGGCGTCGCGCAGTGCGTGGAGCTGTTCGAGCAGCTCCGGGGCCAGGCGGCCAACCAGGTCGACGGGGCCCGCAACGCCCTCGCGCACAACATCGGGGGACCGACCGCGGTCTCCGCCGTCACCGTCCTGTCCAGCGAGAAGGGCTGACCCGGTGACGGCCGCCTACACCAGGCCCGGGACCCGGCTGCTGCCCGATCCGACGCCGGAGTCCGAGCCCTTCTGGACCGGAGGCGCAAACGGTGAGCTGCTCGTCCACCGCTGCCGGGCGTGTACCCGGTGGTTCCATCCGCCGGCCCCGGTGTGCTTCCGGTGCCGCAGCCTGGACGTCGGGCCGGAGCCCGCATCCGGGCGGGGCCGGGTGGCGGCGTTCACGATCAACCGCCAGCCGTGGATCCCGGCGTACCCGCCGCCCTACGTCGTGGCGATGATCGAGCTCGCCGACGAGCCCGACGTCCGCCTCGTCAGCAACGTCGTGGACGTCGCGCCGGAGGACGTCCACGTCGGGTTGACCGTGGACGTGTTCTTCGAGCGGTGGGACGACGTGTGGATTCCGCTGTTCCGCCCGGTCGGAGGCGTCCGATGACCCGCGGTGGCCCGTTCGAGGGCCGCGCGGTGCTCACCGGCGCGGGCAAGTCCCGGATCGGCCGCAAGCTCGGGCGGTCGGGCCTGTCCCTCACCGTCGAGGCCTGCCTGCGCGCGATCGAGGACGCCGGGCTGACCCCGGACGACATCAACGGCGTCGCGAGCTACCCGGGCCCCGGGGTGCCGGACCGGGGCTTCTCCGGGGCGGGCGTGCACGACCTGCGCAACGCCCTGGGCCTGCGCAGCCGCTGGTACATGTCCGGGATGGAGACGGCCGGGCAGATCGGCCCGGTCATCGAGGCGTGCATGGCGGTCAGCCTCGGGTTCGCCGAGCACGTCCTGGTGTTCCGGTCGGTGTGGGAGTCGACGGCGCAGGGGTCGGCGGGGCGCGCGTCGGTGCTCGTCGGCTCGGGGCGTGCTCCCGCCCACCTCGAGTACATGGCGCCCTTCGGTGCGCCGTCGGCGACCAACTGGCTCGCGATGCCGGCACAGCGGTACATGCACGACCACGGGCTGACCCGCGAGCAGCTCGGCGCGATCGCCGTCAATGCGCGCCGCAACGCCACGCTGAACCCGGATGCGATCTTCCGGGAGCCGCTCGAGTTGGAGGAGTACCTCGATGCGCGGATGATCTCCGAGCCGCTCTGCCTGTACGACTGCGACGTCCCGGCGACGGGGCGACGGCCGTCGTCGTATCGCGGCGCGAGGCGGCGACGGGGTTGCGTCGCCATCCGCTGACGGTCGAGTCGGCCGGCACCGGGATCTTCGAGCGCGCCACCTGGGACCAGCGGACCGACCTGACCACGATGGCGGCCCACGACGCCGCGCAGACCCTGTGGGAACGGACCGACCTGCGTCCCGCCGACGTCGACCTGGCCCAGCTGTACGACGGCGTCAGCTTCCTGACCGTCATCTGGCTGGAGGCCCTCGGGTTCTGCGAGCGGGGCAAGGTCGGCGACTTCGTCGAGGGTGGCGACCGGATCGCCCTCGACGGGGAGCTCCCGCTCAACACGAGCGGCGGCCAGCTGTCCGCGGGCCGGTTGCACGGCCTGGGGTTCCTGCACGAGGCGTGCGTCCAGCTCTGGGGCGAGGCGGGGGAGCGGCAGGCCCCGCTGCATTCGGAGATCGCCGCCGTGGGCGTCGGCGGCGGTCCCGTCGCCGGCGCCATGGTGATCAGCACGAGATGACCCTGCCGCATCCGACGGGAGAAGGAGGACCGATGGAGGTCTACCGCTCGATCGCCGAGCTGGAGAAGGCGGTCGGCCAGGAGCTCGGGCCGACCGACTGGTTCACGGTCACCCAGGACCGGATCGACGGGTTCGCCGACGTGACCGAGGACCACCAGTGGATCCACGTGGACCCCGAGCGTGCCGCGGACGGCCCGTTCGGGGCGACGGTGGCACACGGCTTCCTGACGCTGTCGCTGATCCCGCGCTTCGTGAGCTCGCTGCGCCGCATCGAGGGCGCCCGGATGGGGGTCAACTACGGCCTGAACAAGGTCCGCTTCCCCTCCGCGGTGCGCGAGGGCAGCCGCGTCCGGGCCCGGACCACGATGGTCGACCTCGAGCGGATCGGCGAGGACGCCGTGCAGATGGTCACCAGGACCGTCGTCGAGGTCGAGGGCGGCGACAAGCCTGCCTGCGTCGCCGACCTGGTCAGCCGCTACCACCTCTGACCACCCGTACTGCTCGGCGGCGATGCCGGGCCGGGTGGGCGGTGCGAGCCCGTCCGGTCGCCGACACCGTCCCGAGCCGTTCGCACGCCCCGCAGGTCGTCGACGTGGCCGCCCGGCCGGACGACGCCCACCACGCCGCACCGGCCTCTCGGGGGAGGACGGGCGCCGATTCCCAGGAGACCGAGAATGGCTCTCGATGTGACCTCGTCCCTCAGCGAAGACCCGGGCCACCGGCCGCCCGCCGGCTCCACGGATCATCCGTGGCTGCTGCGGGCTCCGACGATCGACGAGTTGCTGCGGCGCCGCGCGAAGCTCACCCCGGATGCGCCGCTCCTGCTCGACGCGGACGGCGCCGTGCTGACGTGCCGCGAGGTCGCGGACGGCGCGGCTCGGGCGGCCTCGGCGCTGGCGGCCGAGGGGATCGGCGCCGGCACCCGGGTCGCCTGGCAGCTGCCGACCAGGATCAGCACCGTCCTGGTGATGCTGGGCCTGCGCCTGGTCGGCGCCGTTCAGGCACCGGTCATACCGATCTACCGGCAGCGGGAGGTCTCCGCCGCGCTCGCCGCCGTCGACGCCGAGTTCTTCCTGGTACCCGACGTCTGGCAGAACTTCGACTACGCGCGGATGGCGGCGGAGCTCGCGCCCGGAGGGGGCCCCGCACCCCGGACGCTGACGATCGGCCACCAGGCCCCGCAGGCGGAGCCGGGCGGGCCGGCGTCGGACGCGAACCCGGACGACGTCGCCTGGGTGTACTTCACCTCCGGTTCCACCGGTGCGCCCAAGGGCGCCCGGCACACCGACCGGACCCTGCTCAGCGCCGGCCTCGGCTTCGCCGGCGTGGGCCGCCTCGGTGCGGAACCGGGGGAGGTGGGCGCGATGGCCTTCCCGGTCGCGCACGTCGGCGGCATCCAGTACCTGATCGCGGCGCTCGCCGGCGGCTACCCGCTGCTACTGCTCGAGGCGTTCGTCCCCGACGAGGCGGTCGCCCTGTTCCGCCGGCACCGGGTCACGACGACGGGCGGGGCCCCGCCCTTCTACAGCGCGCTCCTGGCCATGTCGCGGGCGGCAGCCGGGGACGGGCCCCTGCTGCCCGATCTGCGCACGCTGAAGGGCGGTGGCGCACCGTGCCCGCCTGACCTGTCCAGGGCGGTCCGCGACGAGCTCCACGCGACGCTCGCGCACGACTACGGGATGACCGAGGTGCCGATGCTCGCGGTGGCCTGCCCGCTCGACCCGCCGGACATCCTCGACGCGACCGACGGACGGGTCCTGCCCGGCAACCGGGTACGGATCGTCGATGCCGACGGCGAGGCCGTCGCACCGCACGAATCCGGCGAGGTCCAGGTCAGCGGGGACTGCGTGTGTCACGGCTACACCGCCGAGGCCGAGTCCGCGGCGGCCTTCACCGACGACGGCTGGTTCCGGACGGGTGATCTCGGCCGGATGGTCGGGCCCGACCACATCGAGGTCGTCGGCCGACTCAAGGACATGATCATCCGTAAGGGCGAGAACATCGCTCCGCAGGAGATCGAGATGCTGCTCGCCCGCAACCCCGGGGTGGCGGAGGCCGCCGTGATCGGCCTGCCCGACGCCGTCCGAGGTGAGCTCGTCTGCGCCGTCGTGGTCCCCATGACGAGGGGTGACCTCCCGGAGCTGATCGAGCTGAACGAGTGGCTCCTCGGTCAGGGCTTGATGCGGCAGAAGCTGCCCGAGCGGCTCGAGGTGGTGGACTCCCTGCCCCGCACCGGACTTGCGAAGATCGCCAAGGCAGAACTGCGGCGGCGTTTCGGCCCGCCGGCACCATGAGCGCGGCCGGCACGCACGGCGGCGCCGCAGTGGTCCCGCAGGCCGGGTGACCCGGCGGGCGGCGGCCTCGTCGGCCGCCGCCCGTCAGTCGTTCGTCCGGATGGTGGACCTGATCATCGCCGCCACCGTGGCGATCATGTCCCCGTCGTCGACCGGGAGCCGCTGGACCCGGCTCTGGTACCAGGACCGGTCGAGCATCGCCATGACGGCGAGGCCGAGCGCCTCCGGTGCGTCGGTGGGTTCGATCTGCCGGTTCCGCAGGTTGGTCCCGAGCAGCCACGCGATCCGCATCTGCAGCCGCTTGCTGCTCTCGCGGAAGTCCTCGTCCGGCGGCGCGGACTGGGCCGAGGAGAAGATGAAAGCGCCGTGCACGTCCATGAAGGCGAAGTACTCGGTGACCCAGCGCTCCACGTCCGCCCGTGACGCCGGGTGCGGGATGTCGTCCCAGCGGGTCACGGTGGCGAGGATGTCGCGGTAGGACTCCTCCCCGAGCAGGTTGAAGACCTCGCGCTTGTCCTTGAAGTAGGTGTAGAAGCCGGCCCGGGAGATGCCGCAGGCGTCGGTGATGTTGTTGATCCGGGTGCCGGAGTAGCCGCGGTCGAGGAACAGCTGCTGCGCGGCCTTGAGGATCAGGCTGCGCGTGCGGGCAGCACGCTCCCCGAGCCCGCCGTCGTCCGGCGACGGATCCGTCGTGCCGTGCGCCTCGGGGGCCACGGTGCTCGCCTCGTCGATCATGTACTCCAGGTCGTGTGCGGACAGAGCGTACGGGCGCTCGGACGGCGTCGCCGACCGGAGGGCCGCATCCATCATAGTTGACGACAGCGTCAGCCGGACGGACCAGGCCGGATCTCTTTCGTGCGGTGGTGGAAGAGCGGAGTCGAGGCCTCTGTCGGCGGCGGGCGTCATAGGGTCTCCGATCAGTACGAACGCGCGTCATGGTGACGGTCGCGCCAAACCCTGTGGCGTTGCTCCTGCGCCCGGCGCGAAAGGTCGACGTGGCCGCAGCGGCATGGGCCGCGAAGATATTTGACACTTTCGTCATCCGGGTCTTACGGTGACGTACGTTGCGCCAACGTCGCGGCAGTGGAGGGAAGACACAGTGACGCAGTACACCGACGCGCCGATCTTCGACGCGGACACCCACATGTACGAGACACCGGAGGCCCTCACCCGGCACCTGCCGGAGCGCTTCCGCCGGGCGGTGCAGTACGTGCAGGTGGGACGGCACACCCGCATCTCGATCCTGAACCGGATCACCGAGTTCATCCCCAACCCCACGTTCGACCGGGTGGCCGCCCCGGGGGCGCACGAGAAGTTCTATTCGGGCCAGAACAAGGAGGGGAAGACCCTCCGCGAGCTCACCGGTCGGCCGATCGACGCGCAGCCGGACTTCCGCGAGCCGGGCCCCCGGATCAAGGCCCTCGACGAGCAGGGCGTGGACGAGGCGCTGGTCTTCCCGACGCTGGCCAACCTGGTCGAGCACTCCGCGGCGGAGGACCCCGAGCTGGTCGTGGCGATGATCCACGCGCTCAACCGCTGGATGCTCGAGACCTGGGGCTACGTGCACCAGGACCGGCTCTTCATGACCCCGGTGATCTCGTGTGCGCTGGTCGACGACGCCCGCCGGGAGCTCGAGTACCTCGTCGAGAACGGTGCCCGGGCCGTGCTCATCAAGCCGGCGCCGGTCAAGGGGTACCGCGGCTGGCGCTCGCCGGCGCTCCCGGAGTTCGACCCGTTCTGGCAGGACGTCCAGGACGCGAACATGCCGATCGTCCTGCACGCGAGCCAGCCTCCGCTCGACGAGTACGTCAACCGGTGGGAGCCGCCGGAGACCAACAACTTCATGGAGATGAGCTCGTTCCGGTGGCTGGTGCTCGGGCACCGGGAGATCGCCGACATGCTCGGCAGCCTGATCTGCCACGGCACGCTGACGCGCTTCCCGAAGCTGCGGATCGCGAGCGTCGAGAACGGCTCGTCGTGGATCAAGCCGCTCCTCGACGACCTCGAGGGCGTCCACTCGAAGATGCCGCAGAACTTCGCCGAGCACCCCGTCGACGTGTTCCGCCGCAACGTCTGGATCAGCCCGTTCTGGGAGGGCTGCGTCGCCGACGTGGTGGACTGGGTCGGCTGGGACAAGGTCCTCTTCGGCTCGGACTACCCGCACCCGGAGGGCTTGACCGAGCCCCGGGGGTACTTCAAGTACGCCGAGGGGATGGACGAGAAGCGGACGCGGGACTTCATGGGGGACAACGCCCGCCGGTTCATGGGCCTGCCCGTCAAGAACCCCGCCGGCGACTCCTCCCCGGTGGCCGGCTGATCAGCTGTCCCTGCCGGGAGCACTCGGCAGTTTCGTCGAAGGCTCCGCCGAACGCCCTGACAGGGCGACTCGGCGGAGCCTTCGACGTGTTCAGGGGACCACCTCACCGCCGCTCGGCCCCGGTCGGGTCCCCGGTGTGCCCTCCCGTGGGGCGAAGAGCTCCCCGCGGATCATCGCCTCGGTGCAGAGCAGGGCCGCGCGGTGGCGATCGGCCGGGACGGATGCCGAGAGTTCGATGAGCCCGCGCAGCAGGGCGAAGAGCATGTCCACC
>NZ_JAODNI010000122.1 GCF_025465255.1 Pseudonocardia sp.
TCCGAGGCGGGCCAGGACCCGGAACACACCGGCGTGGGCTCGCGGGTCCACCTGCGGGGCGAGCACCCCCGCTTCTGACCGTTAGGGCGTGTCTGGCGGATCTCCAGCCGGTCCGCGCCGCCCCAGACGGCGCCTCGCGGCGTTCTCGTCGGCGCCGATCCACCCCGGGATCGGCTCCTCCTCGGCCTTGCGAGGCATCCGCCTGGCACGCCGCGGCCGCGGCATGGATCCGTCAGACACGCCCTACTGGCGGGACGGCTCGCGGAGCATCGGCGGGTGGAGGCTCACCGCGTCCCCCCGCCGGAAGAGCTGCGGAGGCCGGCCCCGGCCGCCGGTGACCAGGGTGCGCGTCGGGATCAGGAAGCCGTCCGTCGACGTGACCTTGCGCTGGAAGTTCCGCGGGTCGATCTCGGTGCGCCACACCGCCTCGTAGACCTTCCGCAGGTCCGTGACGGTGAACTCCGGCGGACAGAACGACGCCGCCAGGGTCGTGTACTCGAGCTTCGCCCGGGCCCGCTCGACGCCTTCGGCGACGATCCGGTCGTGGTCGAAGGCCAGCCCGGTGGCCTCGGTGACCGGATGCCAGGCGGCCACCCGGTCGTCGACGGGCTCGGGATCGGCGAGGTCCGGCAGCAGCGCCAGGTACCCGACGCTCAGCACCCGCCCGCGCGGGTCCCTGCTCGGCCCGGCATACCCGGCGAGCTGCTCGAGATGTCCCGCCGGCTCCCGGCCGACGAGCGCGACGAGCTCGCGGGCGGCGGTGTCCGCGAGGTCCTCCTGCGGCCCGACGAACCCGCCGGGCAGCGCCCAGCTGCCCTCGAACGGCTTCTCGGCCCGCTTGATGAGCAGGACGGCGAGCTCGTCCGCACGGACCGTCAGGACCACCAGGTCGACGGCCACCGCGAACAGGTTTCCGCGCACGCTGTCGTCACACCCCGGGAACTCGGCAGTAATCGTCACCTTGACGTTACCGCTCTGTCGATCACCGTGGGGACCACATCGGACGCCCGGCGGGGGACGGTCGGCTCAGAGCGCCGTGCGGAGCAGGGCGACGAGCTCCTCGTCGTCGAGGTCGTGGCGGCGGGCCTCCTCGACCAGTCGTCGCGCCAGATCGAGCACCGCGGCCCGGCCCGGCGACGCGCCCTCGCGGACGATCGCCCCGCGGCCGCGGCGCAGCTCGATCAGTCCCTCGTCCCGGAGTTGCTGGTAGCCGGCCAGCACCGTGTGGATGCTGACGTCCAGGGACGCGGCCAGTTCGCGCGCGCCGGGCAGCCGCTCGTTCGGCGCCACGCTCCCGTCCGCGATCGCCCGGCGCACGGACGCGGCGATCTGCTCGCCCAGCGGGGTGCTGCGCGCGGGGTCGACCCGGATCAGCACGTCAGGACTCCGTGCGCTCGAGGAGGCCGGTGAGCAGCCGGGCGCCGGTCTCCGCGTCGTCGACGGTCACGGTGAAGGTGCGCCCGGACGTGCGGGTGACGATCAGTGCCTCGCCGGAGCGGAGGATCACACCGCTGCCACCCGGGACGACCCGGTAGCCGTACCCGCCGAACCGGCCGAGGGCCGAGACGTCCCCGGCGACGGCGGACCCGACGTCCGCGAGCGGGACGTGCCACCGCGGACGGCCCAGCGGGCCGACGGCGACCGTGAGCCCGCGGCCGTCGACGGTGGTCCGGGAGGAGGAGAAGGCCAGCGACAGGAGGCCGGCGGCCGCCGCGATCACGCCGGGGAAGGTCTGGACGACCAGGGCGACGACGACCCCGGCGAGCACCAGGGACGTACCGATCGCCTGCATCGGGGCGGACGTGACGGTCCGGCTCCAGGCCACCCGCTCGTCCGGCGCGAGATCAAGGCTGCCGCCCCGGGTCACCGGCACGTCCGCGAGGACCTCGGCCGGGGCCACCCGTGCACCGATCCCACCCGCGGCGACCGCCACCACGAGCGCGAGCAGTAGGAGGAGCGGGGAGAGCCGGACGGCGGAGGCGTCGACGGCGTCGACGTTCGCCAGCACCACGACCAGCGCCGTGGCCCCGGTCAGAACGGAGGCCGCCCAGCTCACGCCGAGGAGGAACCGGGTGGTGCGGGCCGCGGAGACGGTGCCGAAGACGGCGGCGAGGAGCACCGCGAGGCCCAGGGACGACCACAAAAGCGTCGTCGCCGAGGAGAAGCCGTCGGCCGTGCCGTCCACACCGAAGTGGGTGGCCGACGGTTCGGGTAGCCGATCCGACCACGCGAGCAGCAGGACGATCGCCGGGAGTGCCGCCACCAGGGGTGGCAGCGACCCGAAGGCGATGCGGCGGGCCGGCGAGGTCGACGACATGGAGGCTCCTCCCACTTGTTATGGAACAACCATAACAAGTGGGAGGCCCCACCGTCGAGCTGTGACTCAGAGCGTCATGAACACGCACCTCGTCACAGAGGTGCGTGCGTCAGCGCCGGTCGGAGTCCTCGTCGTCCGAGTAACGCGAGTAGCGCTCGGCGTACTCGTCGTACTCCTCGTCGCTTTCGGTTACCGCCGTCCCACTACCGATCTCTTTCTGCAAAGCATCGAGATCCATCGTGGGGGAGCTGTACTTGAGCTCGCGGGCCACCTTCGTCTGCTTGGCCTTGGCTCGTCCGCGCCCCATGGCTGGTCCCCCTTACAACAGGGAAGGGGCGGCCGGGATGTCTCGGCGGCCCCATTCATGTCATCAATGTCCTGCGACCACCGTACCTGGTCGACGGGCGGGAGTGCGACGTGGCATGCCCGGTGTGACCGTGCTCCCTCCTCGCCCCCGTCGGGGGCCCGGCGGCGTAGGGGATCATCTCTGCTCATGCCCGCGCCGTTCCTCTCGTATCTGCGGGTCTACGAACCGCTGCGCGCGTTCGAGGGCCCATCGGGCTCCGCCGTGCGCGCCGGACTCGCCCGCGGCGCCGTGCCGCCGGAGCGCCTGGGCCGCCGGGAACGCGAGCTGTGCCTGCGCGCGACGGTGCACGGCCGGCTGCTGCCGGGATCCGGCGAGGAACGGCCGGTCGACGTCCTGGTGCTGGGCGGGGAGGGCGGGAACCCGATGGTCTGCCCGCTGCAGACCCGGCCCAGGGCCGGCGCGGCGCTACTGGCCTTCCTCGCGGACGAGGGTCCGGCGCTGCGCCGGGCGGTGCTGACCGGAGCGGGGCCGGAGACCTCGGTGAGACGCCGGGCCGAGAGCGCGGTGATGGAGCTCGGGGACTCCGCCGCGCACGTCGTCACCGCGAGCTGGACGGTGCCGCTGCCCTGGTTCGCCCTGGTCGACGCGGACGAGCGGCAGGTCCGGCTCGGCGGCCCGCGCCGGGTGTGGTGGCGGATCCCGCTGGCGAAGGCCGTCGGCCGGGCCGCGCAGGCGGAGCGGATCACGCGTGAGGCCCTCGGCGACGCCGGACCGGCGGAGGTGCTGGCCGAGACCCGGTCCTGGCTGGAACGCTTCGACCGTGGCTCGATCGTCGAGCTGGACTACGGCGGCCTCGTCGAGCTGCTCGACGACGACGCGGTCCGCGCGGACGACTCGGCGGCCCAGGTGCAGCGTGCGCTGCGCCTGCTGCGCGTCGGGGACGCGGAGGGGGCCGGCGCCTGTTACGAGGGCCTGCGGGAGTTCTGGGGCCGCGTGGCGGCGCACCAGCGGGACGGCTGAGGAACCCCTACCCCCGCAGGCCGCCGCGGATCTGGGCGGCGCGCCCGGGCGGCGGGGCCGTCTCGTCCGGGACGTAGGAGTCCGGGTCGATCGCGGCGGGCGCGGCCCGCTCGTCGACGCCGGCGACCAGCTCCGCGTCCTGCGGCACCGAGCGCTTGACCAGGGCCAGCGCCACCGCCCCACTTTCGTGGTGCAGTGTGACTGTTCCCACACGGCCGACCGTCTTGCCGTCGCGGGTCACGGGATCGCCGGTCACCGGCAGCTCCTCGTCGCCCGCGTCGAGGTGCAGCAGGACGAGCCGGCGCGGCGGCCGGCCCAGGTTCGCGACCCGGGCGACCGTCTCCTGGCCGCGGTAGCAGCCCTTCGTCAGGTGCACGGCCGAGCCGATCCAGCCGACCTCGTGGGGGATCGTCCGCTCGTCGGTGTCCACGGCCAGCCGCGGCCGCAGGGCGTCGACCCGGAACGCCTCGAACGCCATCGTCCCGGCGGCGCGGGCGCCGGCCGCGGTGAGCCGCTCGAACCAGGCCTGCTTGTCGGCGCGGGGGACCAGGAGGTCCGCGGCGTCCTCGCCGGGCCACGGCATCCGCCGGACGATCCCGGCCTCGCCGAGGGCGACGCTCGCGTAGGCGCCGTTAGGCACTGGTGCGCCGGCCGCGGCGAGCACGGCGGGTGTGTCCGGGCCGACGACGGAGAGCACCGCCAGCTCGTCGCTCGCGTCCCGCGGCTCGACCTTCGACCAGAACCGCATCTTCTCGAGGTACTCGAGCAGCGGGGGGAGCTCGCCGGGCTCGGTGTCCAGCCAGACCGTGTCCCCGACGTGCGAGAGCACGGCGTGGTGCAGCACCCGGCCGTTGACGTCCAGGACGAGCGTCTCGCTGCCGGAGTCCGCCGGCAGCTCGCTGACGTGCTGGGTGAGGATCAGGTGCAGCCAGCTCAGCCGGTCCTCGCCGGGCACGGCGATCACGCCGCGGTGGCTCCGGTCGACGACGGCGGCGGAGCGCGCCATCGCCCGCTGCTCGGCGAACGGGTCCCCGCGGTGGGCGGGGACGGCGTCGTCGGGGCCCGCCGAGCCGGGGGTCTCGGGGTCGGTGTAGCCGGGGACGGTCACGCGTTCTCCTCCACGTCGTCGGCCTCGAGGCAGTTCCGGCAGCGGCCCGAGAGGGCGACGTGTGTCACGTCGAGCTCGAAGCCGGACGAGGTCTGCAGCCGCTCGGCGAGCTGCTCCATCAGGTCGGTCGGCGCCTCGGTGACCTCACCGCAGCGGTGGCACACGAGGTGGACGTGCTGGTGCTCGCGCTCCGAGTAGTTGGGCGCGCCGTGCCCGAGATGGGTGTGCCGCACCAGACCGAGCTCCTCGAGCAGGTCGAGGGTCCGGTAGACCGTCGTGATGTTGACGGCGGGCGCCGCGGCCTGCACCTTCGTGCAGATCTGCTCCGGCGTCGCGTGCCCGAGCTCGCGCACCGCGTCGAGCACCAGCTGTCGCTGCGGGGTCATCCGCAGCCCTCGCTTGTGCAGGGTGCTCTTCAGCGACGTGTCCACCCCGCCGATGGTAGGCGTGTACGACGGACGACGTCCCGGCGCGCCGAACGGTCCGCACCGGACGGGGTGGCCGAACCGAACCCGCTGGTGGGAACAGGGCAGCCGATCGTCGATTCGGTCGCGCGACACCTGCTCCGTTAGAGTGAACACGCAGGATGACGAGCGCTGATCTCCCTACCGTAGGCGAGATGGACGCGTGGGACGGCATGTGGAGGCACGGGTCATGACCGCTGACGGGGGAGACCGCCCGCTCGGTGCCCCGCGGTTCGACGTCGTGCTCCGCGGCTACGACCGCAGGCAGGTCGACGAGCACGTGGCACGGCTGCAACGGGTGCTGGGCCGCATGCGCGCGGACCTCGACGCCGCGCGCAGCCAGCCGTTCCCGGCCGTGGGGCCGCAGGGCATGCCTCCCGGAGGGTTCCCCCCTCCGATGCCGCAGAACGAGCGTCCGCGGCCGACGCCACGTCCGCGCCCCGGTGGTCTGCCGGCTCCCGAGGGCTCGCCCGACATGATCGGAACCTTCACCGACCGCATGCAGAGCATCCTGCAGGCGGCGGAGGAGGAAGCCGAGGAGATCCGTGGTGCCGCGCGTGTCGCGGCGCAGCGCGAGGTCGAGGGCGCCCGCGCGGCCGCCCGCCATGACAACGAGACGGCCCGGGCCGAGCTCGCGGACCTCGTCCGGCAGCGGGACGAGGTCGTCGCCGAGCTCACCCGGATGCGCGGGCAGCTCGAGGGGCTGCTCTCCGCGCCGACGGCCCAGTTCGTGGCCCAGCCGCCGCGCGGTCAGCGACCCACGCCGCACGCCGCTCCGCCGCACGCCGCTCCGCCGCCGGGCGAGCCCGGAGCGGCCGGACAGCCGCTCCCCGGCGCGCACGCCGGCGGTGGCCCGTCCGCCCCCGCGAAGCCCGGGCCGGGTGCCCACGAGGCCGACGCGGATCGCACCACGGCAACGAGGGCGCGTCCGGAGCCGAACGTGTTCCGTCCGAAGGACGACGGCGGCCGGTCCGTCGAGGAGAAGCCCGCCGGTCGCGTCGAGGACGCCCCTGCGAAGGCGACGGAGGCCGCCGAGCGCACCACCGTCGTGCCTGTCCTCAAGCGAGGAGGGGACACCGGATCGGCTGAAAACGCGACCCCGTCCGCCGAGTCCGCAGACCCCGAGAAGACCGGTCTGATGCCCGTCCGGCGGCCTCCGGAGACCGAGGAACGGCCCGAGCCGGGCGCCGAGCAGACGGTCGCCGTGCGCGCGGTGCGTCCGGGCCCGGCCCCCTCCGCAAAGGATGCTCCGCCGAAGAACCCCAGGTCGGGAGGCTCGGAGGCCGCCAAGAAGGACGTCGGTCCGGCCGATCGTGGAGGTAAGCCCGGTGGATCCGCGACCAACGGCCGCAGCGGCCAGGGCGCGGAGCAGAACCGGGCGGACCGCTCGACATCGGGGTCACGCTCCGGCTGAGTTCCGCTGCTCACCGTGACTGTTTTCGGCGTACGGTGCGCAGCCATGCAGGGAACGATCTCGACGGACGTTCTGGTCCCGCTGGGTGCAGGTGCGGTCGGGCTGATCATCGCGTTGTTCGTGGTGGTCGTTCGGGCCGTCGGGAAGCCATCACCGGACACCGCCGCGCAACGCGAGGTCACCCACGCGGACTGGACCGGTGAGGCCGCCAACGGCAGGGTCGATCTCTTCGTCCCCCTGTCGTCCGCAGCGTCGTCGTCCGCGGCGTCGTCCGTCGAACAGTCGGAGCAGGCGCCAGTGGAGGCGCCGTCGGAGGAGCCGCTGTCGGAGGAGCCGACGGTCGTGCCGGAGCCGCGGCGGCTGACCGTGGCGGAGGCGGTCGCGGTGCGGGAGGCGAGCACGTCCCCGCTTCCGTTCCGGCCCCTGGCGTCCGTCGGAGCGTCGGGCGGTGTCGAGACGATCGCGCTTCCCGGTCCGGAACACATCGAATCCCGGGTGGACACAGAGCCGGCCGTCCGTCCCGCGCCGCAGCCGCGGTGGTCGGTGGACGCTCCTGCCGAGCCGGACGGGTCAACGGAGATCGGATCGAACGCCCTCGCCGGATCGGACGCTCCGGCCGGCCCGGACGCTCCGGTCGAGCTGGACGCTCCGGCTGAACCGGACGCCTCGCCCTCGCCGATCGTCTCCGGAGAGACTGCCCCCGCCGACCCGGCCGACATCGACGCCGGAACCGGCGCGAAGGCGGCCACCTCGCCGTCGCCGACCCGGATCGTCGCTCCGCCGATCGTCGGCGCCGCGGCCGCGCTGCAGCCGATCACGAGCCGTCCATGGGAGAACGCGCACGCCGTGGAACGGACGGCCGTCGGGGATGAGCCGGGTACGGAGCGGGCCGAGTTCGCGCGGATCGAGCCAGTGGCTGAGCGGATCGAACCCGCCACGGAGCGGACCGAGCCGGCCTCGGAGCGGATCGAGCCCGAGCGCACCGGGCCCGCCGCCGAGCGAACCTGGTCCACGATCATCCAGCCTGTCATCGAGCGGGCCGAGCCTGCGGCTGGAACGGGCACAGTCGGGTCCGAGCCGCCCCGGACCGACGTACCGGCTGCCCGAACCGAGGTGGCTGCCGAGCGGGCCGAGCCCGTGCCGGACGACGTCGCCGACGCCCTCGCCCCCACCGACGAACGCCCGACTCCCACGATGCTGACCGGGCTCATCAGGAGCCACGCGGAGCCTGAGCGCTCGCGAGGCGCCGGGAGCCCCGGCAGCGCCGAAAGCGCCGAAAGCCCGGAGAGCGCCGGCAGCTTCGACAACGCCGAGAGCGCCGGCAGCCCGGAGAGCACTGCCGGCTTCGCGCGCGCCGAGCACCTCGGGAACACCGCTGAGGCGCCCGCCGGAACGGGCCACTCCACCGACACCGCCGCGCACTTCGCCGCGGCCCGCGAGGGCGCCGCTGAGCCGCCGCAGGGCGAGGCGGTACCCGGATCCACCCGCGCGGTCGCCGAGGCCCTCCAGCACGCTCTCGCCGTGCGCGCGGCGGCCGCGGAGCGCGGCGCGGTCAGGGCCATGCACTCGTCGTCGCCCGACGAGGCCGTCGCCCCCACGGGGGACGAGCCCGGCTCGGACGCGCCGGCCGAGGTCGTCCCGGAGCCCCGGACCCCCGACTCCACCACGGACGAGTCCCGCAACGCCGTCCGCGACCGGCTCCTCGCCGTCCTGCTGACGGACCCCGACCGGGCAGTCGGTGCCACCGTGGACCTCGACAGCAGCCAGGGCACGCTCCAGCGGCTCAGCGAGGCCGTCCGCCAGGAGCAGGCCTCACTGGGCGCGGTCCTGCGCCGGCTGCTCGACTCGGGGCTGAGCGTCGAGCAGGTCGCGAAGCTCGCGGGCCGGCCCACCTGCGACGTCGCGACGATCCTGGGCCGGACCCTCGACCGGTCCACGGACGCCTCGAGCGTGGACTCCCGGTCCGCGGACGCGGCACGGGGTCCCCGGCCCAGCGACGCCGAGCCGGGGGCCCGGCACGCACGCTAGGCCGGGATCACCCCACGACGCGGTGCAGCAGCGCCGACATGTGCGGCTGCATCTCCTGGCCCATCATGGCCCGCTCGTCGACGTAGGCCAGGTCGCCCTGGTTCACCAGGCCGTAGAGCCGCTTGGCCGCCACGACGTCCTGCGCCGTCGGGGTGCGCACCACGGCGTCGGTCTCGATCTGCCAGGACCGCATGTCCCCGCGGTCGCCGAACCAGGCCTCGATGATCCCGGTCGCGTGCGCGATCAGGACCTCCAGCGAGCCGTCGGGCTGCGGGCGCCAGAACCCCGTCTCGCGCGCGGCCGGGCGCAGCACCGTCCCGTCCTCGTTGAGCAGCCACGCGCGCGCCTCGTAGGAGACGAACGGGCGGCCGTCGTGCGCGAACACGAGTTGCTGGCCGAAGGAGTACGGGCCGTCGATCGTCGGGTAGACGATCTCGCCGGTGCCGCGCCAGACGCCGATCAGAGGGAGCAGACCGAGGCACTGTTCGTGCAGGTCCGGGCCCTGCCGGAGGTTCGCGGTGTCGTCCGGGATCGGCAGGTCGTCCCACTGGGGACGGTTGCGCCGGGCCGAGTCCGGCGCGGCGTTGGCGGGGCCGGAGATCGTGGAGAGGCCGTCCTGGTCGGGATCGGTGGCGGGGTCGGGCTCGGTCATGTCGTGGGCTCCTCGTCCGACGGAGCCGGGGCGGCGAACGACGCGGTGAGGGTCGCTGCGGCCTCCGGGGCGGTGGTGAACAGCCGGCGCAGCAGCAGCCCGGTGAAGGCGACCGTGCCGGCGCTCGCGGCGATCAGCAGTCCGGTGAAGAACCAGTGCACGGCCGCGGAGCTTAGTCCGGGCGTGGAGAGGCGGCCGAGTGCGCCGGACACCCCGCCGCCCCCGGCCGAGGACGGCCGGGGGCGGCGGGGTCGTGCGGGTGCCGTCAGGCGACGGCGACCTCGGCCTGGTGCAGGCCGGGGCCGTCCGCGTTCAGCACGGTCTGGCCGTTGCCGGAGCGGGACAGGGCCCGGACGGTCCAGGTGCCGGGAGCGGCGAAGAACCGGAAGTCCCCGGAGGCCGACGAGACGACCTCCGCGGTGAACTCGCCGGTCCCGTCGAGCAGGCGCACGAACGCGCCGCCGACGGGCTGCCCGCCGGCCACGACGCGGCCCGCGAGGACGGTCTCCTTGCTCAGGTCGGTGCCGGGCGGAAGCGCCACGGCCTGGTCAGGGGCGCCGCACATCAGCGGCCCGCGCCCAGCTCGATCGGCACGCCGATGAGCGAGCCGTACTCGGTCCAGCTGCCGTCGTAGTTCTTGACGTCGTTGTGCCCCAGCAGCTCGTGCAGCACGACCCAGGTGTGGCTGGAGCGCTCGCCGATGCGGCAGTAGGCGATGGTGGCCTTGCCCGCGTCGTAGCCGGCCTCGCCGTAGAGCGCGGTCAGCTCCTCGTCGGACTTGAAGGTGCCGTCCTCGTTCGCGGCCTTGCTCCACGGGATGTTGATCGCCGACGGGATGTGCCCCGCCCGCTGCGACTGCTCCTGCGGCAGGTGCGCCGGCGCGAGGATCTTGCCGGAGAACTCGTCGGGGGAACGCACGTCGACCAGGTTCTTGTTGCCGATCGCGTCGACGGTCTCGTCGCGGAACGCGCGGATCGAGTTGTCGGCGTCCTTGGCGGTGTAGGTGGCGCGCGCGGGCGCGACCACGTCCGTGGTCAGCGTGCGGCCGTCGAGCTCCCACTTCTTGCGGCCGCCGTCGAGCAGCTTGACGTTCTCGTGCCCGTAGAGCTTGAACTCCCAGTAGGCGTAGGCGGCGAACCAGTTGTTGTTGCCGCCGTAGAGCACGACGGTGTCGTCGTTGCTCACGCCCTTGGCCGAGAGGAGCTCCTCGAACTGCTCCTTGGTGGGGATGTCGCGGCGCACCGGGTCCTGCAGCTCGGTGGTCCAGTTGACCTTGACGGCACCCGGGAGGTGGCCGCCGTCGTAGGCGGCGGTGTCCTCGTCGACCTCGAGGAACACGATTCCCTCGGTGCCCAGGTTCTTCTCCGCCCAGTCGGCGGTGACCAGGACGTCCTCGCGGCTCATGTGAATGCTCCCAGCAGTGTTGATGGTGGTGGTGCGGTGGACGGATCGAGCGCGGGCTCAGGCGCGCGCGGCACGGCCGCGGTGCAGGAGCGCGTACAGCTCGCAGCCCAGGCAGAAGCCGAAGGCCGCGTTGAGGAATGCGGCAGCCAACGCGAACGCGGTGGCCACGACGCCCAGGACGGTGACGCCGCTCAGGTACCCGACGGCGGCGATCACGGTGAAGACGAAGCCGACGGTCTGCGAGAAGCGGACCGGCGCGGCCTCCTCGAGCTCCGTGGGCCGGCCGAGGCGCGGCGCGAGCAGCGCCCGGTAGAGCACGGAGTACGGCGCGTAGCGCAGGCCGACGAACGCCCCGAGGGCGAACACGAGCGCCTGCGCGGCGACGAGCCACCCGCTACCGCTGAGCAGCACCAGCACGAGGACGACCGCGGTCACGGCGGCGTTGAAACGCACACCGCGGGGGTCGACCGGTGCCTCGGCCTCGGCCGGCAGCGGGGTGCCGGTGGGCGTGGGTGACCCCGGGTCGGGATCGGACATGGTGCGTCTCCTGGGTGGAACGGGTGGGCGTCCGGATCAGGAGGACCGACACAGGCAGCCTGCGACACGGCACAGGTCCACTGTGCGGCGTCGGGTCAGCGGCCAGTTCACGGACGCGAGGGTAACCGAAAGGTCCGGTCCACGGGAACGTGATCCCACGACCTGGATCACACCCGTCCGGGTGTCCTCACGCCAGCTCACGGGCGAGGGCTCCCTCGAGCTCGGCGACGCGCGGCACCCCGGACACCCGGAGCAGCTCGACGCCGCGTACCCCGAAGGCCACCGTGGTGGGGGTCCTCATGACGCCGAGCTCGCGGGCGACGTCCGGCCAGTCGGCCACGTCGATCTCCACGTGGGCGACCCGCGGCTCGCGGACGGCGAGGTCCTCGAGAACGGCGGCGGTCTGCCGGCACGGCGTACACACCGGCGAGGAGAGCTGCAGCAGGAGCACGTCCAGCCCGGCGCCCGGGGCCATCCCGGCGAGCGCCCAGCCGTCGACGCCCGCGCCCTCGGCGGCGGTGTCCCGTACCCGGCCGGCGCGGGCCTTCAGCACCAGCCCGGCGACGGTCGCGACGGCGAGCGTGCCGAGCACGACGATCAACCCGACGGTGTCCATGTGGCTGCCAACCTCGGAGCGCGCCGGAGGATTCCCGAGTCAGCCGGTGGTGACGGCGCCGCCGTCGCCGATCACGAGGTTCTGCGCGGTGCCGAGCAGCTCCAGCTCGCCGTCCCGGGCGCGGAACTTGGTGGGCGTGACCCCGAAGGGCAGGGTTCCGGGATCGACCTGGACGGTGAAGAGCCGCTCGATCAGGGACTGGACCGGCGCCGGCAACGGATCCGCGTCCGCGTCGCCGAGCCGCACGTCGCCGAGCCGCACGTCGCGGGGCACGATCCGCATCTTCCCGTCCAAGATCTGCAGCTCGGCGACCACGGCGACGTCCAGCTCCTGGCCGAGCGCGGCGACGGTGCCGCCGAACCGGGCCGTCGTCTCCGGGTCCAGGCCGCGCAGGGAGGGGTCGGCGTCGCCGTCCCGGACGAGCGCGTCGAGGGCGTTGGCGTCGAGGTTCGCGATCGTCAGCTTCCGGACGCCGGGCAGGAGCGCCTCGAGGTCCGTCGTGCCGACGCGCACGGAACCGTCGGCGTTCGCCACCCGCAGCGTCTTCGGGCCGGAGCCGAGGAGCTCGGACAGGGGCGCCGTGACGTCGTTCAGCTGGGCCCGGACGTCGACCTGCCGCAGCTGGCCGACGGGCACGCGCTGGGCCTCGACCTGCACGCTGCGGTACTCCCCGGACAGCGCCTGGGGGAGGAAGGGGAAGCCGTTGATGCGGACGGACGGGTCGTCCGCGAGTCCCAGCCGCTCGCGCATCTGGCGCGACACGGCGGACTCGGCCGCCGCGGCGGCTCCGTAGTCCACGGCCACCAGCACTCCCAGGAGCACCAACAGCACGATGATCAGGCGTTTCACTCTCGACCTCCGACCCGCAAGGGTTTCGGAGGAGAAACCTAGAGGCGGGGTCCCGAAGCCCCCGACGAGGGGTGGGGACACGGGTGCTTCACGTTGTCACCCGGACACGTGATGTCACGAGCGTGGACGGTTGCGACGAGATCGTGTCCTCCCGGGCCTTGCGCACCGTCCCGGCAGGTGTTCGTGCAGCGCACAGGCCCGCCGATCGGGGTGAGCTACGACGCGCGGTTAACCAAAATGCCATTCCCTGTCTATTCTTGACCGATCGTGCGACGGACCCCGCCGGGTCGCACGAGACGATCGGTGCGTCGACGCCGCCCACCGTGACCGGCCGACGGACCCCGGGCGTGGGGTTCGCGACCATCTCCGGTGGAGAGGAGGCCAGCGGTGGAACTGCTACTGCTGACAGCGGACACGGAGCCCGGATCGGTGCTCCCCGCGCTGACGCTGCTCCCGCACGGTGTCCGGACCGCGGCACCCGAGGTCGCGGCGCTGCTCGACGCCGGGCCGCACGACGCGGTCCTGGTGGACGCCCGCACGGACCTGGTCGCGGCCCGCAGCCTCTGCCGGCTGCTCGGCAGCACGGGGACGGACGTGCCGGTCATCGCGGTGCTGAACGAGGGCGGTCTGGTGGCCGTCTCCGGCGAGTGGGTCGTCGACGAGATCCTGCTGCCGACGGCCGGTCCGGCCGAGGTGGACGCGCGGCTGCGGCTGCTCAAGTCCCGGCCCGGTGGCGACGCCGCCTCCGCCGGCGGGGCTCTCGTGCTCGGTGAGCTCGTGATCGACGAGGCCACCTACGCCGCGCGGCTCAAGGGCCGGCTGCTCGAGCTCACCTACAAGGAGTTCGAGCTGCTCAAGTACCTCGCGCAGCACGCGGGCCGGGTCTTCACCCGCGCCCAGCTGCTGCAGGAGGTCTGGGGCTACGACTTCTTCGGTGGCACCCGCACCGTCGACGTCCACGTCCGGCGGCTGCGCGCCAAGCTGGGCCCCGAGCACGAGCAGATGATCGGCACCGTACGCAACGTGGGCTACAAGTTCGTCCGGCCGAGCCGGGCCGGCCTGGGGGTCCCGGCGGGCGCGCTGCCCGAGGAGTCGGACTCGGACGACGACGTGGACCGAGTCGTCCTCTCCCGCACGCTCTGAACCCGGCCCCGACAGGGGAGAACCCACTTTCACGCCGCGGAATCGGCGTGAAAGTGGCTTTCCGTCCTTCGGGAGCCGGCGCGTAGGGTCGGGCCCGTGAGCGACGTACGGTCCCTGCCCGAACTCGACGACGCCCGCACCGCGGAGGTGTTCGCGCTCGCCGAGGCCGCCACCCGTGAGGACGGCACGGACCCGCTCTCCGAGCAGTTCCTGCTCAACCTGCGCCGCGGCGGCGCCCGCGAGGGGCTGACCCACTTCCTGGTCCGGGACGGCGAGACCCTGCAGGGCTACGCGCAGCTCGACGGGGATTCGGCCGAGCTCGTCACGCACCCGGTCTACCGCGGCCGGGGGATCGGCACCTCCCTCGCCCGGGCGCTCGACGAGGCCGGGCCCTCCCCGCTGCACGTCTGGGCGCACGGGGACCAGCCCGCCGCCGCCCGGATCGCCGAGCACCTCGGGTTCGACCGGGCCCGCGTATTGCTGCAGATGCGTCGCGTCGCCGGCTCCGCGGGCCCGTTGCCGGAGCTCGTCGTCCCCGACGGCGTCCGGATCCGCCCGTTCGTCGTGGGCGCGGACGAGCAGGAGTTCCTGCGCGTCAACAACGCCGCGTTCGACTGGCACCCCGAGCAGGGCGGCTGGACCGAGACGCAGGTCCGTGAGCGCGAGGCCGAGTACTGGTTCGACGCGGCGGGCTTCCTGCTCGCGGTCCCGCAACCGGACGGGCCGGTGCTCGGCTACCACTGGACGAAGGTGCACCCCGCGACGGACACCGAACCCGCGATGGGCGAGGTCTACGTCCTCGGCGTGGACCCCGCGGCGCACGGTCGCGGCCTCGGGCACGTGCTGACCCTCGCCGGCCTGCAACACCTGCACGAGCGGGGGTTGGACACCGTCCTGCTCTACGTGGAGTCGGACAACGTCCCCGCCGTCCGCGTGTACGAGAAGCTCGGCTTCACGGTCTTCGCCTCGGACGTCGCCTACACCCGCTGAGGGCTCGCGGCTCCGCCCGTTCGGGCCGTCCATCACGGCTTGTCACGCAGCGTGTCGTTTCCGTTCTCCGTACGGACGCCGGGAGGGTGCCGTTCGGGTGGCGAAGATCGCAGCCGCGTACGTGTTCATCCTGCGTTCATCCAAGCGCGGACATGCGTCCACCCTGCTTGCTTAGCGTCAAGGCTCGAACGGCCGCCCCGAGCCGTCGGTAGAGCCTTCCGGAGGAAGCACGTGAAGATCCAGCGGCACGGCGGAGCACTCGCCATCATCGCGGCCGGAGCCCTGGTGCTCGCCGCCTGCGGCAGTGACCCCAACGCCGGCTCGGCCGCGGGCGGTGCCTCGGCGGCCAACTCGCCCGCGCTCGACTGCAGCGGCAAGACGAACCTGACGGCCGAGGGCTCCTCCGCGCAGAAGAACGCGATGGACGTCTTCGCGCAGGCCTACCAGGCCAAGTGCGCCGGCTCCAGCATCGCCTACAACCCGACCGGTTCCGGGGCGGGCGTCAAGCAGTTCACCGCCGGTCTCGTGGACTTCGGCGGCTCGGACTCGGCGCTCAAGGACACCGAGACCGCCCCGGCCGCGGCCCGCTGCCAGAACAACCCGGCGTGGAACCTCCCGCTGGTGTTCGGCCCGGTCGCGATCGGCTACAAGCTCTCCGGCGTCGACGGCCTCGTGCTCAACGGCGAGGTCACGGCGAAGATCTTCAACGGCCAGATCAAGACCTGGAACGACCCGGCGATCGCGGCGCTGAACAGCGGCAAGACGCTGCCGGCCACACCGGTCAACGTCGTCTTCCGCTCGGACGAGTCCGGCACCACGGACAACTTCCAGCAGTACCTGCAGGCCTCCTCGAAGGGTGCCTGGACCCAGGGCGCCGGCAAGAAGTTCGCCGGCGGCATCGGCTCCGGCGCGGAGAAGTCCTCCGGCGTCGCGCAGGCCGTCGCGGCCACCGAGGGTTCGATCACCTACGTCGAGCTGTCCTACGCCCAGGACAGCAAGCTCGGCATGGCGCAGATCGACAGCGGCAGCGGCCCGGTCGCGCTCGACGACACCGCGGTCGGCAAGGCCATCGAGGGGGCCCAGGTCGCCGGCGAGGGCAACGACCTGAAGCTGGACCTCAAGTCGGTCTACGGCTCCACCGCGGCCGGCCAGTACCCGCTGATCCTGGCGACCTACGAGATCGTCTGCTCGAAGGGCTACGACGCCCCCACCGCCAAGGCGGTCAAGGCGTTCCTCACCACGGCTGCGACCGACGGCCAGGCGAACCTGCCCGACGCCGGCTACGCCAAGCTGCCGGCCTCGTTCCAGCAGAAGCTGATCACGGCGATCGACGCCATCGCGGCGCCCAGCGCCTGAGACCCGTCCCACCCCGCCTGATCCTCTTCGGATCGGGCACCACCCGGCACAATCCACGGAGGCTCACGTGAGCGCCCAGCCGCTGACAACGGGCGGAACGCCCCCGACCCGCTGCATCGCGCAGTGTCGCCTCCCGTGAGCGATCCGACCACGACGGTGGGCCCCGCCGGCACCGGTGACCCCGGTGACCGGTGGGGCTCCGCCCGCGTGGACGCAGCCGTCGTCCCGGAGGCCGGCATCGCCACTCCCGATCCCCCCACCCCTCCCGGTGAGGCCCCGGGCCGGACGTTCGTGCAGCGCGGGGACCGCATCTTCCGCGGCCTCGCCACCGGGTCCGGCGTCTTCATCGTGGCGCTGGTCGCCGCGATCGCGCTGTTCCTGCTGGTCCAGGCCGTTCCCTCGGTCCTGGCCGACCAGGGCAGCTTCCTCACCGGCCGCACCTTCGACGCCGGGAACCCGAACAACCTGAACTTCGGCATCCTGGACCTGCTGCTCGTCACCGTCGAGGTGTCGCTGTTCGCGCTGGTCCTGGCCATGCCGGTGGGGCTGGGCATCGCCCTGTTCCTCACCCAGTACGCGCCGCGGTCGGTCGCCCGGCCGTTCGGGTACCTGATCGACCTGCTCGCGGCCGTCCCGTCGATCATCTTCGGGCTCTGGGGCCTGTTCGTGCTGGCGCCGGTTCTCCAGCCGTTCGCGCTCGCGCTGCAGGACACCCTGGGCTGGTTCTTCCTCTTCTCGCCCGGCAACGTGCAGATCGCCGGCGCGACCGTCTTCACCGCCGGCATCGTGCTGGCCGTGATGATCCTGCCGATCATCACCGCGATCTCGCGCGAGGTGTTCGAGCGGACCCCCCGCGCGCACATCGAGGCGGCCCTGGCCCTCGGCGCGACCAAGTGGGAGGTCGTGCGGATGACGGTCTGGCCCTTCGGCAAGGCGGGCTACGTCAGCGCCGCGATGCTCGGCCTGGGCCGCGCGCTCGGCGAGACCATCGCGCTGACGATCATCCTCGCGGCGACGCCGCTGTTCTTCACCGGCAGCCTCTTCGACGGCGGCGCCACCTTCGCGTCGAAGATCGCGCTGTCGTTCGCCGAGCTGAACAACAACCTCTCCGCCGGCGCGTTCATCGCCGCGGGCCTGGTCCTGTTCGTGCTCACCTTCATCGTCAACGCGGCGGCCCGGTGGGTCGTCTCCCGGTCCGGAGCCAAGGCATGACGATCACCGAGCGGGAACTGCAGCGGCCGGCGACGGCCCCCGCGTTCATCGGCATCAGCGGCGGCCGGCGCTTCCGCAACGGCCTCGCGACCGGGGCCGTCACGCTCGCCTTCCTGATCGCCCTCGTCCCGCTGGTGTGGGTGATCGGCACGGTGCTCGTCGAGGGCATCGCCTCGGTGCTGAACTCGGCGTGGTGGAGCCAGTCCCTCAACGGGCTGCTGGCCCGGCAGGCGGGCGGTGGTGCCTACCACGCGATCGTCGGCACCCTGTTCCAGGGCCTCGTCTGCGCCGTCATCGCGACGCCGATCGGGGTCATGGTCGCGATCTACCTCGTCGAGTACGGCGGCCGGACCCGGCTGGCCCGGGCCGTCACGTTCATGGTCGACATCCTGACCGGCGTGCCGTCGATCGTCGCGGCGCTTTTCGTCTACGCCGTGTGGATCTCGGTCTTCGGCCTGGGCCGCAGCGCGTTCGCGGTGTCGCTCGCCCTGGTGCTGCTCATGCTGCCGGTCGTCGTGCGCTCCACCGAGGAGATGCTGCGGATCGTCCCGGACGACCTCCGCGAGGCCTCGTACGCCCTCGGCGTCCCGAAGTGGAAGACGATCACGAAGGTCGTCATCCCCACGGCGCTGTCCGGCATGCTCACCGGCATCGTGCTGGCGCTTGCCCGGGTCATGGGCGAGACCGCGCCGGTGCTGATCCTGGTGGCGTACGCGCCCTTCATCAACTTCAACATCTTCGAGGGCAACATGGCCTCGCTGCCGCTGATGATGACGGTCGAGCGCAGCAACCCGACCGCCGCCGGCGCGGACCGGCTCTGGGGCGCGGCCGTCACCCTCATCCTGATCATCACGATCTTCCAGATCCTCGCCGCGGTGCTGGCCAAGGCCACCGCCCCGAAGACCAAGTGAGAGAGCAGAGCCAAGACGATGGCCAAGCGCCTGGACCTCAAGGACGTCGACATCTACTACGGCAAGTTCCACGCCGTCGACGGGGTCAGCCTGTCCGTCGCGCCCCGTAGCGTGATGGCCTTCATCGGCCCGTCGGGTTGCGGCAAGTCGACCGTCCTCCGCACGCTCAACCGGATGCACGAGGTCATCCCCGGCGCGCGGGTGGACGGCTCGGTGCTGCTCGACGGCGAGGACATCTACGCACCGTCGGTGGACCCGGTGGGCGTGCGCCGCACGATCGGCATGGTCTTCCAGCGCCCCAACCCGTTCCCGACGATGTCCATCAGGGACAACGTCGTCGCCGGGCTGAAGCTGCAGGGCGGCAAGGGCCGGAAGGAGCTCGACGAGGTCGCCGAGCGGGCCCTGCGCGGCGCGAACCTGTGGAACGAGGTCAAGGACCGGCTGAGCAAGCCCGGCGGCGGCCTCTCCGGCGGTCAGCAGCAGCGTCTCTGCATCGCCCGCGCGATCGCGGTGCAGCCGGACGTCCTGCTGATGGACGAGCCGTGCTCCGCGCTGGACCCGATCTCCACGCTGGCGATCGAGGATCTCATCTCGGAGCTCAAGAAGGACTACACGATCGTCATCGTCACCCACAACATGCAGCAGGCCGCGCGGGTCAGCGACCGGACCGCGTTCTTCAACCTGCGGGCGACGGGCGAGCCGGGCCGGCTCGTCGAGGTCGACGACACCCCGAAGATGTTCTCGAACCCGGGCGAGCAGGCCACCGAGGACTACATCTCCGGCCGCTTCGGCTGAGCCGTAGGTCCACTGCGAAAAAGGGGGCCGCTGCGTCGTAGCGGCCCCCTTTCGTGTGCTCAGACGGCCAGCGGGCCGGGCCGGGTGCCGGTGACCACGTAGACGACCCGGCGGGACACCGCGACGGCGTGGTCCGCGTAGCGCTCGTAGAACCGGCCGAGCAGCGTGAGATCGACGGCGGCCTGGACGTCGCCGCCGAAGCCCGGGTCCATCAGCACGGCGAAGAGCTCGCGGTGCAGCCGGTCCATCTCGTCGTCCCCGCGGTCGATCGCCGCGGCGAGCTGCACGTCGCGGGTGCGGACGACCTCGGCCGCCTTGCGCGCCAGGTCCACGGACACCTCGCCCATGCTGCGGAACAAGGGCTGTACGGACTCCGGGACGACGCGATCCGGGTACCGGCGGCGAGCGGACGTGGCGACGTGCTTGGCGAGCCCGCCCATCCGCTCGAAGTCCGACGCGACGTGGATGGCAGCGACGACCGCGCGCAGGTCCGTCGCGACGGGCTGCTGCAGCGCCAGGGCCTGCGTCGCGAACTCGTCCACCTGGGTGCGCAGGTCGTCGATGTCGGTGTCGCCCGAGATGACCTGCTCGGCAAGCCGCAGCCGGCAGTCGACCAGGGCCGCCGTCGCCCGTTGCATGGCGATCGCGGCCTCGTGGCCCAGCAGGGTCAGGGTGTCGGCCAGCTGGTCCAGCAGGGCTTCCAGGGAGTCGCGCACAGCGTGACGTTAGGAAGCCCGGGCCGACAGCGGACCCGGATCGGATGAATGCGGGGTGAACGTCACGAGTCGAGCCGGAAGCCGACCTTCATACCCACCTGGAAGTAGTCGACGGCGCCGTCGGCCATGTGGCCACGGATCTCGGTGACCTCGAACCAGTCGAGCTGCCGCAACGTCTCGCTCGCGCGGGAGACGCCGTTCTTGATGGCGTCCTCCACGCTCTCGGGGGAGGTGCCGACGATCTCGGTGACGCGATACGTGTGCGAGGACATGACCACATGTCCCCCGGACAGACGGCGTGTCAAACCTCTGAGGACGGATCACACGGCGAGCGGACCGGGCATGCTCCCCGTGACGACGTAGACGATCCGCCGCGCGACGGCGACGGCGTGGTCCGCGTAGCGCTCGTAGAAGCGGGCCAGCAGCGTGACGTCCACAGCGGCCTCGACGCCGTGCGTCCAGTTGCGGTCCATCAGGACGCTGAACATGTGCTTGTGCAGGTCGTCCATCGCGTCGTCCTCGGCCTCGAGGGCCGCGGCGGCCTCGATGTCCCGGGACCGGATGACCTCGCCGGCCTTGGTCGCCAGGGCCACCCCGACCCGGCCCATCTCCGCGAAGTACGGGGCGATCTCCGTGGGCAGCACCGGCTGCGGGTGCCGGCGCCGGGCGGCCTGCGCGACGTGCAGCGCGAGGTCGCCCATCCGCTCGATGTCCCCGGCCCCGTGGATGGCGGCGACGACGATGCGCAGGTCCGTGGCGACCGGGGCCTGCAGCGCGAGCAGGGCGAAGGCCCGCTCCTCGGCGGCGTCGCGGATCGTGTCGATCTGGAGGTCCTCGGAGATCACCTGCTCGGCGAGCTGGAGATCGGTCTCGAGCAGCGCGCGCGTCGCCTTCTCCATCGCCACGGCGACGTCGGTGCACATCCCGGCCAGGCCGTCCGCGAGCCCGTCGAGCTGCTCCTGATAAGCGTCACGCATGTGTACCACCCTAGAGGGATGTGACCTGCGTGGCAGCAGCAGCACATGAACCGGGGGTGAACCCTCGGTTCAACGAGCCCGCTCAGTCGCAGGTCGCGGGGGACGCGGTGGCCGGCTGCGCCGCGGGCGCGACCGCGCCCTGCGCCGGCGTGCGCACCGTGCCGTCGAACGAGGTGCCCAGGACGAGCTGGAGCGAGCCGCTGGTCCCGGTGTCCGGCACGAGCCGGGCCGTGGGCACCAGACCGGCGATCGCCTGCGCCTGCGCGGAGCGGTCCGCGGAGAACTTCACCACCGTGTCCGCCGAGGGCTCGGGCGCGTTCGAGACCGCCCCGACGCCGTAGCCGAGGCCGCGCAGCGTCGTCCCGATCTGGGTGGCGAGCCCGTCGCGGCCGGCGGCGTTGAGCACGTCGACGGTGACGCTGTCCGGCGCGGCGGCGGTGGACCGGGCGGCCGGCGCCGTCGCGGACTCGGGCAGCGGCCGGTCCTTCCGCATCGCGCTGAACAGCTCGTTCGCGTCCCCGGTGCGCAGCTCGAGGTTGCCCCGGGTGTTCGGCACACCGCTCACCGGCAGCGGCACGAACGTGACGCCGTCGGCGTCGAGCCGGCGCTGGGCGGTGGAGAGGGCGAGCAGGTCCTGCATGCCCGCGTTGTCCGCCAGCATGCTGTGGCCCAGCGCCGTCACGACGTCGCGGGTGGTGCCGGGGGAGAGCAGCACGTGGGTGGACAGGGCCTCGCCGAACACCGCGGCGAGGAGCCGCTGCTGGCGCTGGGCCTGGCCGAACGCCGGCGAGGAGTCCGTGGGGACGGCGGAGGCCTCGGCGAAGCGGACGGCCTGCTCGCCGTCGAGGGTCGTGGTGCCGGCCTGCGGGACGACGGGGCCCAGCCGGTCGTCGACCACCGGCCGTTCGACGCACACCTCGACGCCGCCGAGGGCGTCGACCATGTCCTTCACCCCCGGCATGTCCAGCGCGACGAACCGGGTCACGGCGAGGCCGGTGAGCTGCTGCACCGCGCGGACCGTGCAGCGCGGGCCGCCGACCTCGTAGGCGGATCCCAGGGTCGTGCGGGTCTCGGCCGGGACGGTCTCGTCCAGGTAGGCGGCCGCGTTCTGGTCCCAGCGCTGGCACGGCGGCCGGTTGATCTCCAGGTCCGTGGGCAGCGAGACGGTGACGACCCGGTCCCCGCTCGCGGCGACGTGGGTGAGGACGACCGTGTCCGTCCGGGTGCCGGTGCTCGCCGTGTCGCCCGAACTGCCGGAGGCGGTGCCGAGGACCACCACGGTGTCGTCGCCCGCCTGGGCCGCCGCGTCGACGATCGAGCCGGACGTGGGGTCCAGCGCGTCGACGGGCCGGATGGTCGACTCCATCCAGCGGAACGCGCCCCAGCTCAGCGCGGTGCCCGCGAACAGCAGGAACGCGACGGCGGCGACGAGGATCTTCACCGCGAGCACGGGGCGACGGGTGGGGGTCGCCGGTGCCTCCGCGGACTCGTCCTCGTCGGGCTCGGGCTCCTCGCCCTCCCGGGTCTGCAGTGCCATCCCGGCGTGGGCGGCGGTGAGCCGGGTGAGGCTCTCGTCGATGCGCCGGACGCGGGAGGCGAGCGCGGTCGTCTCCTCGACCTCCTCCGCCGTGCGCGCTGCGGTCTCGGCGGCCGGGGGCGCGGTCGGGGTGGCCGCGGGGACGCGGACGGTCTCCTCGGCCGCGCCCGGCGCCGCGGGAGCGCCGGCCGAGGTCGGGACCACGGTGGGAGGTGCGCCAAGGCGGCTCGGCGCCGCCGGGACGGGTCCGCCGAACGCGTCGGGCCGAGGGGTGCCGCCGGGCCGGCCGGCGAAGGGCGGCCGGCCGGATTCCGGCTGGTTGCGGGGCCGCGGAGGGACCGTGTCCGGGTTCTCCGGACCGCCGCCGGAGGGTGCATTGCGCGGAGGTGCGCCATCCGGGCGGAAACCGTTCCGGCGACGTCCGGGTGGCGCCCCCGGGACCCGGGGGCGCGCGGCTCCGTTCCGCCGGACCCCGTTCGGCTGCCGGTCCGCCGGCGCGGGGCCCTCCGGGGGAGCGGGGGCGCTCGCGGGCGGGGGCGTGGCGGAGCCCGGCCGGGAGGCCGTCGGACCCGTCGGTGGTGCCCCGGTGGGCCCACCGGGACCACCGGGCCTGCCGAGTGCGGCCGCCTCACGGGCTTCGCGTTCCTCGCGCCGCGTCAGGCGCCGGGCCGGCCCGCCACCGCGCGGGCCGGGACTCTGCGCCTCCGGATCGGCGGGCGGAACGGGACGTCGCCGCCGCCCGCCCGCCTCGGGCGGGGGCAGGTCCGCGGTGGGGGACCGGAGCCCGTAGCGCGCGAGCACATCGTCGCCGTCCGATTCCGGGACGTCCTGGTCGGCGGGGTCCCGGTGCCGGCGGCGACGGTCCGGGCCGGGGTCGCGGGGAGCGCGGTCGTCCTGCTCCTGCACGCCACCTCCCGACCCTTTGCGGCTCGTCCGGACACACGGAAGGGCGGCCGAGCCAGCTCCCGGCTCCGTCCGCCCCTCGAGGGAGTTTACGGAGCCGTCACGGGCGGACGGTGCGGGGGTCAGCCGGTGGTGCGGACGGGCTGCGGGATCGAACGCCGCCCGCTGGCCGGCCCCGCGAGCCGGACGTGCCCGGCGCGGTAGGCGACGGCGTTGCGGCCCGCCTCCTTCGCCGTGTACAGGAGCATGTCCGCCTCGCCGATGAGCCGCTCGACCTCGGTCGGGACGCCCACGGCGTGCGCGACGCCGATGCTCACCGTCACCCGCAGCTCCGGGTGCAGATCGGACCACGGATGGTGCGCGATGCGCTCGCGGGCCGTCTCGCAGATGTCCACGGCGGCGCCCAGCGCCCGTCCGGGCAGGACCAGTGCGAACTCCTCGCCCCCGTAGCGGGCGCAGAAGCCGTCGTCCGGCAGCGCCGCGTCGAGCTCGGCGACCATCCGCTGCAGCACCCGGTCCCCGAAGAGGTGTCCGTGCGTGTCGTTGACCAGCTTGAAGTGGTCGATGTCGACGAGCGCGACGCAGATCCCGGTGGTGCGCAGCGCCGTGTCGTCGAGGTCGCCCAGCAGGGCGGCGAGCCGCTCGTCGAGGTAGCGGCGGTTGTAGGAGGCGGTCAGGCTGTCCCGGCGCGACTGCTCGCGTGCCTCCGCGTGCTCGCGACGCAGGCGGTCCAGCTCGTCGTGGGTGCCGGTGGCGGTGTCCCCGCTGCGCAGCAGCTCCACCGCGGCCTGCAGGTGCATGTAGGCCTGCTGCCACTGGTGCTGCTGGGCCAGCCGCTCCGCCGCGGCGGTGTGCAGGGCGGCGCGGGCGCGGGGGGAGTCGGGGGGCAGTGCGTCCGCCGGGCGCGGCTCGGCGTCGCGGCCCTCGTGCGGCAACGTGCGGATCATGCCGACGGCGTCCATCGCTCGATCACCTCCCCGACTCCTATCCGGTATGTCGTCGTGACCCGGGGGACTCTTGAGGTGGATGGGATCACCGCACCCGTTCGCGCGGCACGCCACCCGACCGGGCGAAGACACTCGCACCGTCCGTCGGCAAGATCACCACCGGGGTGCGCTCACCCGCCGGAGTGCTCCAGTTCCGCCCCGAACGGGACGGAGGGGTCCTCCGGATCGTCCAGCCAGTGCTCGGGGAGGACGACGCGCCCCGGGGAGCCCTGACGGCCACGCGGGCCCTCGGCGTCGGGCGGGAACTCCTGGTCGAGGTCCAGCATGGCGAGGAGTTCGTCGAGCTCGTCGATGCTGTTGACCAGGCCGAGACGTTTTCGCACGTCCGATCCGACCGCGAAGCCCTTCAGGTACCACGCGATGTGCTTGCGGACGTCCCGGATCCCCTTGTCGACGCCCATGTGCTCGCCGAGCAGGACGGCGTGCCGGCGCAGGGTCACCGCGACCTCCCCGAGCGTCGGCGGGATCGGTAGCGGCCGGCCCGCGAAGGCCGCCTCGAGATCGGCGAAGAGCCAGGGCCGACCGAGGCAGCCGCGGCCGACCACCACCCCGTCACACGCTGTGCGCCGGACCATCTCGAGCGCGTCGTCGGCGCTGAAGATGTCCCCGTTGCCGAGAACGGGCAGCTCGGCTGGCAGGTGGTCGCGGAGCCGGGCGATGGCGGACCAGTCCGCGGTACCCGAGTAGCGCTGCGACGCCGTCCGCGCGTGCAGGGCGACGGCCGCGACCCCCGCGTCCGCCGCGATCCGGCCGGCGTCGAGGTAGGTGTGGTGCTCGTCGTCGATGCCGATCCGCATCTTCACGGTGACCGGGCGCCCGTCGGCGTTGTCGACGGCGGCCCGCACGATCCGCTCGAACAGCCGCCGCTTGAACGGCAGCGCCGCCCCGCCGCCCTTGCGGGTCACCTTGGGGACCGGGCAGCCGAAGTTCATGTCGACGTGGTCCGCGAGGTCCCGCTCGACGATCATCCGGACGGCCTGCCCCATGGCTGCCGGGTCCACGCCGTAGAGCTGCATCGACCGCGGCGACTCGTCCGGGTCCATCGCGATCATCCGCAGGGTCAGCGGGTTCTTCTCGACCAGCCCACGGGACGTGATCATCTCGCAGACGTAGAACCCGGAACCCTGCTCGCGGCACAGCCGCCGGAACCCGGGGTTGGTGATGCCGGCCATCGGCGCGAGGACCACCGGGGAGTCGACCTGGTAGGGCCCGATGCGCAGCGGCTTCACCACAGGGGTCGCTCGGGACACGGGTTCCTGCGGTGCGGGGGTCTGGACGAGGTCCTGCGCGGTCACGGAGAACCATTGTGCTCGAACGCGACGCGGGGTGTCGCCCCCGTGGTCCCTCCGCGGGTGTGACGTGGTGCGCGAGTCCCGCGCGACGGGCCGTGGTGGACCCGTAGGCTGGGCGCGCGCACCGCGGGTGGGTGGTGGTGCGGGCCTCTAGCTCAATCGGCAGAGCAGCGGACTTTTAATCCGCGGGTTCGGGGTTCGATCCCCCGGGGGCCCACCAGGCTTGACCAGCAAGGTTCGTTCTCCGCTCCACACTTGACTCGGTGTCATGGATTCATACGTGGTGCGAGTGGCGGTACTGTTCGCACCATGGCGGGTGCGTCGCGGCGGAGACAACGGGCTCGTGGAGGCATCGACGAGCTCCCAAGCGGTTCGCTCCGTGTGTCGGTGTACGCAGGGATCGATCCTGTGACGAAGCGCCGGCACTACCTCCGTGAGGTGGTGCCGCCGGGCCCGACCGCATGGGCCGACGCGGAGAAGGTTGTGCGCCGGCTCGCGAACCAGGTCGACGAGCGCAAGCACCCGAAGACGAGCGCCACGGTCAACCAGCTACTCGATCAGCATTTCGAGCTGCTGACGCTGGAGCGCTCGACAATGGACACCTATGTCCGATACGCGGACAAGCACATCCGCCCGTTCATCGGCCGGGCCTCGGTCGGCTCTCTCGATGCCGGGGTGTTCGACTCGCTCTACGCAGAGCTGCGGCGGTGCCGGGATCACTGCGACCGCAGTGCCTACATCGAGCATCGCACGGAGCGGGCACACGAATGCGACCCACGTTGCCGGCCGCACGTCTGCACGCCGCTTAGCGCGTCGACGATCCGGCAGGTCCACTTCGTGCTCAGCGGTGCACTCAAAAGAGCTGTCCGCTGGCGCTGGCTCGCCACGAACCCGATCATGGAAGCCGAGCCACCGCCAGCGCCCCGGCCGAGCCCGCGTCCGCCCAGCGCCCAGGAGGCTGCGCGGATCCTCGCCGAGGCGTGGAAGGACCCGGACTGGGGTCTGTTGGTCTGGGTCGCGATGGTGACGGGCCTTCGGCGTGGAGAGCTGTGCGGCATCCGATGGCGCCACGTCGACCTCAACACGGGCGTTCTTGCGCTGGAGCGCAGCATCGGGCAACGCAGCGGCCAGACGTGGGAGAAGGACACGAAGACCCATCAGCAGCGGCGTATCGCTCTCGATCCGGAGACCGTCGCACTCTTGGCGGGGCACCAGAATCGATGCTTGAGCCGAGCCGGCGAGCTGGGGCTTGAGCTGTCGCCGGACGCCTTCTTGTTCTCTCTCGCCCCGGACGGGTCGACCCATCTGCTTCCTGACTCGGTGAGCCAGCGCTACGGCAAGCTCGCCAAGCGGCTCGGCATCCAGACCTCTATCCACAAGCTGCGCCACTACTCCGCCACAGAGCTGATTGCCGCCGGCGTCGACGTACGCACCGTCGCGGGGCGTCTTGGACACGCGGGTGGCGGGACGACGACGCTGCGCGTCTATGCGGCGTGGGTGTCTGAGTCCGACCAGCGCGCCGCGACGAGTCTGTTCTCCCGGATGCCCGCTCGGCCGCTGGAGTCGCGGTCGCCGCTCCGGGAGCCGAGGTACCCGTACGAGAAGCTCGCCGCAGCAATTCTCGACGAGATCGCGGCAGGGCGCTTCGAGGTCGGCGCCTTCTTGCCAGGCCAGAA
>NZ_JAODNI010000143.1 GCF_025465255.1 Pseudonocardia sp.
CTCGAGATGACGATCAGGGGCGCCGTGACCCGGACGGTCCGGTCAGGTCGTCCGCCCGTTCCTGTACGAGTTGCTCCAACAACTCGACCACGGCGCGGACCCGCGCCAGTCGCGCGTGCTCACGGGGTAGTGCGAGCCAGTAGCTGCCGCGGAACTCGATCTCCGGTAGGACCGGGACGAGCCGCGGGTCTCCGACGGCGATGTACTGCGGCATCGGGGCGATGCCCACGCCGGCGGCCGCGGCCTGCCAGTGCGCCACCAGGTTCGTCGACTGCACGGTCGCCGGTGCGGGCAGCATCCGGTGCATCGAGTCGAGCGGGGCGACCTCCAGCAGGTGGTCGACGTACCAGATGCAGACGTGCTCGGCGAGGTCGTCGGCGGTTCGCAGTGGTGGTCGTGTCGCGAGGTATTCGGGCGTGGCGTAGAGCCGGATCATGTAGTCGGTGAGGTGACGGCCGAGCACCCGCGGCGACGAGGGTTCGTGCAGCAGCACGGCGACGTCGAACTCGCGGACCGTCTGCGCGACGTGGGCGGTGTGCGCGGTGGTGGTGATCATCTCGACCGTCAGCTGCGGGTGGACGTCGTGCAGCCGGCCCAGCGCGGGGGCGAGGAGGAAGGCGCCGAAACCGTCCGGACACACGGTGCGGACGGTGCCGGTGAGGCCGCCTCGGCCACCGAGTAGCTCCTGGGCCGAGGCCACGGCCGTGGCGACGAGCTCGGCCGGCCCCATCAGCAGCCGCCCGCCGTCGGTGAGGATCCAGCCGCGGGGCGTCCGGTCGAACAGGCGTTGTCCGATCGAGCGTTCCAGCGCGGTGATGCGCCTGCCCACGGTGGTGTGGTCGACGCCGAGGTCCGTGGCCGCCTGGGTCAGCCGGCGCCTGCGGGCCACGGCGAGGAAGTACTGCATGTCGTCGGCGGAGAGCACTGGGCGATTCTGCACAGTGCTGGGCCGAGTTGGTGCTTGTTGGTGCGTCTGTCTGCATCAGACAGTGGGTCGGTTCACACCGGAGGCCCCTCCGGGATCGACGGAGATCGGTGAGGAGACCCCCATGCAGGAAGTTGTCGCATCGCGCGGCCGGCAGGTGAGATGGCCATGACGTCGACATCCGAATCGGTCACGGAGAGCGGGGCGGCCCGCAACTCCCTGCCCCGGGTCGTCCTCGCGAGCCTCGTGGGCACGACGATCGAGTGGTACGACTTCTTCCTCTACGGCACCGCTGCCGCGCTGGTGTTCAACACGGTCTTCTTCCCGGACTCCGATCCCCTGGTCGGCACCGCGCTCGCGTTCGGCACGTACGCGCTCGGGTTCATCGCCCGTCCGATCGGAGGCCTCGTCTTCGGGCACTTCGGCGACCGGATCGGTCGCAAGAAGCTGCTGATGACGAGCCTGATCATGATGGGGGTCGCGACCTTCTGCATCGGGCTGCTGCCCACCTACGCCCAGGTCGGTGTGTGGGCGCCGCTGATGCTCGTGGGGCTGCGGCTGATCCAGGGCTTCGCGGTCGGCGGTGAGTGGGGCGGCGCGGTGCTGCTCGTCGCCGAGTACGGCACACCCCGACGGCGTGGCTTCTGGGCGAGCTGGCCGCAGGTCGGCGTGCCCGCGGGCAATCTGCTCGCCGCGGCCGTGCTCGCGATCCTCGCCGCCGTGCAGAGTGACGAGGCCTTCGCGTCGTGGGGCTGGCGGATCCCGTTCCTGCTGTCCGCGGTGCTCGTCGCCCTCGGCTACTGGATCCGGCAGTCCGTGGACGAGAGCCCGGTGTTCCGGGAGGCCCAGCGCAAGGCCGCGGAGACGAAGCAGGAGATGCGCCACATCCCGGGGGTCGAGGTCGTGCGCCGGCACCCGCGCGGGCTGCTGATCGGCATGGGCCTGCGGACCGGGGAGAACATCGCCTACTACGTGATCACGGCGTTCTCGCTGACCTACGCGAAGACGGGCGGCGTGAGCAACAGCCTGATCCTCAACGCGCTGCTGGTCGGTGCCGCGGCCGAGTGCGCCGTCATCCCGTTGTTCGCCGCGCTGTCCGACCGGATCGGCCGCCGTCCCGTCTACGCGGTGGGCGCGGCCGGGATGGCCATCTGGGGCTTCGCCTTCTTCCGGCTGCTGGACGGCGGCACGACGGTGAACATCGTCATCGCGATGGTGGTGGGCCTGGTGCTGCACGGGGCGATGTACGGCCCGCAGGCCGCGTTCATCTCCGAGCTCTTCACGACGCCGGTGCGCTACTCCGGCGTCTCCATCGCCTACCAGCTCACGTCGATCTTCGCGGGCTCGCTGGCCCCGATCATCGCCCTCGAGCTGTTCCGGCGCAGCGGGTCGGCCACGCCCATCGCGATCTACGTGCTGGTGACGTGCTTGATCACCCTGGTCGCCGCGCTGGCGGCGCGGGAGACGAAGGGCCAGGCGTTCGAGGACATCGACGCCGAGTACGAAGCGAAGGTGGAGGCGCGCCGGTGAGCGGCACCATTCAGGAACGCGACACGGACGTGCTGGTCGTGGGCGGCGGCGGCTCCGGCCTCGCCACCGCGGTACAGGCGGCCCAGCTCGGCGCGCGGGTCGTGCTCGTCGAGAAGAACGACGAGCTGGGCGGCACGTCGGCGCGGGCCGTCGGGTCGGTGTCGGCCAGCCTGACCGACCTGCAGCGCCGCAACGGGATCCGGGACTCCCTCGACGAGCACTTCGAGGACATGGGGGCCTTCGCCGGGGAGAACGTGCACCGCGACAACCTGGTGCTGCGCCGGCGCTACGTCGAGCACACCGGCGAGACCGTCCATTGGCTGCAGTCGCTGGGCATCGCGTTCTTCGGGCCGATGCCCGAGCCGCCGAACCGCCACCCGCGGATGCACAACGTGCTGCCCAACGCCGGCGCGTACATCCACTGGCTGCGGCGGGCCGCGCTGAAGCTGGGCGTGGAGATCCTCACCAGCACCTCGGCCACGCGGCTGATCCGCGAGGACGGTCGCGTCGCGGGGGCGGAGTGCACCGGGCCCGACGGCACGACGCTGCACATCCGGTGCACCCGCGGGGTGGTGCTCGCCGCCGGCGACTTCAGCTCCAGCGTCGAGCTCAAGCGGGAGCACCTGGGCGAGGACAAGTCCAGGGTCGAGGGCATCAACCCCACGAGCAACGGGGACGGGCTGCGGCTGGGCATCGAGGCCGGCGGGCGGCTGCTCAACGCCGACCTGTCGCTGTGGGGCCCGGAGATGCGCTTCGTGGCGCCGCCGAAGAAGCTGCTCGTGCAGCGGCTGCCCCCGGTGAAGCCGCTGACCGCGATCATGCAGCTGGCCCTGCGGTTCATGCCCGACCGGCTGCTGCGCCCGTTCATCATGGCGTTCGCGACGTCCTACCTCGCGCCGACGCAGGACCTGCACCACGAGGGCGCCATCCTGGTGAACCAGGAGGGCGAGCGCTTCACCGACGAGACGAAGCAGCCCTGGCTCGACCTGCCGCTGCAGCGCGACGGGGTGGGCTACATCGTCCTGGACCGCCGCGTCGCCGAGACCTTCACGGCGTGGCCGCGGTTCGTCTCGACCGCCCCCGGGGTGGCCTACGCCTACATGGACGACTACCGGCGCAACCGCAAGGACATCTACCACGAGGCCGCCACGCTGCCCGAGCTGGCGGCGAAGATCGGTGTCCCGGCCGATCGGCTCGCGGCGTCGGCCGCGGACGCCGGCGTCCTTCCCGACGGGACGCCCCGCTGCGCCCGGGGACCGTTCGTCGCGCTCGGGTCGGTCAAGAGCTGGATCGTCATGACCGACGGCGGGCTCGCGGTGGACGAGCACCTGCGTGTCCTGGACGAGGCCGACGTACCCGTACCCGGCCTCTACGCCGCCGGCTCCAACGGCCAGGGCGGACTGCTGCTCGAGGGCCACGGCAACCACCTCGGTTGGGCCTTCGTCTCCGGGCGGTTGGCCGCGCGCGCCGCGGTCACCGACCCACGCCCGGCCTGACCCACCCGAACTCTCGAGAGGACAACGATGTACGACCTGAAGGACCGCACCGCCGTCGTCACCGGCAGCGCCGGCGGCATCGGACGCGCCATCGCCCGCAGGCTGGCGGCCGAGGGCGCCGCGGTCGCGGTGCTCGACGCGAACACCGACGGCGCGCAGGAGACCGTCTCACTGATCCGCGAGGCCGGCGACGACGCCACCGCGATCGGGGTGGACGTCACCGACCCGGACAGCGTCGAACGCGCCTTCGCCGAGGTGGCGCGGTGGCGGGGGGACGCCGACGTCGCTCCGGACATCCTGGTCAACAACGCCGGCATCATCACGGTCTCCCGGGTGGAGGACACCCCGGTGGAGGAGTGGCGGAAGATCTTCGCGGTCAACGTCGAGGGCGTGTTCCTGTGCTGCAAGGCGGCGGTACCGGGGATGCGGGCCCGGGGCTCAGGAAAGATCATCAACATCTCGTCGTGGTTCGGCAAGATCGGTAAGCCGAACTACGGCGCCTACTCCTCGTCCAAGGCCGCCGTCATGGGGCTGACCCAATCGTTGGCCATGGAGGTCGCCGCGGACGGTGTGAACGTCAACGCGGTCTGCCCGGGCACCATCTTCGAGACCAAGCTGCGGGACGTCGCCGACGCGATGAGCCGCGACCTCAACCTGTCCACGGCCGAGGAGCGCGCGAAGGCCATCCCGATGGGCCGGGTCGGCAAGCCCGACGACGTGGCCCGGGTGGTCACGTTCCTGGCCGGTCCCGAGTCCGACTACATGACGGGCCAGTCGGTGAACATCACCGGCGGCCTGCTCATGCACTGACCCTCGAGAGGAAGAACCACGATGGTCTCGTTCCGCGGTGTGATCCCGGCCCATCTGCTCCCGTTCACCAGCGACCTCGAGATCGACGAGCCGAACCTGCGCCGGCATCTGCGAGCGCTGCTCGACGTCGACGGCGTCGCGGGCATCACCACCAACGCGCACGCCTCGGAGGTGGCCACGCTGACCGCCGACGAGCAGCGTCGGCAGCTCGACATCGTGCTCGACGAGGTCGCCGGGCAGGTCCCGGTGATCTCCGGGGTGTATCAGGACGGCTCGGCCAAGGCGGCCCGGATCGCCGCCGACGCGGAGGCTGCGGGTGCGGACGCACTGCTCGTGTTCCCGTCGGTGGTGTTCGACGGTGGTTCGCAGCTGCGCCCGGAGATGGCGTTCGCGCACTACGCGCAGATCGCCGACGCCACCGGCCTGCCGATGATCGCCTTCGTCTACCCGGCGACCTCCGGGCTGCGGTTGGGCACCGACGCGATCGTGAAGATCTGCTCGGAGATCGACAACGTAGTGGCGATCAAGGAGTGGTCCAACGACATCGTCGTCTACGAGCGCAATCTGCGGGCGCTGCGCGCGCTCGACAAGCCGATCTCGGTGCTGTCCAGCTTCAGCCGGTCGCTGCTGGCTTCGCTGGTGCTGGGCGCGGACGGCATCCTGTCCGGGCATGGCAGCGTCGTCGTCGACCTGCACGTCGAGCTGTGGCGGGCGGTGGAGAAGCAGGACCTCACGGAGGCGCGCCGGGTCTGGGAACGCATCCGGCCGCTCTCCGACGCCTGCTACGGGGACCCGTTCCTCGACGGCCACAACCGGATGAAGGTCGTCCTGGAACTGTTGGGACGGATCGACGCCGCGCACGTCCGCCCGCCATTGCAGCCCATCGGCGAGGCCGAACGGACCGCGCTCCGCGACGCCGTCGAGCGGGCGGGCCTGGCAGCAGGCCGGGGCTGACTCTGGTGCGTAGGCCGGGGAGCACCGACGGTCCTCCCCGGCCCGGACGGCGATGACCCGGCCTCCACCGGCACCAGACCCGCACCTGAACCGACTCGCTGCCCACGCTGACCACCCGGACCGTCAGGTCCACGTTGGTGTCCTGAACTGACGCAAGGTGCAGTCAAGGTCACGGCGCGAAGCAGGCAAGCCGCTCGACCAGTGGGCCGAATGGACCAATTTTCAATGACTTGCGCACAGAGGGTAACGCTGCCTGCGCGGGCTGCGAAGAGGACATCAGTGCGGTAATCGCGTGTGACCATCCCGCAAGACGCGGAATTCCCCTGGCCATGCGCGAGTGCATACCGCGACACCTCTGTCATTGAGCACCCGCGGGGAGCGCACGTAGTGAGCACGAATCCGGAGACGGTCGGCGGTCCCCAGACGCCGGCCGCCGGCGCAGCACGGCCGATCAGTCGCTTCTCCGTCATCCCCTCTCCGCGGGCCGCAGGCGTCGCCCGCGGGACCTCGTACGGCGCGCCGCCGGCTCGATGGCAGCGGCGCTTCGCGAAGCTCGTCGTGGCGACGGACCTCGTGATCGTCGTCGTGACGACGACGATCGCGGTGCTCGCCGGGCTGGCGGGCGCCGAGGCCGCGGACCGGGCGAGGATCGTGTGCGGCCTGATCGCCGCAGCGCTGCTCGTCGGCACGCTCCCCCTTTGCCGCGCCTGGGACCGGCGGGTCCTCGGGAACGGCAGTGCAGAGTTCAAGGGACTCGGCCGGGCCGTGGTCGGCGCTGCGGTGCTGTTGGCCCTCGGCGGCCTCGCACTCATGGTCGACTCGGTGCGGATCTGGGTCTTCCTGATCGTGCCGCTGACCGGCGTTCTGCTCGTCCTCGGCCGGTTCGGGCTGCGCAAGTGGCTGCACCACCAGCGTGGCAAGGGCCGCTGCCAGCATCTCGTGCTCGCCGTCGGCAGCCCGGAGTCGGTGGCGGACATGGTGCGCCGCACCCGCCGCGATCCCCATTTCGGTTGGCGGGTCACGGGCGCCTGCACGCCAACCGGCCGCGGGCCGGAGGACAGCGACACCGTCGAGGGGATCCCCGTTGTCGGGGACCTCGACTCCGTCAACACCGCAGTCCGCGCCAAGGGCTACGGCGTCGTCTCCGTCTCCCCGGCCCCCGGCTGGGGCCCCGCCCGCCTGCACCGCCTCGCCTGGCAGCTCGAGGGCACGGACGCCGAGCTCGCCGTCGACCCCGGCCTGATGGAGATCGCCGGCCCCCGCATGCACATCACCCCGGTGGATGGGCTGCCGCTGCTGCGCTTGTCCAAGCCCCGGTTCACCGGCGTCTCCCGCGCGCTGAAGGCCGCGATGGACCGCTCCGTCGCCGGCTTCCTGCTGCTGCTGATCGCGCCGGTGTTCATCGCCGTCGCGATCGCCGTGCGTGCGGACGGTGGGCCGGTGTTCTTCAAGCAGGAACGCGTCGGCAGCAACGGGCGCACGTTCCGGATGGTCAAGTTCCGCTCGATGGTCGTCGACGCCGAGGCCAGGCTTGCCGAGTTGGCCGAGGCCAACGAGGGCGCCGGTCCGCTGTTCAAGATGACGCACGACCCGCGCATCACGAAGATCGGCACCCTGCTCCGGAAGTACTCCCTCGACGAGCTCCCCCAGCTGCTCAACGTCGTCGGCGGCTCCATGTCGCTGGTCGGACCGCGCCCGCCGCTGCCCGCCGAGGTCGCGACCTATGAGGACGCCGCGCGCCGCCGGCTGCTGGTGCGTCCCGGGATGACCGGGCTCTGGCAGGTCAGCGGACGCAGCAACCTCTCCTGGCAGGAGTCCGTGCGGCTCGACCTGCGCTACGTCGAGAACTGGTCCATGGCACTGGACTTCACGATCCTCTGGAAGACCGTCGGCGCCGTGATCAAGAGCCGTGGGGCCTGCTGAGGGGCAGGGTAGGCGTTCCGCCGCATGGCGGATGCCTCTTACGCCTTCCGGTCGAAGGTCATCAATTCTGTTGAAGTCCGAACGAGGCGGCTAATGACCTTCGAGTGATCCACGACAGGCCAGTGAACGCGGCGCCACACCGGGCCGCCGAGCACACCGAGCTCGGGGAGACACAGCATGACCGCCGCAGTCGAGACCATGATCCCGGCCCCTCGCACCAAGGCCGTCCGGGTCGTCGAGGCTCCGATCGCGCCGCGCACCAGCGCGGCGCACATCGCCCTCGAGGTCGCCCCGGCACGGCGCCCCGGCCCCGCCTGGACGGTCCTCAACGCCCTCGGCGCACTCATCGTCCTCGTCCTGCTGCTCCCCGTCCTGCTCGCGGTGATGATCACCGTGAAGCTCGACGGCGGCCCGATCTTCTTCCGCCAGAACCGCGTCGGCCTCGACGGCCGCGACTTCGGGATGATCAAGTTCCGCTCCATGGTCGTCGACGCCGAGGCGAAGCTCGCCGCCCTCCACGCGGCGAACGACGGCGCCGGCCCGCTGTTCAAGATGCGCAACGACCCGCGGATCACCGCTGTCGGTGGCTTCCTCCGCAAGTACTCCCTCGACGAGCTCCCCCAGCTCTTCAACGTCCTCGCCGGCACCATGCTTCTCGTCGGCCCCCGCCCGGCCCTGCGCTGCGAGGTCGGCCACTACTGCCCCACCGCCGCCCGCCGCCTCCTCGTCAAGCCCGGCATGACCGGCCTCTGGCAGGTCAGCGGCCGCAGCGACCTCGGCTGGGACGAGTCCATCGCCCTCGACGCCACCTACGTCGACAGCTGGAGCCCCCTGCTCGATGCCAAGATCCTCGCCAAGACGGTCGGCGTGGTCGTCAAGGGTGGCGGCGCCTACTGACCCGCATTCACTCCTCGCCCGGCCCGTCCTGGAACCCAGGGCGGGCCGACCTCGTTGCAGCCCCCTGAGACCTCATCGACCGTCGACGTCCCGGTGGCGGCCCCTGGCAGTACGGCGCCGAGGGCTCCTGCTCACCGCCGCGTCGGCACCATCAGGTTCACGATCCGCGCCACCGCGTCCACGATCAGCATCACCGCCTCGTGGTGCGCCTTCTGCGACCGCCCCATCGGGTCCGGGATCTCGAGCTCCTCCGGATCCATCGGCACCAGGCCTCGATTCAGCCGCGCCTGCTCGACGAGCTCGTGCGCGCGGGTGATCGGGTCCAGCGGCAGCACGTCCGGGTCCACCGCCTCGGCGAGGAGCGCGAACTCCCGGATGCTGAATGCCGTCTTCATTCCCTCGGGGGCCTGCTCGACGACTGCGCTGCGGTGCCGCGGGTTCGCGCCGAGCACGAGGTCGGCCTCCCGGACCATCGCGGAGCGCAGCTGACGCGCACGGAACCGGCCGGCGATCACGCCGTCGAGCCCCCAGGGCGTCAGCTCCTCCCGGGTGTCCGGGTGGATCTGGGAGTCGACGACCGCGCTCACGCCGGCACTCGACACGTCGAACCGGGAGGCCAGGCGGCCTCCCAGCTTCCCGATCAACAGGTGCCGCGTCATGATCTCGGCGACCGGGGACCGGCAGATGTTGCCCGTGCACACGTACACCAGGCGGAAGGTCTCCGTCCGCTGCCGGTGTCGTCCCACGTCGACGATTGTGTCGCCTGCTGCCATGTCCTGCTGTCCGATCTCGTCCCCCGACGTCCCGTGCGCCCCACCCTCGCGGACGCGCACCGGCCTGCACCACCCATCAAACCGAAAGAGCGATCAGGTTCTCATCAAGTCTGGGTATGCGCAGGAGTGACGGTTAACGAACCGAGCGTGGCGGGCGACTTCCTGGTCAGAACGGACCTCCGCCCCACGCTCCACGGGGCGGCGTGGCGTACTGATCGGTCCACCGCCCCGATCAGTACAGGAACGGCCCGCCCCTCCCGGGGCGGGCCGTTTCATCATCCGGCGGGGATGAACGCTGCGCACTCCTGCGGCCCGCACTGTCCGCAGTCCGAACCCGTCCGACCGGACTTCCGCAGGGAGGCTCGCCCGCGCAGGAGGGCTCGTTACGAGCGGTGGTCCGCCGTGCCCGTCAGGCGGCGACGTTGAGCCAGGGCTCCCAGGCCGGCAGCGGTTCCACGGCCAGCACCAGCACCCCGCCCGCGGCCCGGCTGGGGGGCCTCGGGTTGGTCTTCAGCGTCCAGCCGAGCTCCTCGAGCAGGCGGTCCGCCTTCTTGGAGTTGCACGCCCTGCAGGCGGCGACACAGTTCTCCCAGGTGTGCCCACCGCCGCGGCTCCGCGGGACGACGTGGTCGATCGTGTCTGCCTTCCTGGTGCAGTACGCACATCTGCGCAGATCACGGCGGAGCACTCCCGCGCGGGTCATGGGGACGGCGCGGCGGTAGGGAACCCGCACGTAGCGGGACAGCCGCATGACCGACGGCCACGGGAGAGTGAGATTCTCGGAGTGGAACGCGGCGCCCTCGAGCGCGGCCTGCACACACTCCGCCTTACCCGCGAGCATCAGCACGATCGCGCGTTTGGCCGTCACCACGGCCAGCGGCTCGAAGCTCGCGTTCAACAGCAGAACCCTGGACCCCGTCGGGACCGCGCACAGGTTTGGCACGGCCCCCGACACTTCCCCTGGCTCGGGGTCGGTGTCGATGGGGTGGAGTTGTCGTTCCGGCACGCGCGACCACCTCCGTATCGGATGGGTGTAGTCGACCATACGGAGGCGAGATTACGCACGTGTGATATTGCTGCGGACGGTGGGGGAACCACCGGGGACGTCGACGTCCGCTCCGGCTCAGGGTTCCGTGCCGCCCGGGGCGAATGTGCAGATGAGCGGTGATCGCTGAGCCAGAACGTCCAGGAGCGGCTACGCCGTTCGGGCTAGTCATCAGTCTTGATGAACCGGCGAGCGGCCCCATAACGAGGTCCGGGGTGGCCGCGACAGAGGAGTACAGAGACCCGCTGGAGGACCCGATGCGCACCACGACAGCCCCCGCCCAGTTCCCGGACATCGAGCCCGCGACCATCGAGTTCACCGCGATCCCTGCGCAGTCCCTGGATCTCCGCGAGTACTGGACGGCCGAGGCGCCCGTCGGCCCGACGTCCTGGGTCGAGGCTGCCGAGCTCGTCGGCCGCCGCAGGGACGGGGCCGGGCACAAGGTCGTGCTCCTCGCCGGGAGCGTCGGCGCGCTGCTCGTGCTCGGTGTCGGGGCCCTGTTCGGCGCCGGCCTGCTCTCCTTCTGACCGCGCCCGGCACCCACCCGTCCCGACGCCTCGCCCCGGTCCCCGGCGTGCTCGTCAGGCTGGCGTGGAGTCGCCAGAGGTGGGTTCCGGCGCGGTGGTCTCCGGGGTCGTCGTAGCCGGTGGTTCGGTCGTCGGCGGGACGGTCGTCGGCGGCGGGTTCGGCTCACCTTCAGGTGTCGGCGCCGGCGTCACCGGAGGTACGACGGGTGGTGCGGTGGTCGGCCGCGTCACCGGTGTCGGTTTCGGTGTGACCACCGGAGCCGGTGCGACCGGTACGACCGGCGGGCGGGAAGCCTGCGGTTCGACCGAGACCGGAGCCGCAGGGACGCGGGTACGGACGGTCGGAGGTGTCTTCCGGACCTGCAGGAGACCGGTCGGCCGGCCCGCGGCGTCGTCCGCCGCCCCCACTGCGGCGGCGGGTCCGGCGAGGCCCACCGTGCCTTCCGACGGAGTGCTCGCGTTCGCCGTGCCGCCCAGCAACGGCAGCTCCAGCATCGGCGTCCGCTGGCCCGCGACGACGCTCACCCCGACCATCACCAACATCGCGATGCAGACCGTCGCCACCATGTAGGCCACGGCCTTGGCCCGGCGCGTCCTGCGGCCGGTGCTGTCGACGAAGACGGGCCTGTGTACCACCGGGATCTCGACCGTCGGAGCGTCAGCCTCCGGCGCGTCGTACTGCCACGCGCTCTCGGACTCCATCGTTGTCGCCACCTTCACCACGTTCGGGGGATGTCCGCTCCCTCGGCCATATAGGCCTAGGGGCGTTCATCCAGTAGCTCGATCGGGTGAAGAAAGTGTTATCGCGGTGAAGGGTGATGTATATGACGCTGCGATGAACGGCGAGTTTCAGCCGTGGGGTGGGACCCGGGGCGGCACGGTCGCACGGACAGGGTGCGGCTCGGCCGGTCGGCGCGCACCGGGCACCACCGCCTGGAACGAGCCCGTGTACACCTCCACCGACGGCGGCAGCGGCTTCGGGCCGGACGCCACCGGCACCCCGCCGAAGTCACCCGTCCGCCGCAGCTTCTGCCAGCGCAGCCGGATCCCGGTGACCGCCGTGACGACGGAGCGGATCAGCACCGCGTACATGAGCTGGCGGTAGACGATCTGCTGCAGCGGCAGCAGCCACAGCACTCCGAGCTTCTCCTTCTCCAGCCGGAACGCGTAGACGGCCGAGAGCAGCTGGATCAGCTGCACGCCGCCCCACGCCGCCAGCGTGACCCACGGGTCCAGGAAGAACAGGCCGTAGACGAGGAAGACGTCCACCAGCGGCGCGAGCAGCGGCAGCAGCACCTGGAACAGCGCGAGGTTCAACAGCCCGACCCGGCCGAAGTGTCCCGACGGGCCCTTGGCCGTCACCGCCGAGCGGTGCTTCCACATCGACTGGATGGTCCCGTAGCTCCACCGGTAGCGCTGGCGCCAGAGCTGGGTGAACGTGGCGGGCGCCTCGGTCCAGGCGCGTGAGCTGTCGACATAGGTGATCCGCCAGCCCGCGCGGCTCAGGGCCATCGTCAGGTCGGTGTCCTCGGCGAGCGTGTCCTCGCTGACGCCGCCGACCTGGCGCAGCGCGGACTTGCGGAACGCGCCGATCGCGCCGGGCACGGTGGCCATGCAGCGCCACTCGTCGTAGACGCGGCGGTCGAGGTTGAAGCCCATCACGTACTCGATGTGCTGCCACTTGGCGACGAGGGTGTTCCGGTTGGCCACCTTCGCGTTGCCCGCGACCGCGCCGACCTCCGGATCCACCATGTCCTGCACCAGCAGCCGGACGGTCGAGGTCTCGAAGACCGTGTCCCCGTCGACCATCACGATGACCTCGTTCCGGGCCGCCGCGATGCCGGTGTTGAGGGCGGCGGGCTTGCCGGAGTTGGGCTGGCGGATCAGCCGGACGTTCGGCATCGCCATCCGCTCGACGATGTCCGACGTGCCGTCGGTCGAGCCGTCGTCGACCACGATGATCTCGACGGGATGGTCCCCCGCCGCGATCGAGCGCACCGTCTGCTCGATGCACTCCTTCTCGTTGTACGCGGGGACGATCACCGAGACCGGACGCGTGTAGACGGGCCGGTTCGGATCCCTCGTCATGCGGTCGGTCCGCCGCTTCTGCCGGCCCGCGACCACCAGCATGATCAGCAGTCGCAGCACCACGAGGCCGCCGACGATCAGCAGACACCACTCGAGGACCCGGACCGCGCTGGTGGAGAAGGCGGTCGCGGCCAACAGGACGGTGCCGGCGACGACGTCGAAGGTGCTGGCCTCGTGGTTGGCCGGGGGCAGGCCGACGGCCTGGCTCGTCGTCGAGAACGTCCAACCCTGGGCCTTGAGCTGCGGGATCAACCGGTCGAGCGCGGCGACGGTCTGCGAGCGTTCGCCACCGGCGTCGTGCAGGAGGAGCGAGCCGCCCGCGTCGTTCTCGGGGGTGGACGCGGCGACGATCCGGTCGACGCCCTTGCGCTCCCAGTCCCGGCTGTCGAAGTCCGTCAGGGCCGTGATGTACCCGTCCTTGCCGAGGCTCTGGACGATGTCGTAGTCCTCGTCGTCGAGGGCGTCGACGCGCGAGGAGTACGGCGGGCGGACCAGGTAGGTGATCTCCCCCGTCGCGCCGGCCACGGCGAACTGGGTGAGCGTGAGCTCGCGCTCCACCCGGTTCGGGGCGATGTGCGTCAGGTCGGGGTGGGTGAAGGTGTGCAGCCCGATCTCGGAGCCCTGGGCCCGGATGTCCCGGGCCAGCTGCGGGTACTGCGCAACCTGCGAACCGAGGACGAAGAACGTGCCGGGCACCTGGTGCTTCTTCAGCACCGCCAGGACCTGCGGGGTCCAGAGCGGGTCCGGGCCGTCGTCGAAGGAGAGCGCGATGGTCTTCGCGGGGTACCGGATCGTGCGGACCGGGTCGTGGGTCGCGTCCACGACCGAACCACCCTCGGAGACGACCACGGGGATCGCCCCGTCGGGCCCGCGGTCGCCGGCGCCCTCGGCGTCGTTGCCGAACTCGGCGTTGACGACGCCGTTGACCAGCAGGACCGCGCCGAAGGTGACGAAGGCGATGAGGACGAGGAGCCAGCTGGGGCGGGGGACATGCCGGGAGCGGCTCACGGGATGGTTCCGGTGCCGGCGCCCGGAGCCGTTCCGGTCCCCGGGGTGGTTCCCGGGTCGGTCCCGGTCCCCGGAGTGGTTCCCGGGTCGCTCCCGGTCCCCGGAGTGGTCCCCGGGTCGCTCCCGGTCCCCGGAGTGGTCCCGGTCCCGGTCCCCGGAGTGGTCCCGGTCCCGGTGTCGGGGGTGCCCTCCGTACCGCCCGTCGCCGGTTTGGTGCCCGTGCCGGCGGGCGAGGACGGGACGACGGGGACGACCGGGGCGGGAGCCGCGCGCGTCGGCTTCGCCGTGGTCGCCCGCGGGGCGACCGCCCGCGCGGTCGTCGTGCTCCGGGTCGCCTCGGGCGCGGCCGCGGTCGCCGCCGGCGCGGCGGCCTCCTCGACCTGGGTCTCCGCGGACGCCGTGCTGTCCCCGCCCAGCAGCGGGATCTGCAGCATCGGCGTGTGCTGTCCGGCCGCGAGGCTGACCCCGACCAGCGCGAGCATCGCGACGCAGGCCGACGCGACCGTGTAGGCGATGACCTTGGTCCGGCGGGTCCGGCGGCCGGTCCCGTCGACGAACACCGGCTGGGCGAGCTGGATCACCGAGGTCTCCTCGATCGCCGACGCGTCGTCCTCCCCCGGCAGCGGCTGGGCCACGAGCGCGGTCGCCTCGACCGGCCGAACCGCCGGGACCAGGGAGGTCGGCTCCTCCAGGATCGGGTCGGACCGCAACGCCGACGCCAGCTCCGCCGCGCGCACGGCGGCCCGCTCGGCGGGGGTCGTCGGGGCGGGGACCGCCGTCGTCAGGGACTCGACGAAGCCGGTCGCCGGGACCGCGGTCGTCGCCTTCTCGCCGCTCCGCGCCGCCGGGATCGCCGTCGTCGCGGACTCGATGCCGGCCACCGTGCGCCAGGCCGTGGTCTCGTCCTGGGTGAGGCGGGTGGACGGGATCGCGGTGGTCAGGTCGGCGACCGGACGCAGGGCTCGGCGGGCCGTGGTGGGCTGCTCGATCATCGTGCGCTGTCCTCCGGGGGAGCGGTGTCCACGAGGTTGTCGCGGACGATCTCGGTGAAGGCGAAGCGGGACTGTGCGATCCCGCTGCAGTCGTAGGCGGCGGCGGAGGCGTCGGGGCAGCCTCCGTTGTCGCGACCCACCGACCAGAACCCGACCGACCCGAGCCCGCGCGCCCGGGCGTCCCGGGTGACGGCGGCCGCGTCGTCGAGGGTGGTGACCGCGCCGAGGTCGGTGCGGCCGAGCATGAAGGTGACACCGGTGCGGGCGGCGGTCTGCGCCGCCGGCTCGTCGGGCCGGAGCTGCCGGAGCTGGCCGAGGACGGCGCCGGTCGCGTCCGTCATCGCGGTCGCCCAGGCGCCGTCGGCGTGGAAGTTCATGATCATCGCGTTCACGTCCGCGGTGACGCCGGCCCCGTCCGCGGCGCGGACCAGCGACAGCGCGTTCGGGGTGAGGCCCGCGCTCTCGACGGGCAGGGTCAGCGAGACGCTGGTCGCCCGCTCGTCCTGCAGCTGCTTCAGCGCCGAGACGACGGTGTCGGCCGGGACGTCCGCCTCGATGTCGACGTCCAGGCGGTTGCTCCCGACCGCGTCGAGCGCGGCGCGGTAGGCACCGGCCAGCGCGTCGGCGTCGGTGCAGGCGTTCTCCAGGTACGGGCCGCTCGCCCCACCCGTCGCGACCGTGATCCGGCCACCGCGGGCGGTCAGGCCCTTGGCGGCGTCGACGAGGGCGGGGTCCGTGAGCGGGCGGGTGCCACCCCAGGCGGGGGTGCAGGAGTCACCGCTCGCCAGGGCGAAGGCGAGGACCGCGTCGGCGACGCCGGTGGTGCTCGCCATCTCGTCGAGGGCGGCGGAGGTGATCGAGGCGTCGATGTAGGGCTGGATGCGGGTCTCGACGGCCGCCGGTGCCGCTCCTGCCCCGGACGCGTCGTCGGCGGTGTCGCTGCCGCACGCGGCCACGCCGAGCAGCGCCACGACCGCTGCCACGGCGCCGCAGACCTTGCCGGACAACCTCACGTACACGTGCCTCCACCGTTCGGACTAGACCGGCAGGCCCATTCGCTCGTTCCGTCACGTATGACCTGCCGAATCGGGCACTAGGTCTGCTGACCATCCATCGAACGGGTGGCGGAGTGCGTTACGGAGCAGTGAACGTCGCCACGATCTGGCAACCCTCTGTCACGCGCGGATCCGCTCCGGCGCCCCCAGCACGTCGTCGAGCAGGTCGTCGGTGTCCTCGCGGCCCGCGGAGAGCCGGATCAGCCCGGGCGGCACCGCGTCCCCCC
>NZ_JAODNI010000145.1 GCF_025465255.1 Pseudonocardia sp.
GGTCACGACTGGTCCTCCCGGGCGGCCTCGGCGCGGCGGTCGGCGATCAGCTCGTCGACCACCGAGCCCACCCCCGTCCAGGACTCGGCGATCTCGCGGCGGATCCGCTGGGCGAGCTGCTCCCGGGTCTCGATCACGACCCGGCCGTCCTCGACGTAGACCACCAGCGGGGTCCCAGCCTCGATCCCGGCCTCCCGGCGGATCTGCGCCGGGATCGTCACCCGGCCCTGCTGGTTGACCACCAGCTCGGAACTCAGCCCATTCGACTCCGGATCAGTCATAGTGCGACCATACTGGACGCAGATTCGGATGGGGCCGCACTACACAGGGACATGCGGCACGAAGCGTGGTGATGCGGCGCGGCCGGGGCGCATCCGCCACATCCCGCTATTACCCGGGATAATGCACGGAATCCCGGCTGATACGCCTGCGCCGTCGGGTGGGGCTCCACGGACCACCCCACCCGCGCCGGCTGGCTTACCCCGGCTGCTGGCCGGCGAGCTGATGGGGCTGGATCCACCGGCCCTACCGCCTTGACGGGCCCCACCTTCGACCGGACTCACCGTCTAGGTAATCCACTCTGCACTTGCTCTGGCCTGGAAGCGTGAACAGGTCTCACCGACCTGCAGCCGTCTCCTGCGCTACGCGGCGGGCGATCTGTTCGACCTGCTCGACGGTGAGCACGGGAGCATTGCGCCCGTGCACAGCGCTGTACAGCAGCCGGCGCACCAGCGCCGAGGTCGGGATCTGCTCGGCCGCGGCCCGCCGCCGCAACTCGCTGTCCAGCTCCCTGGTGATGCGCAGCGACAACGGCACATCCAGCGCCGCCGCGTTCTCGGCCGCCTCGATCTCGGCGGCCTCAGCCTCCTCGTCGGCGTACTCCTCGCGGACCGCCCGCACCTCGGCCTCGACCGCCGCATCATCGGCTCGGTCGTTGATCCCACCCTCGGTCATGACCTGCCCTGCCCCTCGTAGTCCCGAAGATCCGCCCCGCTGCTCTTCCACGCCGTCACCCCGGCATGGGCTCCACCGGTCGCGATGACCGTGATGACGAACCCGGCGGTGGGCGAGTAGCCGATGATCCGGATGGCGCCGCTACGGCTCTTCGGGTCCGGATCGCGCACGATCCGCCACGGATCGGCCGCCGCGTCGAGCGTCCACTCCGGCTCGATGTTCGTCGCGCCGGGATAGCGGTCAGCCCGCCGCCGGATGTAGTCGGCGTCCGCGTCGCGCCACCACAGATCGTCCACCCCGTAACACAGCGTCTCACATTGTCTGACACAGGTCGATCAGCCGCAACAGTCACCGGCCAGGCCCGCGGCGTGGACCTGGTCGTGCTCGACCAGGGCATCGATACCTCCACTGCGGTCGGCGGATGTTCTTCCAGACCCGCGGCTTGATCGCGGAGTTTTCGAACACGCCCTCATGTCCGAACGGACGATGGGCGGCCTTGCCGGGGCCCGGGCCCGCGGCCGCAACGGTGAGGTGGTCCTCGACGGGCCGATTCGCATCCGCATACTCGAGAACGGCACCAACACCGGCCACCGCCTCGGGGTCACCGAGAACGTCCTGGCCCCGGCGACCACCGGGGCGCCTCAGCACATCCAACGCGAGCACGTCGAAACCTTCTTCGTGGTCTCCGGGACCGTGCGCTTCACCTCCGGCACCGAGCATGCCGACGTGCCCGCCGGAGGTCTGCTCACCGCGCCCATCGGCGTCCCGCGCACCTTCGCAAACCCCGACGCCGACGAGCCGGCCACCTTCCTGTGCACCTTCACCCCGGACCGTTACATCGACTACTTCCGCGAGCTCGGTGCTCTACGCCCCGGACCCGACGGCCTCGACCCGGCCGTCGTCCTCGACCTCATGAGCCGCTACGCCACCGAGCCCTACCGCGGTTGACTCGGCGGCCGGCAGGCCGATGTGGTCAGGTCCGGCGGAATGCGGAATCACACTCGGGGTCAGGGACAGGTCGGGAGCCGGAGGGTGAATCGGGCGCCGCCCACGCCGCTCGATGGTGGGTCGTTCTGGTCGAGGCTGAGTACGCTCGCGCGATCCGGCTCCGTCGGCGTGCTGCTGGGAAGGACTTGTCGTCGGTGATGCCGCCGTCGGACTGGTCCATCGGCCGGCTTGATCAGAAGCCTGTCCGCGCTCGGCCGCCGGGCCTGACCCCTCACAAATGTTCCACTCGTGCGACACCCACGATGACCGCCGCCCCGCGCGATCGGGCTCGCCGGCGACTAACCTCGGGGTCATGGGCGTAGCTGATGGCACCTACGCGCTGGGACCTGAGGTCGGCTCGATCCTGGTGAAGACGACGCGCACCGGAGTGGGCGCCAAGGTGGGCCACGACCTCACCCTCGAGCCCACTCGATGGCGCGGTACCACCGTGGTGGACGCCGATGACCTGGCCCGTTCGTCGGTGACGGCTGAAGTCGACGTCGATTCCTTGGAGATCAAGGAAGCGTCCGGCGGCGTCAAGCCGCTCACCGACACCGATCGCGCGGACATCAAGAAGAACCTTCGCAAGGCCCTCGACGCCGCGCAACACCCGATGATCACCTTCCGGTCGACACGGCTCGCCGGTTCCCCGGAGGCGTTCACGATCGACGGTGATCTCACCATCGCCGGTTCTACGCAGCCCGTCACGGTGCGCGGCCACGTGACCGACAGTCGGGCCCGCGGCGGAACGACCGTCGTTCAGTCACGTTGGGGCATCAAGCCGTACTCGGCGTTCTTCGGCGCGCTGAAGCTGAGGGACGAGGTCGAGGTGGAGTTCGACGTCGCTCTCACGCCGGCTGCCACCGGGTGAGGTGCGGAAGGTCGGCCGGCGAGGGGCTGGATGAACCAGATCGAGCACACCGTGCAGACCAGGCGGAGGATCCGATGATGTCGCCGGGAGCGCTCTGTCCGGTGGCCATGGCCGGCTACGCCGGCAAAGCTGTCCGTTGATTCCGTGAGCCGGTGATGGCCGATCAGCAGGCTGGCCCCGAGCGCTTGGACCGCCAAACGTCGATCATTGATTCGACTGGTCCGATGGACGCGTTACGCCCTGCCGTGGTGGTGGGCGTCCCTGCTCTCGCACTCGATGAGCGGCCGCGGGCCGAGGTTGCTCGAGCGCGACTGTCATAATCCACATTATCGGCAATGAATATCGTTACAGATATCGATTGTGTAGCAGGGTGGACAAATGCCTCCTGCGGCGACGGGCCTGTCGTTATCGCTCGTCTGACCTTTCGAGGTCGGGGTGCGGTCCCCACATAGCGCCGAAGCGCGAGGCCAGCCTCAGGTATGCGGCCGCGGTAGGGGAATCCAGGACGAGCTCGTCGGCGGCGCCGGCCTTGTTGAGCTGCTCGTCGAGGCGTTCGGCGTCGTCGGTCCAGGCGAGGTCGAGCAAACCGTGCAGTCTCGCGAAGGAGGCGATGATGTCGGCCGGCGTCGTGCCGGCGACCGCAGCGGGAGGAGCGGCGTCGGAGAAGTCCACGAGCGCTCCGGTGATCTGCGGATCTCCGGTCAGCAGTCCAGCACCCAGCGCTCGGATCGCCTCACCGATGGTCGCGAGATCCGCGGCGTGGAGTTCGACCACGGAAAGCCGGAGATACTCGGCTCGCCACTCGGGGGCGAACAGCCGCGGGGCGGTGCGCTCCTGAGTCGGCTTGAGGAGCCCCCAGATCCGGTCCAGGGCCTCGAGCCCGAAGCCATCGGCAAGCACCGAGGGCAGCTCACTGTCCAGGGTTTCGTCGATGAGCGCGATGAGCATCTCGGTGAGGTCGCTGACGGCCTCGGTGACCGTGTCACCGAGGTCGGGAACGACCACCCGCCTGGTATTCATCCTGGTCAGAAGCCTAGCGCCGGTCACCGACAATCCTCACAGCCTGATCGTTCGGGCCGGGCTCGCCCATCCAGCCGGTGAACCTGAGCGTCGAGCCTGCGAACTGCGTCCTGATCCGGTCGTGGATGACCTTCTGGTCGTGCCCGGGGGTGAAGTCGCGCTTGGTCTCCTGGCTGCAGCCGCACGCGCACTTGTGCACCGGTTGGGCGGCCGCTTCGCGAACCCGCTGGCCGGCATCATGAAGCGGCGTTTGCCCTGCGGGGCCCGATCGCCTCCGGGCGAGCACGGGAACCGCGCAGGAGCAATCCGGGTGGCCACGGATCTCAGCAGGACCGCCACGACGCGCCGGCCGCCGGCGCCAGCACGCGTGCAGGTCGTCCGGATCGGCGACAGCGGCGCCCAGGCGGCATGGGGCTCCGTCCAGTACGCGCCACAGCCGCGCCCGACCGGGTCCCGGGCGACTGACCGCCTTTCGACGGGTCCTCGGCGCCCCACTCCTGCTCCCCGATGGGCCCACCGGACGATCGATCGAGTTGATCCGCTGCTGCCCGAGACGAGCCACCGACCTCGTCAAGGCCGTCCTCGTTCTCATCCACGCCCAGCTGACACCAAGTGGAGAAGGCTCAGTGTGGCGGCGTCGATCAGCCGGTCATCGATGCCGGAGTTACGCTGCGGGAATGCTGGTGCCGACGGGGACCGCCGCACGGGGGATCGCGGCGCGACCATGACCGACAGGCCGTCGCCGGGGGGCTCGGGCGATCTCACTTCCGCGCCAGGGGCCCGGGAGGAACCCGAGGTCGAGGACGCGTTCGACCGGCTGGTCACAGAAGGCCAGGACCGGTTGACCCGGCCCCTGCTGCCACTGTTGACCACCGCGTTCGTCGGCGGGGTCGATGTGGGGATCGGCGTCCTGATCTACCTGGTTGTCAAGGCGGAGACCGGGAACGGGTTGCTCGCCGCCGCGGTCTTCACGATCGGTTTCGTGGCGCTGCTGCTCGCCCGCAGCGAGTTGTTCACCGAGAACTTCCTGGTGCCGGTGACAGCCGTGGTCGCCCGGAAGGGAACCGTGTTGCAGCTGCTGCGGCTGTGGGTGTTGAGCCTGGCGGCGAACCTGCTGGGCGGGTTCGTCATGGCCGCGATGATCATCGTCGCGTTGCCCGGCGTCCGCGCCACCGCCGTGCTGACCGGCACGCACTATGCGCATCTCGGTGTCTCCTGGGAATCGTTCTTTCTGGCCGTGCTGGCAGGCGCCGTCATCACCTTGCTCACGCGGATGCAGCACGCCACCAACAGCGTGGGGGTGCAGCTGGTGCCCGCGGTGTTGCTGTCCTTCGTTCTGGTCGGGGCGCAGCTGTTCCACTCCGTGCTCGATTCGATCTTCATATTCGCCGGTCTGCTCACCGGTCACGCCGGCTACGACTACGCGGACTGGGTAGGGGCGTTGGGTTGGTCGGCGTTCGGCAACCTCGTCGGGGGCCTCGTGCTGGTCACCGCCGTCCGGTTGCTTCGAGTACCCCATCGGGTGCGGGAAGAACGAGCCCAGCCGTAGGTGGGTTCCGCTGAAGCGGCGTTTGGTTCCGACCGCTGACCGGCCGCGACATGGCGTTGCTCGATGCGGAGAAGGCGCCGACTACCAGCCGACCATGCCGTTCGCGGCGCGCTGCCGGGCCGAGACTTCCGCCCAGTACGCGGCCTTTGCCCGCCGCCGCGCGAGCTCGGCTCGGTCGGCGGCGGTGAGGGGCTCGGCGGCCTCGAGGGGGGGCGTGGAGGTCGCAGAGGAAGATCCGGTGCGGTGGGGTCGCTCCGGTCCGCGGTAGTGCTTCATCGCGGCCGCGGTCACCTCGCCCTGGCACGGGCCGGGCGCCCCACTGCCACCGCGCGCGCCGGCGCAGCCGGAGTTCCCGGGGTAGAGAATGTCGCCGAGGCGCAGACGGCGGAGCTCGGCGAGACGGGCGTCGCGGTCGTCGGGCATGGAGGTTCCCCGCTGGTGTGGTCCGGATCCGGTCTGCCGCGGGGGAGCGCGACCCCGAGAATCCTAGAGCCACGCTGCGCGTTGCCCGCGCCGCGTGAACGACGAACACCCCACCGAGCCGACTGTCCGGTCCC
>NZ_JAODNI010000189.1 GCF_025465255.1 Pseudonocardia sp.
CGCCCGGTTCGCGGCGCTCCCGCACGGCCACGGCCTCCTCGACGTCGTCGAGGTGGCCGGCCAGGGCGCGCGGCTCCCGATCGACGAGGTCGCCGGGCTCTACTACGCGCTTTCCGCCCGGCGCACCGGCCCCGTTCCCGTCAACCCCGTGCCCGTCAGCCCGGGGTGACCCACGAGGGCTTGCGCTTCTCACCGAACGCGCGGATGCCCTCCTGACCCTCCGTGCCGGCGAAGTACGTGGCGGACAACGAGTTCATCTCCGCGAAGTCGTCCGTCATCGACGCCGGATGCTCGCGCAGCAGGATCTCCTTGGCCCCGGCCAGGGCGCCGGGCGCACCGAGGGCGAGCATGCCGGTGTAGCGGGCGACCTCGGCGTCGACGTCCTCCGCGGGCACCGCGCTGTTGAGCAGCCCGATCTCCCTGGCCCGCACCGCGTCGAACGTCTCGCCGGTGAGGAACAGCTCGTGCGCGGCGCGGGGGAGCAGCCGCGGCAGCACCGTCACCGAGATGACGGCCGGGACCACGCCGATCCGGACCTCGGTGAACGCGAAGGTCGCCTTCTCCGCGGCCACGGCGATGTCGCACGCGGCCACGATCCCGACGCCGCCCGCCCGGGCCGGCCCGGTGAGGCGCGCGACGACCGGCTTCGGCGACGTCCAGAGGGTCTGCAGGATGCGCGGGACCTCCGTGATCCCCTGCTGCTCCGCGCTCGCCCCCTTCGACTCCTTGAGGTCCATGCCCGCGCAGAACACGGTCCCGGTGTGCGTCAGCACGATCACCCGCACCGCGTCGTCGGCGATCACGGAGTCGAGGTGGGCGATCAGCTCGCGACGCAGCTGCGCGGAGAGCGCGTTGCGGTTCGCGGGGGAGTCGAGGGTGATCGTGGCGATGCCGCCGGAGACGTCGAGGCGGACGAGAGCGTCGGTGGTCACGACCCGGGACGGTACGCGGCGGGCCGGTCGTCCGGGATCGGCGTCCGATGCTCCGGTTGGTCCTTCACGAACGTACGTGAGGGGGTGATGATGGGCGTTCGCTCGACGACGAGGTCGGGAGGGACGCGATGACGATCACCGCGCGCGGGTCCGGGGACGTGGCCACGTCCGCGGCGCCGTTCGAGCCGCCGGCGGGCCGGCAGGAGTTCACGCTCGCGGGCGTGGCCGAGTCCGACCGCGAGGAGCTGTGGGAACGGATCGTCTCGGACACCCACGTCGGGATGAGCCTGCGCTTCGCCGCGGACCGGCCGCCGCGTCCCTTCCACGGCGTCGTCCGCCGGCGCGCGATCGGGGACCTCGCGCTCGTCGACGCCGAGTGCGACCCCTGCGGCGGGATGCGCGGCCGCTCCCGGATCGCCGGCTCCGACGACGACCTCGTCGCGGTCATGGTGACCCGGTCCGGCGGAGAGTTCCTCGCGCGCGGTGACGTGCAGGCCGACCTGCGCCCCGGCAGCCTGCTGATCTGGGAGAGCCACCGGCCCGCCCGCTTCGCCGTCCGCGGCCGGTTCGCGAAGCGGACGCTGATCGCCCGGCGCACGGCCCTCGACGAGGTGCTGGGCCGGGGTTGGTCCGTCGGCACGGGGTTGCCGTCGCCGTCGTCGGCCGCCGCCCTGCTCCTCGTCCGGTACCTCGACGTCCTCGCGTCCGCGGACCCGCTGCCGCCCGCGGTCGCGGGTCCTGCACGCAACGCCGCGCTCGAGCTGTTCGCGGGCCTGATCCGCTCCGGCACGGACGTGCCGTCACCCGCGCCGACGCCGGCCCTGCGCAGCGCGATGGAGGCCTGGATCGACGGGAACCTGCACACCGAGATCACCCCGGCCCGCATCGCCGCGGCCCACGGCGTGTCCGTCCGGACCGTGTACCGCGCGTTCGAGCCGACCGGGGACACGGTCGGGGCCCTGGTCCGCACCCGCCGCCTCGCCCGTGCCCGCAGGGAGCTGAGCGCGGGCGGCGCGCCGATCTCGCTGATCGCGGCGCGGTGGGGCTTCGCGGACTCCAGCCACTTCTCCCGGGCCTTCAAGGCGTACTACGGCTGCTCGCCGACGGACTACCGGGCGGGCGCGCTCGGTAGGCCGTAGCTGGCAGGGATCGGCCCGGACGCGGCAGGGATGTGCATGCCCGCGCCGTCCGGGCTCCGCAGGATCAACAGTGACCCGGGTCACCTCGACGATGCGGAGAACCGAGACGATGAAGTCCATCTTCTTCCACCTGATGCCCTACCGCGATCTCCCGGCCGACTTCGAGAAGCGGTACGAGAGCATCTGGATCACCCCGCCGAACACGGAGCTCTGCGACCCGAAGAAGGTCGCGCAGTACTACCAGTGGAACCTCGACGAGCTGGAGCTCGCGGACCGCCTCGGCTTCGACGGCGTCGGGGTCAACGAGCACCACCAGAACGGCTACGGCTTCATGGCCTCGCCGAACCTGATGGCCGCCTCGCTCGCTCGGCGCACCCCCAACAACTCGGCGATCATGGTGCTGGGCAACACGCTCGCCCTGTACGCGCCCGCGACGCGCGTCGCGGAGGAGTTCGCGATGCTCGACGTCCTGTCCAACGGCAGGCTCGCCGCGGGCTTCCCCGTCGGGACCTCGATGGACGTCAACTTCTGCTACGGCGTCCCGCCCACCCAGACCCGGCCCCGGTTCCGCGAGGCCGAGGAGCTGATCACCCAGGCCTGGACGAGGCCCGGCCCGTTCAGCTTCAACGGCCGCTACAACCAGCTCCGCTACGTCAACCCCTGGCCCCAGCCGCTGCAGAAGCCGCATCCGCCCGTCTGGCTGGCCGGCGGCGGCTCCGTCGAGACCTGGGAGCTGGCCGCGGCGAAGAACTACACCTACAGCTACCTCTCGTTCTTCGGCGCGAAGTTCGGCAAGAAGCTGATGGACGGCTTCTGGGCCAAGATGGACGAGCTCGGCGTCGACCGGAACCCGTTCCGCGCCGGGTTCGCCCAGCAGATCTGCGTCTCCGAGACCGACGAACGGGCGGAGAAGGAGTATCTCGAGCACGTCACGTACTTCTTCAACAAGTGCCTGCACATCCCGCCCTACTTCTTCGAGGCGCCGGGCTACCGCACCCGCAAGAGCACCGAGTTCGCGATCAAGACGAACCAGCCGGGCGCGATCGCGGCGGCCGCGGCGCTGGAGAAGAACTGGAAGACCCTCAACGAGGAGGGCTTCATCATCGCCGGCAGCCCGTCCACCGTGGCGGACCGGCTGATCGAGGTCGCGAAGACCCTGCGGGTCGGCAACCTGCACGCGCTGCTGCAGATCGGCTCGATGCCGCACGAGCTGACGAAGAAGAACATCACGCTGTTCGCCGAGGAGGTCATGCCCCGGATCCGGCACGTCTGGGACGCCGAGGGCTGGACCCACGAATGGTGGCCCTCCGGGGCGGCGAACCGGGCCGTCACCGAGCCGACGGGAGCGCAGGCATGACGACCACGCAGAGCCCCGTCGACGAGCGGATCGTCCAGGTCGGGCCGATCGCGGCCCGGGTGCTGGTCGCCGGCACCGGCGAACCGCTCCTCTTCCTGCACGGCGCGGGCGGGCTGTTCTGGGACCCGTTCCTGGACACCCTCGCCGCCGAGCACACCGTGTACGCGGTCGAGCACCCCGGCGGCAACGTGTCCGAGGACCTCGACCACCTCCCGGGCATCTGGGAGCTCGTGCTGTTCTACGACGAGCTGCTGGACACGCTCGGACTGGACTCCGTCCGCGTCGTCGGGCACTCGTTCGGCGGCATGGTCGCGGCCGAGCTGGCGGCGAACAGCCCCCGGCGGGTGTCGCGGCTCGTGCTGATCGCCCCCGTCGGGTTCTGGCGCGAGGACCATCCGATCGCGGACATCGCCGGCGTGCCGCCCGAGAAGCTGGTCGAGCTCGTCCTGGCCGACCCGTCGAGCCCGCTGGCCGCGACGCTGACCCCGCCCGCGGACGACCCGCAGGCCCTGTTCGAGGCCGCGATGCGGATGGCGAGCATCCTGCACTTCATCTGGCCCATCCCGGACAAGGGACTCGACCGGCGCATCCACCGCGTGTCCGCGCCGACCCTGCTCGTCTGGGGCGAGCAGGACCGGCTCGTCGACCCGGTCTACGCCGAGGAGTTCACCTCGCGGCTGCGGGACTCCCGGCTCGTCACGATCCCGGACGCCGGGCACCTGCCCACGCTCGAGCAGACGGCGGCCGTCGTGCCGCCCGTGCTCGGCTTCCTCACCGGAAAGGACGCCTGAGATGCCGCTCCACCCGCAGGTCGAGGCGCTGATCGCGCAGATGGCGGCGCAGGGCGCCCCGGCCCCGGAGAGCATGACGGTCGCGCAGAACCGGGCGATGCTCGCGGAGCTCGCGGGGCTGTCCGGGGAGCCCGAGGACGTCGCGCGCACCGAGGACACGACGGCGCCCGGGCCGGGCGGGGACATCCCGATCCGGGTCTACGTCCCCGCCGGTGAGGGACCCCGAGGGGAATCGGCACTGCCGACGCTCGTCTACTACCACGGCGGGGGCTGGGTGGTCGGGGACATCGAGAGCCACGACGGCCTGTGCCGGGCCCTCGCGAACCGGTCCGGCTGCGTCGTGGCGTCCGTCGACTATCGGCTGGCGCCGGAGCACCGGTTCCCCGCGGCGGTCGACGACGCGTACGCCGCCGCGGTGTGGGCGGCGGAGAAGATCGGGGACTTCGGCGGCGACGGAACCCGGCTCGCCGTCGGCGGGGACAGCGCGGGCGCGAACCTCGCCGCCGTCGTCGCGCAGCAGGCGAAGAGCCGCGGCGGCCCGCGGATCTCTTACCAGCTGCTCGTCTACCCGGCGACGGACCGGCACGACGACAGCCCGTCGATGCACGAGAACGTGGCGGGCCCGCTGCTGTCCCGGGCGTGGATCGAGTGGTTCCTCGGCTGCTACCTGAGCTCGCCGGACGAGGGCCAGGACGTCCGGGTGTCGCCGGGCCGGGCCGAGGACCTGTCCGGGCTGCCGCCCGCCCTCGTCGTCACCGCGGAGTACGACCCGCTCCGGGACCAGGGCGCGGCCTACGCGGGGAGGCTGCGGGAGGCGGGCGTCGAGGCGGAGTACCTGCCGTGTCCGGGGATGATCCACGGCTTCTTCCAGATGGGCGGGGTGCTGGACACCGCCCGGGAGACCGTGGACCATGCCGCGGCGGCGCTCCGCAGGGCGCTGGCCTAGCCTCCCGCGCTGACGAGCGGCACCCTCGCCCCTACCCCGGGACGGAGGTGCCGCTCGTCGGTTCGGACGCGGAGAATTCTCATCGGATCACCGATGAGTTCTCCCGCACGCGGTCGTTCCATCCTCCGTACCGCCACGGAGCACACGCCCCGCGGGGCAGGAGGAGGCCGTCATGGAGTGCAGGCTGGAAGTCGTCGTCGTGCCCGTGAGCGACGTCGAGAAGGCGCGGGAGTTCTACGTCGACAAGCTCGGCTTCCGCCTGGACACGGATCACCAGGCCGGCGAGTCGTTCCGGGTGATCCAGGTGACGCCGCCGGGCTCGGCCTGCTCGATCGTCTTCGGCAGGGGCATGGGCGACGGGAAGCCGGGCAGCGTGAAGGGCACGCACCTGGTCGTCAAGGACATCGTGGCCGCGCACGCCGAGCTGGAGGCCGCGGGCGTGGAGAACAGCGGGCCGGTGCACTTCGCCGAGGGCGGCGTGATGACCCCGGGGCCGCACCCCGAGGGGGCGGACTACGGGTCGTTCGTGTTCTTCGCCGACCCGGACGGCAACTCGTGGGCGCTGCAGCAGATCGTCTCCCCGGCACGATGAGCCCCGGCGCGATGAGCCCCGGCGCGACGAGCCCCGGTGCGACGAGCACGGCCCTGGACGCGGGGCTGGACCGGCACCGCCGCGAGCTGCACGTGCACTGCTACCGCATGCTCGCCTCCTACGAGGAGGCCGAGGACGCGGTGCAGGAGACCTACCTGCGGGCGTGGCGCAGCCGGGACACCTTCGACGGCGAGCACCTGCGGGCCTGGCTCTACCGCATCGCCACGAACGTGTGCCTGGACCTGGCGCGGGCCCGGTCCCGCCGGGTTCCGGAGCTGCACTCGTTCGCCGAGGTCGGCTGGCTCAGCCCGTACCCGGACACCCTGCTGGACGGGATCGCCTCGGGCGAGGACGAGCCGGAGGGGTTCGCCGTCGCCCGGGAGACCATCGAGCTCGCGTTCCTGGCCGCGCTGCAGGTCCTGCCGCCACGGCAGCGGGCCGCGTTCCTCGCGCGGGAGGTGCTGAGCCTGTCCGCGGCGGAGACGGCGCAGCTGATCGGCACCAGCGTCGCGGCGGCGAACAGTGCCCTGCAGCGGGCGCGGGAGACGATGCGGAGGCACCTGCCGTCGCACCGCGACGACTGGGCCGCGCGTGAGCCCGGCACGGCCGAGCGGGCGCTGCTCGACCGCTTCATCGACGCCCACCAGCGCTGCGACGCCGCGGCCGCGATCGCCGCCGCGGCCGAGGACATCCGGATCACCATGCCGCCGCAGCCGATGTGCTTCGAGGGCCTGGCGATGGTCGCGCCGCTGCTGGAACGGGCGTTCGGCCCGGACCGCGACGGGGACTGGCGGCTGCTGCCCACCGGCGTCAACCGGATGCCCGCGGCGGCCAGCTACCTGCGCCGCCCCGGGGACACGGTGTTCCGCGGGTTCAAGCTCGACGTGCTGCGGGTCGAGGGCGACGCGATCGCGGAGATCACGACGTTCGGCCCGTCGCTGTTCGGGGTGCTGGGGCTCCCGGTGGAACTGGCGGAGTATCCGCTTAGCCCGCGAAGAGCCGGCCGAGGTCCGCGAACGCCTTGAACTCCAGGGCGTTGCCGGACGGATCGAGGAGGAACATCGTCCGCTGCTCGCCCGGCTCGCCCTCGAAGCGGACGGAGGGCTCGATCACGAACGGGGTCCCGGCGGCCCGCAGCCGCTCGGCGAGGGCCGTGAACTCCTCGACGCCGAGGACGACCCCGAAGTGCGGCACCGGGACGTCGTGCCCGTCGACCGAGCTGTGCCCGGCCGTCGCGGCGGCCGGGGTGTGCCCCGGGACCTGGTGGGTCACCACCTGGTGGCCGTGGACGTCCCAGTCCGTCCAGACCTCCGACGAGCGGCCGCGGGGGAAGCCGAGGACCTCGCCGTAGAAGCGGCGGGCCTCCTCGATGTCCGCGACCGGGACAGCGAGGTGGAAGGGCGGGCGGTCGGTCATCCGGGGTGCTCCTTGTCGTCGGTTGGTTCCCAGGTTCGGGCGCGGCCGGCGAAGCGGTGGTGGAGGTAGTCCGCGGTGGTCACGTCCGCGGGGAAGAAGGACTCCACCGCCACCTCGTCGAGGGTGACGTCCAGCGGCGCGCCGAGCACCGAGATCGTCGAGAAGAAGGTGAGCTCGCCGTCCGGATGGCGCAACCGCAGCGGCAGGACGACCCGGTTGCGGGGGTGCGCGGACGGGTCGAGGCCCAGCTCGCGGCAGTAGCCGACCAGCTCGTCGAGCAGGGCGCCGAGGGCCGGGTCGGCGGAGCGGTCGACCTGCCGGCGCAGCCGCGAGACCAGGTGCGCGGCGTACTCGTCGAGGTCGGCGACGTACCGGGCGAGGCCGCGCGGGTGCAGGCTGACCCGCAGCACGTTGACCGGCGGTGTCAGCAGCGCCGGGTCCGCCAGCTCGACGAACAGCGCCGACGCCGCGTTGCCGTCGATCATGTCCCACTGGCCGTCGACCAGGACCGCGGGGAACGGGTCGTGCGCGGCGAGCAGGCGGTTGAGCGAGCGGTGGACCTCGCCCATCTCCGCCGCCTCCAGCGGGTGCTGGGTGTAGCCGGGCGCGAACCCGGCGGCCATGAGCAGCTCGTTGCGGGTCCGCAACGGGAGGTCGAGCTGCTCGGCGAGGTGCAGCACCATGTCCCGGCTCGGCCGGGAGCGCCCGGTCTCCAGGAACGACAGGTGCCGCGCGGAGACCTCGGCCTTGTTGCCCAGGTCCAGCTGGGTGAGCCGGCGACGCCGGCGCCACTCGCGGAGCAGACCCCCGAAGGCGGTCTCCGTCATCCCACCGGTCCCTGCCATCCCACTGGTCCCTGCCATCCCACTGGTCCCGGCCAGCACGGCTGTCATGACGCCGACGCTAGCCGGGTGCGCGAGCCGATTCGATGACGTCGGAGGTAATGGCGCGCGGACGGGGCGGCGCGAGACCGTCCTCCCATGACCCTCACCGCGGAGATGCACGCCGCCATGCCGTTCACCGCCCTCCTCGGCGCGACCGCCCTGGCCGCCACGGCCGACGAGGTGCGGCTGCGGCTGGACTGGGCGCCGGAGCGCTGCACGTCGGGCGGCCTGCTGCACGGGGGCGCGCTGATGGGCCTGGCCGACGCCGCGGGCGGCTGGTGCGCGTTCCTCGACCTCCCGGACGGGGCGACGGGGACCGCGACCACGTCGTCGTCGACGCACTTCCTGCGCCCGGTGACCGACGGGTACGCCGAGGCCGTCGCCACCGTCCTGCACGGCGGGCGCACCGCGATCGTCGTGGTCGTCGACGTGCTGGACGCGAAGGGCCGGCTGGCGAGCCGGGTGACGCAGACCCAGGCCGTCCTGCGCTGAGCGGCCCGGGGCGGATCCTGGTCACGGCGGGCCCAGGCAGAGCCGCGGGAACAGGGCTAGCGTTGATCGGGAACGCGTTCATCCTGCAACGGAACCCGATGAAGACGGAGAAATCGTGAAGCTCGGACTGCACATCGCTGACTTCACCTACCCGAACGGGCCCAGGGCACTGGCGGACGATCTCACCCGGATCGCGGTCGCCGCCGAGGAGGCCGGGTTCGCGCGGGTCAGCGTGATGGACCACGTCTGGCAGATCCGCCCGGTGGGGCCGATCGAGAACGACATGCTCGAGGCGTACACGACGCTCGGCTACCTGGCGGCGCGCACGTCCAAGGTCGAGCTCCTGACCTGGGTCACCGGCGTGACGTACCGGGAGCCCGGGCTGCTGGCCAAGATCGTCACCACCCTGGACGTGCTGTCCAAGGGACGGGCCTGGCTCGGCATCGGCGCCGCCTGGAACCAGGAGGAGGCCGAAGGCCTGGGGCTGTTCTTCCCGCCGACCGCGGAGCGCTTCGCGCGGCTCGAGGAGACGCTGCAGATCTGCCTGCAGATGTGGAGCGACGACGAGGGCCCCTACGAGGGCAAGTACTACCGGCTGGGCCGCACCATGAACCACCCGCAGGCGCTGACCAAGCCGCACCCGCCGATCCTCATCGGCGGCGGCGGGGAGAAGAAGACGCTGCGGCTCGTGGCGCAGTACGCGCAGGCCTGCAACCTCTTCGCCGGGCCGGAGCTCGAGCACAAGCTCGACGTCCTGCGCCGCCACTGCGACGACGTCGGCCGGAACTACGACGACATCGAGAAGACGATCATGGGCCCCCTGGACCCGAGCGACCCGCCCGCCCTGGTCGAGCAGCTCCGCGGCTACGCGGCCCTCGGCGTCCAGCACATCCAGGGCATGGTCCCGAACGTGGCGGACATCGAACCGCTCCGGGTCCTGGGCCGCGAGGTCGTCCCGGCGGCCGCGGAGTTCTAGCAGCTGCGCTGCGCACGAGCCGCTACGCCGCGTCGCGGCGCGCGACCTCCGCGCGGACCAGCGGGATGACCTCCCGGCCGAACTCCCGGGCGTCCGCGACGAGGTCGTACCCGCGGGCGGACAGGATCCGCACGCCCAGGTCGTAGTAGTCCATCAGCGCGGCGGCGACCGTCTCCGGCGTGCCGACCAGCGCCGTCGAGTTCCCCGCGCCGCCGGTCGCCGCGGCCGTCACGGTCCAGAGCGCGCGGTCGTGCCGCTCGCCCTGCTCGGCGATCGCGAGGAGCCGCTGCGACCCCGCGTTCTCCGGGTCCGTCAACCGGTGCCGGCGGGTGAGCTGCCGGCCGCCGGCCGTCCGCTCCTGGATCTTCGCGACGGTCGCGTACGCCTTCTCCCAGGCCTCCTCCTCGGTGCGGCCGAGGATCGGGCGGAAGGCGACCTGGAACGTCGGGGCCGGGCGCCCCGCCTCCTTCGCGAGCTGCGTGATCGTCGCGATCTGCTCGGCGGTCCCGGCCAGCGGCTCGCCCCACAGCGCGTAGATGTCCGCCTCTTCCGCACCCACCCGGTACGCCGCCTCCGAGGACCCGCCGAAGGAGATCTTCGGACGCGGCTTCTGGGCAGGCTCGACGTCGAGCACGAAGTCGTCGAAGGAGTAGTGCTCGCCGTGGAAGTCGAAGGGCTCGGACTCCGTCCACGCGCGCTTCATGATCTGGATGGCCTCGCGGGTGCGGGCGTAGCGCTGGTCCTTGGGCAGGACGTCGCCCTCGCGCTGCTGCTCGTGGTCGTTCCCGCCGGTGATGACGTGCAGGGTCAGGCGCCCGCCGCTCATCTGGTCCAGCGTCGCGACGGTCTTCGCGGTGAACGTCGGGTAGGAGACGTTCGGCCGGTGCGCGAGCAGCAGCTGCAGCCGGTCGGTGTGGTCCGCGATGTACGCGGCGGCCTGCGCCGGGTCCGCGCTGCCGGACGAGTACGCGGTGAGGACGCGGTCCCAGCCGGTCTCCTCGTGGGCGCGGGCCAGCTCGAGGGTGTAGGCGGGGTCGAACGCCGGCCCGGACCGCGGGTGGGTCTCCGTGCCGTCGTTGGTGGCGCCGATACCGAGGAACTCGACGGGCATGAGGGTGCTCCTTCGTCGCGGGGGGACGGGCCACTTCCCACAAGGCGCGGAGCTGCGCGGGTGTTCCCGGCCGCGTGCAGTCAGGAGGTGAGCGGGCCGGCCAGCGCCCGCGCGCGGCCCCGCAGCGAGCGAAGGGTGGCGAGGTCGTCGTCGATGTCCTTCAGGTCCGCCCGCACCCGCCCGAGCCCCTCGGCGGCTCTGCGGGCGGCGTCGAGCTGCCCGGCGGTCTTCTCGTCCCGGCGGGCCAGCGCGGCGAGGGTGTTCCGGCGCAGTTCCGTGCTCGCGCCCCGGACGGCGTCGCGGACCTGCTTGCCGAGTACCAGCTGGAACTCGTCGACGACGATCCGCGCGGCCGTCCGGGCCTCGCCGCGGCGTCGGTCCAGTCCCCGCTTGCGGTCCCCTGTCAGGGCGGCGCCGCCCAGCGCGAGCGCGCCGACCAGGGCCGCGGTCAGCAGCATCCAGAGGGGGAGGTGGACGCCGAGGAACCGGGGGACGACGAACGTCATCATCACGCCGCCGTAGGAGGGCATGACGACGGTGAGCAGGCGGGCGGGGACCGGGGGCCGGCCCACGGTCGAGGGCTCGGGCTCGGCCAGCGCGGCGACGAGCGTCGCGGGGGGAAGGAGCGGGAGGGCCGGGACGGGGAGCGGGTCGGGCAGGTCGAGGTGGGCGGTGAGCCGCGCGGCGACGTCGCGTACCGCCGCCCGGGCGTCGGCGTGGGTCTGCTCGGCCTGCGTGACGAGGCGCCGCCGCAGGTCGGCTGCGATCTCGTCGGCCTTGCGGCGCGGGTCCCCGGACTCGAGGGCCCGCTCGGTCTCGGTGACCACCGCGCGGGCGCGGCTCCGGAGCGCGAACTCGGCGTCGGACACGATCCCGGCGAACCCGTCGGCGAGGACCGGCGACCAGTCGCGGGAACGGGCGCGCTGCGCGTCCGAGCAGGCCCGGGCCCGGTGGAGCTCGGCCCGAAGCCGTGCCGCCCGGCCGGGGTCGGCGAGCGCGTCACGGCGGTACCGCAGGTCGGCGCCGAGGGAGTCGACCGCGCGGCCGACCTCGAGGACCGCGCCCTGCAGCGCGGCCAGCCGGGGACCCGGCCGGTCCGTCGTGGTCACCGCGCGGCGAGCGGCGGAGAGCCGGCGGATCAGGTCGTGGCGGTCGTTGGCCTCGGCGCCCGCGAGAGCGCTGTCCAGGAGCTCGACCGTGTCGTCGGAAGGGACGAGGACCGGGTTTCCGGTGGCGAGCATGGTGGCCCTCCCGGGGCGGTGTCGAGGCGGTGCGGGGAACGTGGGGGCGGCGTGGCCGGCCCGTGGACGGATGCCGCCGCGGGCCGGCCGGAACGCCTGTGGGGTGCGGAACCGGTCAGTAGGAGGCGTAGTGCGAGCTGTCGTCCCAGGAGCTGCTGTGGTCGTCCGAGCCGTCGTCCGAGCCGTCGTCGGAGCCGTCGTCGGAACCGCCGTCCGAGCCGTCGTCCTGCGTGTCCTGCCAGCTGGTCTCCTGGAAGCCGCCGTCGTCCCCGCCGTCGTCACCGGTGCCGTCGGTGTCCTCCTCGCCCTCCCAGCTGTCGTCGTACTCGCTGTCGTTGTGGTAGCTGCTGTCGTGGTGGCTCTTGAAGTCCGCCATCTCGTTCTCCTCTGGTGTCTCGGAGGGCCTTCGGTGCGTCCCTCCCGATGACCGGAACTCTGCCGACGATCCGGCCGCGGCACGATCGAGTGCTCCCTACAACCGCCCTCCGTTCGCCCCCGTCCTGGGCGGGGGCGAACCCCCTCCACGGCCGGGGCGTCCCGCCCCCGGTGACGCCGCGGAGCGCGTCGCCCGGCGGGGTGGGGTGCGGGGACGTGACGTCCTTCCGCATCGCTCGCGGATGCTCCGGGCTCGGGTTACCGTCGAGGGTGATGAACACCCCCGCGGCTCTCTCGACCTGGCCGGCACTGCGCCGTCACGTCGATCTGTGCCGTACCGCCGCCGCGCTGTAGGCAGCGCCGTCCCTGGTTGTCGATTCGGCGAGAGGAACGGCGTTGATGCACAGCACAGCGATCGCGATCGTCGGGGCGGGCCCGCGTGGCGTGGGCATCCTCGAGCGGCTGGCCGCGAGCGTGCCCGAGCTGCGGCCGGACACCGCGCTCGACGTCCACCTGATCGACCCGTACCCCGCGGGGGCGGGCCGGATCTGGCGCAACGCGCAGTCCCCGCTGCTCGCGATGAACTCGATGGCCGCGGACGTCACGATGTACACGGACGAGTCCGTGGTGTGCGAGGGCCCGATCCGCACCGGCCCGTCCTTCTGGGACTGGGCGCAGGAGGAGCGCGCCGGGGACCTGGCTGACTGGCCCGCGGACCTGGCGGACGAGCTGCGCGCCGTCACCGCGTCGACCTTCCCGAGCCGGCGCCTGCAGAGCGAGTACCTCGCACGGGTGCTGCGCGACGTCGTCGACGCGCTCCCGGCGGGAATGCGTGTCCACGTGCACGAGACCCGCGCGACCGGCCTGTCCGAGCAGGGCGGACGTCAGGTCGTCGCGCTCGAGGGGGAGGCGCCGCTGAGCGTCGACACGGTCGTCCTCGCGTCCGGCCACCTCGACGCGGCCCCCACCGCCGACGAGCAGGAGATGCTGGCCCGGGCCGATGCCGCGGGGCTGCGCTACCTCCCGCCGGAGCAGACGACGGACTCGGACCTGTCCGTCGTCGAGCCGGGGGAGACGGTGGTCGTCCGCGGGATGGGGCTCGCGTTCATCGACCTCATGGTGCTGCTCTTCGAGGGCCGGGGCGGCAGGTTCGAGGGAACCGAGGAGCTCACCTACGTGCCGTCCGGGGAGGAGCCGCGCCTGGTCGTCGGCTCCCCGCGGGGCGCGCCGTATCACTCGAAGGCCCACTACGGGCTCTCCGCGGGCCGCCCGCCGCTGCCGCGCTTCTTCTCCCCGGAGACGCTCGACGGCCTGGACGCCCCGATCGACTTCCGCGCACAGCTCTGGCCGGTGATGGCCAAGGAGATCGCGTGGGGCTGGTACCACGAGCTCCTCGCCGGCCACCCCGATCCGGCGCGGATGCCCTGGGAGGTGTTCGCGAGACGCTACGCGGCGCTCGAGTGGGGCACCCCGGAGATGGACGCGCTGATCGCCGAGGCCGTCCCGGACCCGGTGCACCGCCTCGACTTCGCCGCCCTGGACCGGCCCTTCGACGGGCTGCGCGCGGAGTCCCTGGAGGAGCTGCAGCCGCTCGTGCGGGAGCGGATCGCCGAGGACCTCCGGCAGCACGTCGACCCCGCGCACAGCGCCCACCTCGGCGCGTTCGTCGCGATGCTGTCCGTCTACGGCGAGATCACCCGGATCCAGGGGCTCGACGTGCTGTCGGCGCGTTCCCGGGCCCGGGACGTCCCGTGGTGGCAGAGCTTCTTCAACTCCGTCGCGAGCGGGCCGCCCGGGTTCCGCGTCCGGCAGCTGCTGGCGCTGTCCCGCGCCGGGTTCGTCGAGTTCCTCGGCCCGGGCATGTGGGTCGAGGTCGACGACGACGGGTTCCGCGCCGGGAGCGGCGCGCTCGTGGGGGCCCCGCCGGTCACCTCGACGATCCTGATCGACGCCCGCCTCCCGGACTCCAGCGCGGACCGCACGTCGGACCCGTTGCTCGCCTCGCTGGTGCGGGCCGGCGAGGTGGTCGAGGACATCCTGACCGAGCCGGACGGCACGGTCCTGCGCCGCACCGGGCTGATCCGGGTGCGCCCGGCGGACGGCGCCCTGATCGACACCACCGGGGGCGCCAACGAGCACCGGTTCGCGGTGGGCCCGCACACGACGGTCAAGGTCGCCGGGGCCTTCACGCGGCCCGGGATGAACGCGCAGAGCCTGCGCTACAACGACGGGGTGGCCCGCGCCGTCCTGCACTCGCTGCCGACGTCGCGCGAGGCGGCGTCCGCGGCGTAGGCCGCCCGGACCTCTACACCCCGAGCGCGAGCCCGCGGGCGCGGAGGACCCGGCGCTCGATCGGGCGGAACACCAGCAGCTCGATCCCGATCCCGACCACCAGGATCAGCACGATCGCGGCGAACACGGCGCTGATGTCGTTGTAGTCGCTGCCCTGCTTGAGGTACGCGCCCAGGCCGACGCCGAGCAGCGGGCCGGCGGCGATGATCTCCGCGGCCATCAGCGAGCGCCACGAGAAGGCCCATCCCTGCTTGCAGCCGGAGAGGTATCCCGGCAACGCGGCGGGCAGCAGCACGTGGCGGGCGCTGGTGAGCCCGCGGGCGCCGAGGACCTTCCCGACCCGCGGCAGGATCGGCGGGATCTGGTCGATGCCGGAGACCAGCCCGTTCGCGATCGACGGCACCGAACCCAGCAGGACGACGAAGTAGATCGTCGCGTCGGTGAGGCCGAACCAGAGGATGGCCGCCGGGACCCACGCGACCGACGGCAGGCTCTGCAGGCCCGAGAGCAGCGGCCCGATCGCGGAGCGCACGACCTTGACCTTCGCCACCAGCAGGCCGAGCGGGGTCGCGATCACCAGCGCGATCGCGAAGCCGAGGAACGCCCGGCTGATCGAGGTCCACAGGATCGACCAGATCTCGCCGGTCACGAGCCGCGCCGCGAACGACTCCCACACCGCGATCGGGGCGGGGAGCTTGAACTCCGGCCAGATCGCGGACGCCCAGAGCGCCTGCCAGACGACGACGGCGAGCACGAGGGCGACGACCGGCGGCAGGCCGGTGGTCAGCGCCTTCCGCCACCACGGGCGGCGGTTCTCCGTGGGGGTGTCGAGCGCGTCCAGGCCCGCGAGCGCCGCGGCGGAGTCGTTCTGCGGGGTGACGGTCGGGGTCTCAGGCGGCATGGCTGGTGATGACCTGTCGCAGCCGGCCGGTGATCTCGTCGTGCAGCTCCTCGCCGTGCCCGTGCGCCGCGTCGACGTCCCATTCGCCGACGACCCTGCCGGGCCGCGACGACAGCAGCACGACCCGCTGGGCCAGCCGGACGGCCTCCCGGACGTCGTGGGTGACGAACAGGATGGTCGTCCCGGTCGCCTCCCAGACGCGCAGGAGCTCGCCCTGCAGCACGTCGCGGGTGATCGCGTCGAGCGCCGCGAAGGGCTCGTCCATCAGGAGCAGGCCGGAGCCGCCCTCCTCGGTGGTCGCCGCGGCGAGAGCCCGAGCCAGGGAGACGCGCTGGCGCATCCCGCCGGAGAGCTCGTGC
>NZ_JAODNI010000214.1 GCF_025465255.1 Pseudonocardia sp.
GCCGCGCTGCGGCTGTGAGCCCCAGCCTGGACCGGCCCCGCGCCGCGGTGGCGGCCCGGGCGGCATGCCACCCCGGCCCTGCGGCCCCTGGAAGTCACCGTTCATCTGCTGCGCACCCACCCTGTCAGCGTCCGGGCCCGCGCCCCGCCGGTCGTCGGCCAGGGTACGCAGGCACGTACCGGCCCCTCACCCGTAGGACGCGCGACGCACACGGGGGTTGCGCAGTGGTACGAGGGGCGCGCCCGCCGGTACCGGCGGCGCGCTCCGCGAGACGACGCTCAGCCGAGCAGCGGCTCACCCTCGAACTTGCCCAGCTCCTCGCGGTAGAACTCCAGGCCGACGCCGTTGGGATCCCGGATGTAAAGGCTGTTGTCCACACCGCGGTCCGGGCCGAGGTACTCCACGCCCGCCTCGTCGAGCCGCTTCCGCGCCGCCTCGAACTCCTCGGGCGACGTCGACAGCGCCAGGTGCTGCACCGCGCCGATCGTCTCCTGGAACTCGGGGTGCTCGTGGCCCGGGAAGTCGAAGAAGCCGAGCAGGTTGCCATTGCCGATGTCGAAGAAGAAGTGCGACGAGCCGGCGTAGTCCCGGTTCTCGACGAGCTCGACGAGCGGGAAGCCGAGCAGGTCCTGGTAGAACCGGATCGTCTCCTCCACGTCCTTGGAGATCAGGGCCAGGTGGTGCACGCCCCGGACCGTGGTGGCCGGGCGGGCGGCGACCGCGTGCAGGTACTTCTCTCGCAGATCGGCGCGCCGGGCGCGGACCGCCTCGAGCTGGGCTCCCTCGGGCTGTGGCATGGAACTCCCCTTCCCTCTCGAATACCCGGACCAACAGTAGTTGCGCACACAACATTCCGTCGGACGGACGACATCCAGCCTGGCACGACGAGCACCCCAGGTGTAGACCAGTGCGGGCGGCGCCGGTCGCCCGTCGTCACCTGCCGCGGGTTCGCGACGACGGCGTGCCGCAGCCGCTCCCGGGCGTCGGCGAGCGGCGGCGCGGCGCCGAGCTCCCCCACCGGCCGCCACGGGCCTCACGCAGCGCAGGAACAGCAGCTCGCCGCCCACATGTTCCCGAGTCCCGCGATCCGCCGCGCGCCGGCCGGCGTCGCGTCCAGGCGCGCGGCGAGCCGGGCGACTCCGCCCCCTTCGGCCACGTGCGCGACGCTGACCCGGTGGACCTTCCCCTGCTCGAGGACGACCTCGCCCAGCCCGCCGTGCTGAACCCGGAGATGGTGGTGAAGCCGGGCGCCTCGCTGCCCGAGGCCGCGGTCCTGTGCTTCTTCCCGGAGGTGGTCGCCGCGGCCGGCGCGGAGGGGCGGCGGGTCCTGCGCCTGCGCTCCGAGCTCGGCCCGTGGCCGGTGTACGAGATCGAGGTCGACGGGCGGCCGGTGGCGGTCCTGCAGCCCGGCATCGGCGCGCCGCTGTCGGCGATCTTCCTCGAGGAGCTGATCGCGCTCGGGGTGCGCGCGGTCGTGGCCGTCGGCGGGTGCGGCTCGCTGGTCCCGGAGCTGACGATCGGGCACGCCGTCGTCGTCGACAGCGCGGTGCGGGACGAGGGCACCTCGTTCCACTACCTGCCGCCCGCGCGCGTGGTGGACGCCGACCCCGCGGGCGTCACGACGCTCGCGGAGACCCTCGACGAGGCGGGCGTCCCGTTCGTCATCGCCCGCACCTGGACCACGGACGCGATCTTCCGCGAGACCCGCAGCCGCGTGGACCGGCGCCGCGAGGAGGGCTGCGCGGTGGTCGAGATGGAGGCGTCCGCGCTGATCGCGGTGGCCCGGCACCGCGGGATCTCGCTGGCCCACCTGCTGCTGGCGGGCGACTCGCTGGCCGGAGAGGCCTGGGAGCACCGCGGCTGGACGACGGCGCGGGACGCCCGGGAGGGCCTGTTCCGGCTCGCCGCCCGCGCGGCGCTGGCGCTGTGAGGGTCGTGCGCGGAAATCGTCGCCCTGGCAACGAGATCCGCGCACGGGCGCGTCAGCGCGGGACGGCCTCGAGGCGGGCCCGGCTGTTCTCGTTCGCCCCGGCGATCGTCACCTCGATGCCGCGGGCTGCGTACCGGGTGCGGACGGCGTCGAGCGCGGCCACCGTCGAGGCGTCCCAGACGTGCGCGGCGGTCAGGTCCACGACGACGGACGGGGGGTCACCGGCATAGTCGAACCGGGCCACCAGGTCGTTGCTGGAGGCGAAGAACAGCTGGCCGGTGACCCGGTAGGTCCGGGTGCCGCCGTCGCCGGAGAGCTCGCTGGTCACCTCGACGAGCTGGGCGACCCGGCGGGCGAACAGCACGGTGGCCGTCAGCACGCCGACGACGACGCCGTAGGCGAGGTTGTGGGTGGCGACCGTGACCACGACGGTCACCAGCATCACCGCGGTCTCGCTGCGCGGCATCCGGCGCAGGGTCCGGAGGCTGTGCCAGTCGAACGTCCCGACGGACACCATGATCATGACGCCGACGAGCGCGGCCATCGGGATCCGCGCCACCACCGGGCCGAGCAGCACGCACAGGACCAGCAGGAACACCCCGGCGAGGAACGTCGAGAGCCGGGTACGCGCGCCGCCGGAGCGGACGTTGATCATCGTCTGGCCGATCATCGCGCAGCCGCCCATGCCGCCGAAGAACCCGGTGACGATGTTCGCGACGCCCTGCCCCCAGGACTCGCGGCGCTTGTCCGAGCGGCTGTCCGTGATCTCGTCCACGAACGTCGCCGTCATCAGGGACTCGAGCAGCCCGACGAGCGCCATGCCGAGCGCGTAGGGCGCGATGATCCGCAGCGTCTCCCAGGTCAGCGGGACGTCCGGGAGGCCGGGCAGCGGGACCGAGTCCAGCAGGGCGCCCTGGTCCCCCACCGTGGGCACGGCGATGTGCGCGGCCACCGTCACCACGGTCAGCACGACGATCGCCACCAGCGGCGCCGGGACGACGGTCGTCAGCCGTGGCAGCAGGACCATGATCGCGAGACCGGCGAGCAGCAACGGGTAGACGAGCCAGGGCACGTCCCAGAGCTGCGGAAGCTGCGCCACGAAGATCAGGATCGCCAGCGCGTTGACGAACCCGACCATCACGCTGCGCGGCAGGAACCGCATCAGCCGCGCCACGCCGAGCAACGCCAGCACGATCTGCAACGCTCCCGCGAGCAGCACCGTCGCGATGAGGTACTCCACGCCGTGCTCCCGCACGACCGGGGCCACGACCAGGGCGACGGCGCCGGTCGCCGCGGAGATCATCGCCGGCCGTCCGCCCGCGAACGCGATCGTGACGGCCATGGTCACCGACGCGAACAGCCCCACCCGGGGATCGACCCCGGCGATGATCGAGAAGGCGATCGCCTCGGGGATGAGCGCTAGCGCGACGACCAGTCCGGACAGGATCTCGGTCCGGAGGACGGCGGGTGCGAACCAGGCGGGGCGCCGCGCGAGCGCAGGGAGGGACATCGGAGCGGGGCACCGCTTTCGGGTGAGGAGCGAGACGCACGCGCAGCGATGCCGCGGCCTCGAACTCTATCGGTGCGGAAGAGTTGAACCGCTCGGCGCCGCGGGCGCCACACCCCGGGACGCGGCGTCGGGACCGTTGAAGCGGTCGTGCTGCGCCCCGGCGCCACCGCCCCACCCGAGGAGCTGGTCCGGCACCTCCGCCGCGACCTGAAGGGCGCGGGGTGCAGACGCCCAAGGCCGTCCACGTGCTGGACCAGCTCCCGGCGACGGCCGTCGCAAGATCGACAGAGGGCCCTCCGGCGGAGCCTCGGTCCCGGCACCTGATCGCCCGACGACCCTCCGCGCGATCAAGGGCAGATCAGGGCCGAAGCGGCTCCGGAGCGGCTCCGGGAGGCCCGATCCGCCCTTGATCAGCGGGAGTCGGCTCGGGTCGGCTCGTTACCCGGGTTCACCACAACTGACGAATGTTTTCCGGATCTGTTCACATCCGGTGCTCGCCCCACGATGACCAGGCAGGAAGCAGGCACGGGGGTGGGGACCATGACCGGACGGCACCGCACGGCACCGACGGCGTCCCGCGGGCGGAACGTGTCCCGCGGGACAGCCGGACCGCGCCGGCTGCTCACCGCCGTCGTCCCGGCCATGGTCGCCGCGAGCCTCGGCACCGGCTTCGCGCTGACGTCCGGCGGCGCGGCCGGCGCCACGGACCGCGCCATCGAGGACGCCGCGCCCGCCACGGTCGTCCGCACCGTCGCCCCCGCGGACACCGTCTACACGTGCGAACCGGACGCGACGCCGCGGTTCGAGGACCCCGCCGAGCCGGACACGATCACGAACAAGGCCTGCGGCTACACCGACGAGAACGGCCGCGCCCGCTCCCTGGACCCGTGGGTCGACGGCCAGCTCCTCGCCGACCTGGCCCGCTGAGCGGAGCACGTCACACCGCCCGCGGCACCGCGGTGGGCGAGGATGGGTCCCGTCCACACTGTCGTGTTCGCGGGAGGCCGCCATGAAGCTCGGGTGCCACGTCGGCTACTGGTCGTCCGGTCCGCCCGCCGGCGCGCAGGAGGCCGTCCTCGCCGCCGAACGCCTGGGGTACGAGGCGATCTGGAGCGCCGAGGCGTACGGCTCGGACTGTCTGACGCCGCTCGCCTGGTACGGCGCCGCCACCAGCCGGATCCTGCTCGGGACCAACATCCTGCAGATGTCCGCGCGCACCCCGGCCGCCACCGCCATGGCCGCCCTCACCCTCGACCACCTCTCCGACGGCCGCTTCGTCCTGGGACTCGGCGCGTCCGGGCCGCAGGTCGTCGAGGGCTGGTACGGCCAGCCCTACCCGAAGCCGCTCGCCCGCACCCGGGAGTACATCGCGATCGTCCGGGAGATCCTCGCGCGCGAACGCCCAATCGAGTTCGACGGCGAGTTCTACCAGCTCCCCCTGCAGGGCGGCGCCGGCCTGGGCAAGGCGCTGAAGTCCACGGTCCACCCGCTGCGCACCGATCTGCCGATCCACCTCGCCGCGGAGGGCCCGAAGAACGTCGCGCTCGCCGCCGAGATCGCGGACGGCTGGCTCCCGCTGTTCTTCTCCCCCAAGACGGACGGCTTCTACCGCACCGCCCTCGCCGAGGGCTTCTCCCGGCCGGGCGCCCGGCACACCGGCCTGGACGACTTCGCCGTCTCCGCGTCGATGAACGTGATCGTCGACGACGACGTGGAGAAGGCCGCGGACGCGGTCCGCCCCCAGCTGGCCCTCTACATCGGCGGCATGGGGGCCAAGGACGTGAACTTCCACAACCAGGTCTTCGTGCGGATGGGCTGGGAGGCGGAGTGCGCCGCCATCCAGGAGCACTACCTGGCCGGACGCAAGGCGGACGCGATCGCGGCCGTGCCGCTCGAGATGGTGGAGGACGTCGCGCTGGTCGGCCCCAAGGACAAGATCAGGGCCGAGCTCGCCGCGTGGGACGAGACCGTCGTCGACACGATCCTCGTGCACGGCGACGCGCAGGCCCTGGAGACGATCGCCGACGCGTTCGGCTGAGAGCCGCCCCCGCGCCGGTACCGTCGGGACGAGGGATCCGGGAGGGGATCGTCGTGCCGGACCCACGGAGGACGCCGCACGAGTCGGCCGTCGAGAAGCAGATCCGCGAGGCGCAGGAGCGGGGGGACTTCGACCGTTTGCCAGGCAGGGGGAAGCCCCTGCCGAACCTGCACGACACCAGCGAGAACTGGTGGATCCGCAGCTACCTGGAGCGCGAGGGGATCTCCCGGGACGCGCTGCTGCCCGAGCCGATCCAGCTCCGCAAGGAGCTCGCCGCGCTGCCGGAGACCGTCCGCGGGCTGCGCACGGAGAAGGCCGTCCGGGACCTCGTGCGCGAGCTGAACCTCCGGGTCGTGCGCGAGCTGCGGATGCCGTCGATGCCCCGGGTCCCGCTGCGGAAGGCGGACCCGGACGCGATCCTCGAGGGCTGGCGGGAGGCGCGCCGTCCTCCGGCGCCACCGCCCGCGGACCGCGCTCCCGCAGCGGCACCGCCGGCCGAGCGGCGCCGCTGGTGGCACCGGTTCACCGGCCGGCCGCTCGCGTGACGGTGGCGTTCGTACCGGGCCGTCGCGAAGTTCGGCCGAGCCGGCACCGCCCCGGCGCATCCGCCTTATCGTGACCGCGTGACGCTCGCTGCCGAACGCCGCTGGGGACTGACCGTCCCGCTCTCCGGGATGCCACTTCGCGAGCAGCGGGGCCTGGTCGAGGCGCTGCCCGACCTCGGCTACACGGACGTCTGGTCCGCCGAGGCCGCGGGCACGGACGCGTTCGCCCCGCTGGTCCTGGCCTCGCAGTGGGCTCCCGCGCTGCGGCTCGGCACCGCGATCGCGCCCGCGTTCACCCGCGGCCCGGCCACTCTCGCGATGTCCGCGGCGACGCTGGCGAACCTCGCCCCGGGGCGGTTCGCCCTGGGCGTCGGGACGTCGTCGGACGTGATCGTGGAGCGCTGGAACGGGATCGCCTTCGCCCGGCCCTACCAGCGCGTCCGGGACACCGTGCGGTTCCTGCGGGCGGCGTTCGCGGGCGGGCGGGTCAGCGAGACGTACGAGACGTTCGCGATCAGCGGGTTCACCCTCGCCGAGGTGCCGAATCAGGTGCCGCCGGTCCTGGTCGCGGCGCTGCGGCCGGGGATGCTGCGGCTCGCCGGGCGGGAGGGCGACGGCGCGATCGTCAACTGGCTCTCCGCCGACGACGTCCGGACCGTCGCGCCGCACGTCGGTCCGGGCAAGGAGATCGTCGCGCGGATCTTCGTGCTCCCGGACGTCGACGCGGAGACCGCCCGCGGGATCGGTCGCCGGCACCTCGCCGCCTACCTGAACGTGCCGGTCTACCGGGCCTTCCACGAGTGGCTGGGCCGCGACGAGCTGAAGGGCATGTGGGACGCCTGGTCCTCGGGGGACCGGAAGGCCGCGGTCGCCGCCATCCCGGACGGCGTCGTCGACGCGCTGATCCTGCACGGGCCGGCGGGGTACATCCGGGAGCAGGTCGAGGCGTACGTCGAGGCCGGGGTCACCACCCCGGTGCTCGCGCCGATGGGTGGCGGCGACCCCGGGCCCGCCATCCGTTCGCTGGGCAGGCGATGAGTTTCCGCGCCGACGACGGTTCCTTCTGGTGAGATGCCGGTGCGGACCCGACGAGAGGACCGAGAAGATGGACTGGAAGCTCGAGGTCATCGTGATCCCGGTGAGCGACGTGGACCGGGCGAAGGAGTTCTACGCGGAGAGGTGCGGGTTCGTCGTCGACGTCGACCACCAGGCGAACGAGAACACCCGGATCGTGCAGATGACGCCGCCGGGCTCCGCCTGTTCGATCACCGTGGGCACCGGGATCGTCAAGGGCGAGCCGGGCACGGTGAAGGGCCTGCAGCTCGTGGTGTCGGACATCGAGAAGGCCCGCGCCCAGCTCGTCGAGCGCGGGGTCGACGCGAGCCCGGTCCGGCACGTCGGCGAGGACGGCCAGTGGTCCGACGGGCACGGGGGCTCCTGGAACGCCTTCGTCTTCTTCGACGACCCGGACGGCAACAGCTGGGCCGTCCAGGAGAAGCCTGCCGGGTGACCGATGACTCCGGGCGCCCGCTCGGGTCCACCCTTCCGTACGCCACACCCACGGGAGGACCGAGATGACCCAGACCACCGCACTGCCGAACGTCGTGTCCCGCGACGAGTGGCTCGCCGCCCGGAAGGCGCTGCTGGCCGAGGAGAAGGCCCTGACGCGGGCCCGCGACGCCCGGAACACCACGCGACGCGAGCTGCCGATGGTGAAGGTGGAGAAGGACTACCGCTTCACCGGCCCCGAGGGTGACGTCGGGCTCGCGGGCCTGTTCGACGGGCGCCGCCAGCTGCTGGTCTACCACTTCATGTACGGCCCGCAGATGGACGCGGGCTGCCCGAGCTGCTCGTTCCTCGTGGACAACATCGGGCACCCCGCGCACCTGCACGCGCGGGACACCTCGCTCGTGCTCGTCAGCCGGGCCCCGTTCGAGACGCTGCGGGCCTACCAGGAGCGGATGGGCTGGACGGTGCCGTGGTACTCCTCGGCCGGCAGCGACTTCAACTTCGACTTCCACGTCTCCTTCGAGGAGGACCGCGGGCCGGACGAGTACAACTACGCGCCCACCGAGCCGTTCACCGGTGAGGGCCCCGGGACCAGCGCCTTCCTCCGGGACGGCGACGACGTGTTCCACACCTACTCGGCCTTCGCCCGCGGCGGTGACGAGCAGCTCGGCACCTACGTCTGGCTGGACATGACCGCGCTCGGGCGCCAGGAGGACTGGGAGGAGCCGAAGGGGCGTGCGGACGGCCCGTTCATGTCGTGGGTGAAGCGACACGACGAGTACTGATCGGCTGTAGCAGACTGCGGGGGTGACGGACTTCTGGTCGGCCTACCGCCACGGCTTCCTGCGGGTCGCCGCAGCCACGATCACCACCGCCCTCGCGCAGCCCGCCGCCAACGCGGCCTCCGTGCTGGCGCAGGCCCGGGACCTCGACGCGGACGGCGTCGGCCTCGCGCTGTTCCCCGAGCTCACCCTCTCCGGGTACTCCCTCGAGGACATCGTCATGCAGGACTCCCTGCTCGAGGCCGTGGAGGTGGCGCTCGCGGACGTCGTGGCGGGGTCCGCGGACCTGCTGCCGGTGCTCGTCGTCGGCGCGCCGCTGCGCTTCCGGCACCGCATCCACAACTGTGCCGTGGTGATCCACCGCGGGCGGGTGCTCGGGGTGGCGCCGAAGTCCTACCTGCCGACGTACCGGGAGTTCTACGAGCGCCGGCAGATGGCCCCCGGGGACGACGTGCGCGGCACGATCCGGGTCGCCGGCACGGAGGTCCCGTTCGGCCCGGACCTGCTGTTCTCCGCCTCGGACGTGCCCGGGTTCGTGCTGCACGTCGAGGTCTGCGAGGACATGTGGGTCCCGGTCCCGCCGAGCGCCGAGGCGGCGCTCGCGGGCGCGACCGTCCTGGCCAACCTCTCCGGCAGCCCGATCACCATCGGCCGGGCGGAGGACCGGAAGCTGATGTGCCGCTCCGCGTCGTCGCGCTGCCTGGCGGCCTACGTCTACGCCGCGGCCGGCGAGGGCGAGTCCACCACGGACCTGTCCTGGGACGGCCAGACGATGATCTACGAGAACGGCGTGCTGCTCGCCGAGACCGAGCGTTTCCCGAGGGGACCCCGGAGCTCCGTCGCGGACGTCGACCTGGGGCTGCTACGCAACGAGCGGCTGCGGATGGGGACGTTCGACGACAACCGGCGCCACCACGCCGCGCGGCTGGACGAGTTCCGGACCGTGGAGTTCGCGCTGGAGCCGCCGCGCGGGGACATCGGGCTGCTCCGCGACCTCGAGCGCTTCCCGTTCGTGCCCGCGGACGAGAGCCGGCTCGAGCAGGACTGCTACGAGGCCTACAACATCCAGGTCAGCGGCCTGGAGCAGCGGCTGCGCGCGATCGGCCAGCCGAAGATCGTCATCGGCGTGTCCGGCGGCCTGGACTCGACGCACGCGCTGATCGTGGCGGCGCGGGCGATGGACCGCGAGAACCGCCCCCGCAGCGACATCCTCGCGTTCACCCTGCCCGGCTTCGCCACGGGCGAGCACACCAAGGGCAACGCCTACCGGCTCGGCGAGGCCCTCGGGGTGACGTTCGAGGAAATCGACATCACCGAGACCGCCCGACTCATGCTCAAGAACCTGGGCCATCCGTTCTCCTCGGGCGAGCCTGTCTACGACGTGACGTTCGAGAACGTCCAGGCCGGGCTGCGGACGGACTACCTGTTCCGCGCGGCGAACCAGCGCAACGGGATCGTGCTCGGCACCGGGGACCTGTCCGAGCTGGCGCTGGGCTGGTCGACCTACGGCGTCGGGGACCAGATGTCGCACTACAACGTCAACGGAGGGGTGCCGAAGACGCTGATCCAGCACCTGATCCGCTGGGTGATCTCGTCCAAGCAGTTCGACGACGAGGTCGGCGAGGTCCTGCAGTCCGTCCTGGACACCGAGATCACCCCCGAGCTCGTGCCCTCGACCGACGGCGCGGAGGTGCAGAGCAGCGAGGCGAAGGTCGGCCCGTACCCGCTGCAGGACTTCACGCTGTTCCACGTGCTGCGCTGGGGGTTCCGGCCGTCGAAGGTCGCGTTCCTCGCCTGGCATGCGTGGAGCGACCCGGAGAAGGGGGACTGGCCGGTCGGGTTCCCGCCGGACAAGCGCGGGGCGTTCACGATGGCGGACATCCGGAAATGGTCCGAGGTGTTCGCGCAGCGCTTCTACGGCTTCAGCCAGTTCAAGCGGAGCGCCCTGCCCAACGGCCCGAAGGTGTCCGCGGGCGGCAGCCTGTCCCCGCGCGGCGACTGGCGCGCGCCGAGCGACATGAGCGCGAAGACCTGGCTGGAGGAGATCCGCCGCGAGGTCCCCGAGTCCTGACGCCCACGGGGTCAGGGGCCTGGGTGACGCCACCACCGATGAGTTCCGGGTGACGTGCGGGTCTCCCCTCTCGGCACGACCACGAGCGGAGGGACCACGGACATGACCACCACACCCGGGACGCGCAGGGCGGGGCGCCGCGAGTGGGTGGGCCTCGCCGTCCTCGCCCTCGCCTGCCTGCTCTATGTGATGGACCTGACGGTCCTTCAGCTCGCGATCCCGCAGGTCAGCGAGGCCCTGCGACCCACCAGCACCCAGCTGCTGTGGATCATCGATGTGTACGGGTTCATGGTCGCGGGCGCGCTCGTCACGATGGGCACCCTCGGGGACCGGATCGGCCGCCGCCGGCTGCTGCTCGTCGGGGCGGCGGCGTTCGGCCTGGTCTCGATCCTGGCCGCGTTCTCCACGACGCCGGAGATGCTGATCGCGAGCCGCGCGTTTCTGGGGATCGCCGGCGCGACGATCGCCCCCTCGACCCTTTCGCTGATCTTCCACATGTTCACGGACCCGAAGCAGCGCTCGGCGGCCGTCGGCGTCTGGATCGGCGCGTTCTCCGCGGGTAGCGCGGTCGGCCCGGTGCTCGGCGGGGTCATGCTCGAGCACTTCTGGTGGGGCTCGGTGTTCCTGCTGGCCCTGCCGGTGATGGGCGCGCTGCTGGTGCTCGGGCCGAAGGTGCTGCCCGAGTACCGGGACCCGGACGCGGGCCGCCTGGACGTGCGCAGCGCCGCGATGTCCGTCGTCGCGCTGCTGGCCGTTGTCTACGGCGTGAAGCAGATCGCACAGGACGGGATCGGCGGCGTGCCGCTGCTGGCGATCGCGGTCGGACTGCTCGTGGGCGTGCTGTGGGTGCGCCGGCAGCGGCGGCTCCCCGAGCCCATGATCGACGTCCGGCTGTTCCGGATCCGGGCCTTCGACGCCGCGTTGCTGGTGAACTTCCTGTCGATCTTCGTGATGGTCGGGTACTTCCTCTACATCGCGCAGTACCTGCAGCTCGTGATGACGATGTCGCCGCTCGAAGCGGGCCTGTGGTCACTGCCGTCGGCCGTCGCGTTCGTCGTGAGCTCGCAGCTCGCGCCCCGGTTCCTCGCCCGCGTCCGCCCCGCCCGCACCGTCGCCGGCGGGCTGGCGGCATCGGCGGCCGGGATGCTGCTGCTGTCCACGGTCGAGGTGGACCGCGGGCTGTCCGCGCTGATCGCGGCGTCCGTGGTGATCGCGTTCGGCATGGGTCCGGTGTTCGGGCTGACCACCGAGATGGTCGTCGGCTCGGCGCCGGCGGAGAAAGCGGGTGCGGCGTCCGGCGTCTCCGAGACGGCGGCGGAGCTGGGCGGGGCGCTCGGGATCGCGGTGCTCGGCAGCATCGGCGTCGCGGTCTACCGGAGCGGAGTATCGGCCGGACTGCCGACCGGGGTCCCGGACGAGGCCGCGCAGGCGGCCCGGGACACCCTCGGCGGCGCGGTCGGGGCAGCCGCACGGCTGCCCGGACCGGCCGGAACCGAGCTGCTCGCGGAAGCGCGGACCGCGTTCGTCGACGGTCTGCAGCTCACCTCGGCGATCGCGGCCGGGATCGCGGCGGTGCTCGCCGTCGTCGCGGCGGTGGCACTGCGATCTGTGGAGGCCACCGCGCCCGAGGAGACCGAGGCGGACGAGCCCGAGGCCGTCTGCGCCGCCTGAGGGGTCACCCGCCCTTCGCGCTCACAGAGGCCGTCGCGGTGTCGAACCCTGCCGGGCGGCCCCGTCGCGGGTCGGCCCGGAGCGGCTACCGCGCGGGCTCCCGCCGGACGCCGAGCGCGATCCCCGACGACACCAGCGCGAGCAGCACGACCAGTGCACCGACCCCGACGGTCACGCCCCACAGCCCCAGCCGGGCGTCAACCGGCCGGCGACGAACGTGGGCACGGCGGACCCGAGGTAGGCGACGAGGAAGCCGGCCGAGAGGAGCCCGCCCCGGGCGTCCTGGTCCGCGCCCCCGAGCAGCAGTCGAAGCCCGCCCGCGAACACGGCCCCGAAGCCGGTGCCGGCGATGACGCTGCCCAGCAGGAACGGGACGGTGGCTCCCAGGCCGATCGACACCACCGCCACCGTCGTGCCCAGCGCGAGCAACCCGTTCCCCGCGAGCACCGCGGGGAAGGGCCGCAGCCGTCCCGTGAGTGGCCCGCCGAGCACGCTGGCCCCGATCAGGGAGGCGACGAGCACCGCCGACAGGGTCGCGAAGGCCACCGGCCGGGGCAGCACGGGGCGACGGGGAGCGACGAGCATGCTCCCAGCGTGCGACCCCACGCCCCGTGGAGCAGCCCCGGGACCCGCCGATCCCGTGCCCGCGTGAGCGCGGGCCACCCACGCGGGCGTCCCGGTGCGACGCGCGGCGTCGACCGCGTGCGTCGGGCGACCAGACGCGCGTGGATGGGCGCGCGGGTACAGGGTGGGGGCATGACCGACCCCGACACCCTCGTGAGCACCCGGCGTTCCCTGCACGCCGTCGCGGAGCTCGTGATCGCCGGGCCCCAGTTCCGCGAGCAGGGGAAGATCAGGCTGCGGCCGACCTCCGGCGGGTTCGGCGGGGCGGTCTCGCCGCTGCGAGTCGACGGCACCGAGCTGGTCACGCCCGACGGCCGGTTCCCCCTGACCGGGAGCTGCCGGTCGCTGGCGGCCGAGGCCGGCGTGACCGTCGGGCCGCCGGACAGCTACCCGGACTCCGGGCACGACCCGGACGCACCGCTGGCCGTCGACCCCGCGGCGGCGGGCCTGCTCGCCGCCTGGTTCGCCCGGGGCGACGCGGCACTGCGGTCGCTGTTCCCGGACGTCGAACCGGTGCTGTGGCCCGAGCACTTCGACCTCGCCCTCGGCGTCGACGAGGTCAACTACGGAGTCTCGCCCGGCGACGCCGGGCATCCCCTGCCGTACGCCTACGTCGGCCCCTGGGAGCCACGCGAGGGACCGTTCTGGAACGCGCCGTTCGGGGCGCTGAAGGAGGGCGACGAGCTGCCCGACGTCGCCGCGCTCGTCGAGTTCCTCCGGGGCGGACGGGCCGCCGCGACCTCCCCGTGATCCGCGGGGCCGTGCCAGGGTAGGACCGACACGACAGGGGGCATACGCCGAAGATGACCGAACCGAAGCGCGTCGTGATCGTCGGTGGGGGTTTCGCCGGGTACCACGCGGCGAAGTCCCTGCGCCGAACCCTGCCCGAGGAGTCCGACACCGAGATCGTCGTGATCAACCCGACGGACTACTTCCTCTACCTGCCGCTGCTCCCGGAGGTCTCCGCGGCGATCCTGGACCCGCGCCGGATCACGGTCTCCATCCCGGGGACCCTGGAGGGCGTCCGGCTCGCGCTGGGTGAGGTCACGGGCGTCTCGCTCACGGACAAGGAGGTCACCTACACCGACCCCGAGGGCCGCACCCACCAGCAGGGCTACGACCGGCTGGTCCTGGCCGCCGGCAGCGTGAACAAGCTGCTCCCGATCCCCGGTGTCACGGAGTACGCGCACGGCTACCGCGGTGTCGCCGAGGCCCTCTACCTGCGCGATCACGTCATCCGACAGATCGAGCTCGCCGCCGCGACCGACGATCCGGAGGAGCGCGCCGCCCGGTGCACGTTCGTGGTGGTCGGGGCGGGCTACACCGGGACCGAGGTCGCCGCGCAGGGACCGCTCTTCACCCAGGCGCTGGTGAAGCGCTTCCCCCAGCTGGCCGCTCAGCGCGTGCGCTGGCTGCTGCTCGACGTCGCCCCGACCGTCCTGCCCGGCCTGAGCCCGCGGATGTCCCGGACCGCGGACAGGGTCCTGCGCAAGCGCGGCGTCGAGGTCATGATGGGTGTCTCGGTGAAGGAGGCGACTCCCGACGGCGTCCACCTCACCGACGACGAATTCGTGCCGACCCGGTCCCTGGTCTGGTGCGTCGGCGTCACCCCGGACCCGCTCACCGAGGAGACCGGCCTGCCCACCCTGAAGGGCCGGCTCGTCGTCGACCCGACGCTCGGCGTTCCCGGTCACCCCGAGGTCTTCGCCTGTGGCGACGCCGCCGCCGTGCCGGACCTGACGAAGCCGGGCCAGATCACGCCGATGACCGCGCAGCACGCCGGACGGCAGGGTGCCCTCGCCGGCAGGAACGTGGCCGCGTCGCTGGGGCACGGGTCGATGCGCCCGTACAAGCACCGCGACCTGGGCTTCGTCGTCGACCTCGGGGGTACCGACGCCGCGGCCGAACCGCTGCACATCCCGCTCTCCGGTCTTCCGGCCAAGGTCGTCACCCGTGGCTATCACCTCGCGGCGATGCCCGGGAACCGCGTGCGGACGGCGGTCGACTGGCTGCTCGACGCGGTGCTCGGCCGGCAGTCCGTCCAGCTCGGCCTGGTCCGGGGGACCGCGGTGCCGCTGGAGGCCGAGTGATCAGTCCTTAGCCTCGGCCGGGGTGTCCGGCTGCAGCAGGAACGCGATCCCGAGCGCGACGACTCCGAGCGTGATCAGTGAGTCCGGGAGGTTGAAGGTCGCGAACCAGCCGGTGTGCAGGTAGTCCGTGACCGCGCCGTCGATCGCGCGGTCGGCCAGGTTCGTCAGCGCGCCGGCGAGGATGCCGGAGACCCCGACCAGGCCGAGGACCGGCAGAGTGGGGGCCGCGCGCCAGCCGAACACGGCGACGACCAGCGCGATCACCCCGGTGACCGCGAGGATCACCCAGGCCGGCAGGCCCGCGCCCATGCTGAACGAGATCCCCGAGTTGTGGAGGAGTCGCAGCTGCACGATCCCCAGGTCGACGACGCGGCCGCCGGCCAGCGAGGCCTCGACCGCCTCCTTGATCACCCAGGAGACCGCGGCGAACGCCGCGACCATCGTCACGAGCGCCCCGCGGCGGCTCACGTCCCGTTTCCGGCGTGCTCGACGGCGGCGGTCAGGACGGCGCGGAGCACCTCGACCTCGGCGAGCGTCCGCGGCGGGTAGAGCAGCGTGTACGTCGCCGGCAGGCCGAGCATCACCCCGGCCAGCGGGTGGTACTCGCCCCACCGCCGCTTGACGACGACCCGGGCGTCGACGGCGCCGAGGACCACGTGCATCGACCCGTCGGACGGGTGGACGTGCGCGATCTCGGGGCCGCCCCGCACGCAGAGGGCGTCGTGGTGCTTCTCCCAGCCGCTGGTCCGGATCTCCAGCGGCGGGACCGCGAGCTCCGCGACGACCGCCTGCAGCGCCGCCTTCACCGGCTCGGGCGCGTGCTGGTCCAGGACCCGGTGCGGCACGGGATGGGGACCCACCTCCGGCCGCTGCCCGTCGCGCGGTGGGAGGTCGAGCAGGATCCGGCTGACGTCGCCCTCGCCCGGCTCCAGGGGCTCGAACGGGTCCCGGCCGCGCAGCCGCATCCCGGTGACGGTGATCCACCCGGCGACGTTCGGCGGGAGCCCGCCGGGCCCGAGGCTGCGCCACTTCCGGTAGTCCCGCACCGCCCAGCCGGCCGCCCCGGCCGCCGCGGCGGCGAGGACGCGCGCGCCGATCACGCGTCGTCCCCTTCCCCGGCGTCGGACATGGCGAAGGCGGCGACGGCGGAGAAGTCGCTGACGGCGTCGGCGCTGATCACCTCCGCGGGCGGGCGGCCGCGCAGGATCTGCTTGATCGGGGTCTCCAGCTTCTTGCCGGTCAGCGTGCGCGGCACCGCCGGGACGACCCGGATGTCGTCCGGCACGTGGCGCGGGGACAGCTCGGTGCGCAGTGCACCGCGGATCCGCGCGCGCAACGCGTCGTCGAGCTCCGCGCCGTCGGACAGCGCGACGAACAGCAGCAGTTCACCCGGTCCTCCCCCGCTGTCCTCCAGGTGCACGACGAGGCTGTCCGCGACCTCGGGGAGCTCCTCGACAACCGAGTAGAACTCGGCCGTGCCCAGCCGGACGCCGCCGCGGTTGAGGGTGGCGTCCGAGCGGCCGCTGATCACGAAGGTGCGCCGGGAGGACATCACGACCCAGTCCCCGTGCCGCCAGACCCCGGGATAGACCTCGAAGTACGACGACCGGTAGCGCTCGTCGCCGGGGTCGTTCCAGAACCGCACCGGCATCGACGGCATCGGCTTGCGGATCACCAGCTCCCCCAGCTCCCCGACGACCTCGTGGCCGTCCGGGTCGAACGCCGTCGCGTCGACGCCGAGGCACGGGCCGGGGATCTCGCCGCGGTAGACCGGGAGCCAGGGGTTGCCCGCGACGAACCCCGAGCAGACGTCCGTGCCGCCGCTCATCGAGTTGACGAGCACCCGGTCCCCGAACTGCTCCTGCGCCCACTCGAAGCCCTCGTCCGGCAGCGGTGAGCCGGTGATCCCGAGCATGCGGAGCTTCGAGAGATCCACCTCGCAGGCCGGTTCGATCCCTTCCTTGCGGCAGGACATCAGGTACGCGGGGCTGGTCCCCAGCAGGGACACCCCGGTCCCGGCCGCGATCCGCCACTGCTCGGTGAGGTCCGGGTACAGCGGGTTCCCGTCGACCAGGACGACGGCCGCCCGGTGTAGCAGGCCCGAGATGATGATGTTCCACATCGTCCAGGCGGTGGTGGTGAACCAGAGGACGTGGTCGCCGGGCCGCGTGTCCAGCTGGAACGCGCCGGACTTGAGGTGCTCGAGCAGGATCCCGCCGTGGCCGTGCACGATCGCCTTCGGCAGGCCGGTCGTGCCGGAGGAGAAGAGCACGTAGAGCGGATGGTCGAACGGGACCGCCTCGAACGTCAGCGGCTCGGTCTCCGTGCCCGACCCCTCTTGGGAAAGCAGGTCGTCCCAGCTCAGCGCGTCCGGGACGCGGTGCGGCCCGTACTCCACGCCGACGACATGGCGCACCGTCGGCAGCCCGGCCCGCACCGCCGCGACCTCGGCCGTCTTGTCGATCTCCTTGGCGCCGTAGGTGTAGCCGGCGACCGTGACCAGCACCGTCGGCTCGATCTGCGCGAACCGGTCGATCACGCTGCGCGCCCCGAACTCCGGCGCACAGGACGCCCAGACCGCGCCCAGGGACGCCGTCGCCAGGAACGCGACGAGCGCCTCCGGGACGTTCGGCAGGAACCCGACGACCCGGTCCCCGCGACCGACGCCGAGCCGGCGCAGGCCCGCCCGGGCCCGCGCGACCTGGTCCGTGAGCTCGGCGAACGTCAGCTCGACGGGACCGCGGGTCTGCGAGCGCGCGATCACCGCGGTCCGGTCCGCATCCTCGGGCAGGCCCAGCATGTGCTCGGCGTAGTTCAGCGTGGCGCCCGGGAACCACTGCGCGCCCGGCATGTCCCGGTCCCCGAGCACGGTGTCGTAGGTGCCCCGGACGCCGAAGTGGTCCCAGATCGACGACCAGAAGCCCTCGAGATCGTCCACGGACCAGCGCCACAGCTCGTCGTAGCTGCTGAACACGCGGCCGCGCTCCGCCGCCAGCCAGCGGACGTAGCGGCCCAACGCGGTGGTGTCCAGGACGTCGTCGGCGGGCGGGCGCAGAACCGCGGGGCCACCGGTGTCGTTCGGCATGCTCACCTCTGTGAGCCTGCCACGGTCAGCGGCTTCCCTGCCCGTCGTCGACCTTGACGATCGTGCCCGTGACCGCCTCGGAGGCCGGCGAGACGAGGTAGAGCAGCGTGCTGTCCAGCTGCGGCGGCAGTCCGAGGCGCCTGCGCGGGGTGGACTTCCAGAACTCCCCGATCCGCTCGATCATCCCGTCCATCATCTCCGAGGAGAACGCCCCCGGGGCGATGGCGTTGACGTTGATCCCGTACCGCGCCCACTCGACGGCCAAGGCCTCCGTCATGCGGTTGATCCCCGCCTTGGTGATCGAGTAGAGCGCGGCGCCGTTGCCGCCGTAGTCGAACGACCCCATCGAGGAGAGGTTGACGATCCGGCCCGGCCGCTCCGCCTCGATCAGCCGCCGCGCGACCTCACAGGCCAGCACGTACGGGCCGCGCAGGTTCGTGTCGAACACCGCGTCGATCAGTTCGAGCGGCATCCGGTGGGCACGCCGGGCGTCCGGCATCCCGGCGTTGTTGACGAGGATCGTGATCGTCCCGAACGCGGTCTCGGCCCGGTCCACCGCGTCCCCGAGCGCGGCGACGTCGGACACGTCGACGGTCACCGCAGCCGCCTTGCCCCCGCGGGCGTCGATCTCCTCGACCAGCTCCGCGAGCCGGTCCGCCCGTCGGCCCGCGACGACGACGCTCGCCCCGGCCGCGGCGAGGGTCTCGGCGAACCGCCGCCCGAGCCCGGACGAGGCCCCGGTGACCAGGGCCACCTGACCGCTCAGGTCCGTCGAGGCGTTGGGCAGGGGGAACTCGGGCACGGGGGCCTCCGCGGTGAGGGCTCGAGGGTCACCTCACCCTAGACAACCGAACGACCGATCAGGAGGGCCGCGCCTCAGCTCGGCGTGGTCCCCGCCGGCAGCGCCTCGAGCAGCACATCCGGGAACTTGCGCTGCACGATGTCGAGGCGCCACTTGTTGCTGAACACCGCGAGGTAGGTGCCGTCCGTGCGGCGCAGCACCTCGACCTCGGACTGGGAGGCCAGCGCCTGCTCGCCCTCGGCGTCCGTGCGGCGGGCGAGCTGGTAGCTCAGGTTCTCCAGCGTGACCGGGGCCTTGAACTCGCCCTCCAGCCGCGCGGTGACGACATCGAACTGCAGCGGTCCGACGGCGGCCAGCACCGGCGCCTGGTCGCCGCGGCGGTCCGAGCGGAGCACCTGGATGACCCCCTCGCCGTCGAGCTGGTCGATGCCGCGGCGGAACTGCTTCTGCTTGCCCGTGTCCGCGCACCGCGCCACAGCGAAGTGCTCGGGGGAGAAACTCGGGATCGTCGGGAACTCGACCGGGTCCGCCGCGTAGAGGGTGTCCCCCGGGCGCAGCGCGGTGGCGTTGACCAGCCCGATGATGTCCCCCGGGAAGGCCTCCTCGACCGTGGTCCGGGTCTGCCCGAAGACGGACTGGGCGTACTTCGTGGCGAACGGCTTCCCGGTCGCGGCGTGCGTGAGGACCATCCCGCGCTCGAACCGCCCGGAGGAGATCCGCAGGTAGGCCATGCGGTCCCGGTGCGCGGGGTCCATCCCGGCCTGCACCTTGAAGATCAGCCCGGACAGCGGGGTGTCGAGCGCGCGCGGCACCCCGTCCGCGTCCACCCGCTCCGCCGGTGCCGGGGCGAGCTCGACCAGCGCGTCCAGCAGCCGGCCGACGCCGATGTTCGACAGCGCCGCCCCGAACATCACCGGTGTCGCGACGCCGGCGAGGAAGTCCTTCTCGTCGTAGCCCGCGCCGATCTCGGCGAGCAGCGCCAGCTCGTCCTGCGCCGCGGCCCAGGGCTGCGGCTCCTCGGCCGCGATGACCTCCGCGGCGACCGGCTCGGCCGTCGCCTTCGTGGCGCCGCCGGCGGAGCGGGTGAAGCGGGTGAACTCGCCGGTCTCGCACTCGATGAGGCCCTGCAGCTCGCCCGCGATCCCGAGCGGCCAGGTCAGGGGCATCGGGCGCAGGCCGATGGTCTGCTCGATCTCGTCGAGGAGCTCCAGCGGCTCCCGGCCCGGCCGGTCCCACTTGTTGACGAACGTGAGCACCGGGATCTTACGCGCGCGGCACACGTCGAACAGCTTCAGCGTCTGGGGCTCGAGGCCCTTCGCCGCGTCCAGCAGCATCACGGCGGCGTCGACGGCGGCGAGCACCCGGTAGGTGTCCTCGGAGAAGTCACCGTGGCCCGGTGTGTCCAGCAGGTTGATCACGGTGTCCTTGAAGACGAACTGCAGCACCGCGGAGCTGACCGAGATCCCGCGGGCGCGTTCCATCTCCATCCAGTCCGAGGTGACGCCGCGCCGGCCGGCCTTGCCGTGCACGGCACCGGCTGAGTCGATGGCCTCGGCGTGCAGGGCCAGGGCCTCGGTCAGCGTGGACTTACCCGCGTCCGGGTGGCTGATGACGGCGAAGGTCCTGCGCCGCGCGGCCTCGTTCACGACCTGCGACACGCTCTGCGACAACGTCCGTCCCACTCCTGTAGTCCACCTGGTCTGTCCCACCAGGCTACTCCGGTCGACGAGGTCGCCCGGCCGGGAGCCGGACCGGCGCAGCCGGTGACGGCATCTCCTCTTGCGGTCTTGTATGAGCCAGCTCACACTCGACCCCCGGCGGGGCACGCCCGACAGGGCAGGGTGAGCGCGTTCCGGCCAGGGACCCGGGGAGATCCACATGGTCACCACTCCCGAGAACGCCGGCGGATCACCGACCCGAGTGTCGGGCCCCAACACGGCGCGGACGGTGCTCGTCGCCGGGACCGCGGCGCTCGGCGGGTTCCTGTTCGGCTACGACACCGCCGTCATCAACGGCGCGGTCGGCGCGGTCGAGAAGCAGTTCCACGCCAACCCGGTCGTCCTGGGCCTGGCGGTGTCGGCGGCGCTGGTCGGCTCCGCGATCGGCGCCTGGTTCGCCGGCGGGCTGGGTGACCGGTACGGGCGGATCCGGGTCATGGTGATCGCGGCGGTGCTCTTCGCGGTCAGCGCACTCGGCTCGGGCTTCGCCTTCAGCATCTGGGACCTCGCGTTCTGGCGGCTCGTCGGCGGCCTCGGCGTGGGGGCCGCGTCGGTGATCGCGCCGGCCTACATCGCCGAGATCTCCCCCGCCAGGTTGCGCGGGCGGCTCGGGTCGTTGCAGCAGTTCGCGATCGTCACCGGCATCTTCATCGCGCTGCTCGTGGACTTCGCGCTGGTCGCGTTCTCCGGCAGCGCCGAGGCCCCGCTGTGGTTCGGGCTCGCGACGTGGCGCTGGATGTTCCTGTCGCTGCTGATCCCCGCACTCGCCTACGGCGGTCTGGCGCTGACGATCCCGGAGTCACCGCGCTACCTGGTCGCCAAGAAGGACATGCGCACAGCGGCGGACGTGCTGCGCCGCTTCGTCGGCGGGGACGTCGACGAGAAGATCAAGGAGATCGTCCGCACGCTGGGCAGCGCCACCGGCCGCGGCACCTTCGCCACTGTCCGCGGGCCGGCGCTCGGGCTGCTGCCGATCGTCTGGGTCGGCATCGGGCTCTCGGTGTTCCAGCAGTTCACCGGCATCAACGTGATCTTCTACTACTCCTCGGTGCTGTGGCAGGCCGTCGGTTTCACCGAGCAGGACTCGCTGGCCATCACGGTCATCACCTCCGTCACCAACATCCTCACGACGATCATCGCCATCGCCCTCGTGGACCGCATCGGCCGCAAGCCGCTGCTGCTCGTCGGCGCCATCGGACAGTTCGTCTGCCTGGGCACGCTCGCGGTGCTGTTCGGCACCGCGCCCGTCATCGACGGGACCCCGACCCTCGGCGGCGCCGCCCCGATCGCCCTGGTCGCGGCCAACCTCTACGTCGTGTTCTTCGGAGCGACCTGGGGTCCGGTCGTCTGGGTGCTGCTGGGCGAGATGTTCAACAACCGGATCCGGGCCATGGCCCTCGCGCTGTCCGCCGCCGCGCAGTGGGTCGCGAACTTCATCATCTCGACGACGTTCCCGTCCCTCGCCTCCGTCGGCCTCGGCCTCGCCTACGGCATCTACACGTTCTTCGCCTTCGTCTCGATCCTCTTCGTGATCAAGTTCGTGCGGGAGACGAAGGGACGCGAGCTCGAAGACATGGTGTGACGAACCGATCTTGGGGTAGGAAGCCTCCATGACGGGTGACGGATTCTCCGGAGCGATCTTCGACGTCGACGGGGTGCTGGTCGACTCACCCCACGAACGCGCCTGGAAGGACTCCCTGCGCGAGCTCATGGAGGGCGAGTGGGCGGACATCGCACCGTCCACGAGCTGGTCGCCGGAGGCCTTCACCTCGCAGGTCTACCAGGAGCAGATGTCCGGCAAGCCGCGCCGGGCGGGGGCGCTGGCGGCCCTGCAGTACTTCGACGTGCCGGACGCCGAGAGCCGGGCGGACGTCTACGGAGCGCACAAGCAGGACATCCTGGTGAAGCTGATCGAGGCCGGTGACTTCCGCGCCTACCCGGATGCGCTGCGGTTCGTCCTGGCCTGCAAGGACGCCGGGCTGCGCATCGCGGCGGCGTCGTCGTCGAAGAACGCCGGGCTGTTCCTCCGGCAGATCCGGCTGGACACGTTCGCGGAGCAGGAAGGCCTCTCCTACGACTTCCTGACGCCCGGCCTGACCCTGCTCGACGCCTTCGACGTCGACATCTCCGGCTGGGACTTCGCCCGGGGCAAGCCGCACCCCGAGATCTTCCTGACCGCCGCCGACGAGCTCGGCTACGCCCCGGCGCAGGTGTTCGTGGTGGAGGACGCCGTGAGCGGGATCCAGGCCGCGAAGGCCGGCGGGATGGCGGCGGTGGGGGTCGCGAGGGCGGACGACTTCGACGCCCTCGCGGCCCAGAACGCGGACATCGTGGTGAAGTCCCTGGACGAGATCGACGTCGAGGCCCTGCGCCGGCACGAGCTGATCGCGAAGTAGCTGCCCCGTTCCCGGCCGCCGTCGGCCCGGCGGGCACTCCTGAATTCGGTGACGGTCGCGCCGCCCGTCCCGTAGAAGGGTGCCGTGACGCCGGCCCGACGAGCGCCTGCGGGCGTTCGGCAACCAGCTCGTCGCGCTCCACATCAGGATCCGCGAGGAGCTGGACGAGGTACGCGACGACGTCGACGCGTACCTGGACGGCGGCGCCGGGCGGCCGCGAGACCTCCGGGACCACTGCGGCCTTCTGCTCCGTGCTGACCACGCACCACACGGGCGAGGACGAGGGTGCGTTCCCGGTCCTCGCCGCGCGGTTCTCCGAGCTCCGGCCCGTCATCGCCGAGCTCGAGCGGGACGGGACCACCACATCGTCGCGGACGGGCTGCGGAACCTCCAGCGCCTCGTCGACGGCCTGGAGGCCGATCCCGGACCGGACCCGGCGAGGTTCCGCTCCGAGATCGACACCCTGGCCGCCCTGCTCGGCACCCACCTGACCTATGAGGAGCGGAAGATCGTCCCGGCGCTGGACTAGCTCGGCCCGGGCCTCGAACCGGCGGCGTCGGCGGCCCTCGCGCGGGCCCGTCTCGAGGCGCTCTCCGGGGCTGACGGCGTGGAGAACCCGGGGCCGCCCCGGCGCTGGACCCGCTCACGCCGGCGATCATGCGGACCGTCGTCTCCCGGAGCGACGACGCGGGCCGGTCTCCCTCGTCCACGACCGGCAGACCTCGCTGACCGTGGACCGCGTCGCCCGGATCACGGCGCTGCTGGGCGAGCCGGGACGGCTGACCGGCCTGCGGTTCGTCCGCTCGCGCTCGGATCCCGGGTCCAGATCGCGGACTTCCCCGCCGGCGTCGCGCTCAAGGTCGCCTCCGACGAGCTCGACGGCCGCGGCGACGCCGAGCTCGTCGGGCTGCTCCGGACGTACGTGGGCCCTGCGTCCATCTGGGGGACGACCGCAGCTGGGGCGTTCTGCGGCCCCGCTGAGGAGCGCTCGTACCGGACCTCACCCCTCACGCGACGGAAACACCCCGGCCACAGGGGCTTCGTAGCGTTCCGCGGATGCGCTGCTCACGGCGCGCGTGCGAGCGCACCCATGCCTGGCGAGAGGGAAGCACATGAGCGGAAACAGCGTCCGTCTGCAGGCGATCACGAGTGTCGAGGCCTACACGCCGCCGGCGGCGAGCTTCACGGACACGGAGGCGCCCGGCGAGGTCTTCGGCGAGAACGTCTTCAGCAGGTCCGTCATGCAGAAGCGGCTGCCGAAGTCCGTCTACAAGTCGGTCATGGCGACCATCGAGCACGGGGTGAAGCTCGATCCCGTCGTCGCGGACGCCGTCGCCTCGGCCATGAAGGACTGGGCGCTGGAGAAGGGCGCGACCCATTACGCGCACGTCTTCTACCCGCTCACCGGGCTGACCGCCGAGAAGCACGACAGCTTCCTCGAGCCCGTCGCCGACGGCACCGCGCTCGCGGAGTTCGGCGGGAAGACGCTGGTCCAGGGCGAGCCGGACGCGTCGAGCTTCCCGAACGGCGGGCTGCGCAACACGTTCGAGGCCCGCGGCTACACCGGCTGGGACGTGACGAGCCCGGCCTACGTGCTGGAGAACCCGAACGGCAACACGCTCTGCATCCCCACGGTCTTCGTGTCGATGACCGGCGAGGCGCTCGACCACAAGACCCCGCTGCTGCGCTCGCAGCAGGCGATGGGCGGGCACGCCAAGCGCGTCCTGACGCTGTTCGGGCACGAGAGCCCGGACAACATCGTCTCGTTCTGCGGCCCGGAGCAAGAGTACTTCCTGATCGACCGGCACTTCTTCCTCGCCCGGCCGGACATCCTCAACGCCGGCCGCGCCCTCTTCGGCGCCAAGCCGCCGAAGGGCCAGGAGTTCGACGACCACTACTTCGGCGCCATCCCCGAACGCGTCCTCGGCTTCATGATGGACACCGAGCGGGAGCTGTTCAAGCTCGGCATCCCGGCCAAGACCAGGCACAACGAGGTCGCGCCCGGGCAGTTCGAGGTCGCCCCGATGTTCGAGCGCGGCAACGTCGCGGCGGACCACCAGCAGCTGCTGATGACGACCTTCAAGACCCTCGCGCGCAAGCACGGCATGGAGATCCTCTTCCACGAGAAGCCGTTCGACGGCGTCAACGGGTCCGGCAAGCACGTCAACTGGTCGCTGGGGAACTCGGAGCTGGGCAGCCTGCTCGTGCCCGGGGACACGCCGCACGAGAACGCGCAGTTCCTGGTGTTCTGCGCCGCCGTCATCCGCGCGGTGCACCGGCACTCCGGCCTGCTCCGCGCGTCCGTCGCCTCGGCCACGAACGACCACCGCCTGGGGGCGAACGAGGCCCCGCCCGCGATCATCTCGATCTTCCTGGGCGACCAGCTCGCGGACGTCTTCGAGCAGATCGCCAAGGGGGCGGCGACGTCGTCGAAGGGCAAGGGCGTGATGCACATCGGGGTCGACACACTGCCGGTCCTGCCGACGGACCCGGGCGACCGGAACCGGACCAGCCCGTTCGCCTTCACCGGCAACCGCTTCGAGTTCCGGGCGCCGGGCTCCATGCAGACGGTCGCGGTCCCGATGGTCACGATCAACACGATCATGGCCGAGGCGCTCGACCACTGCGCCACGACGCTGGAGAACGCGGTCGCCGAGGGGACCGAGTTCGACACCGCGGTGCAGAACCTCCTGACCGAGATCATCACCACCCACGGCGCGGTGGTGTTCAACGGCGACGGCTACTCGGACAAGTGGCAGATCGAGGCCGCGGACCGCGGGCTGCCGAACCTACGCACGACGCTCGACGCGCTGCCCGAGCTCGTCACCGAGTCCGCGATGGACCTGTTCGAGAAGTACAAGGTCTTCAACCACCGCGAGATGCACAGCCGTTACGAGGTCGGCCTGGAGCAGTACGCGCTGACGATCGGCGTCGAGGCCCGGCTGACCTGCGAGGTCGGTACCACCTCGATCCTGCCGGCCGCGGTCCGCCACCAGACCGAGGTCGCAACCAACATCGGGGCCCTCAAGGCCGCCGGGGTCGAGGTGGACACCGCGGGCCTCGCCGAGGTCACGGAGCCTTTGACCGCCCTGCGCGCGGCGCTCGCCGCGCTCAAGGCCGCCCTCGCGGCGGACCCGGGCGAGACCGCCCTCGCCGAGGCCGAGCACGCGCAGAAGGAGCTGCTCCCTGCCATGGCCGCCGTGCGCGCGGCCGCGGACACCCTCGAGGGGATCGTGGCGGACGACCTGTGGCCGCTGCCGACCTACCAGGAGATGCTCTTCATCCTCTGATCCGCGGACCAGCCCCGCTCGGCCCGACCGGTGTCCATCAGCCGGGCCGAGCCCTTCTCCGGCGGTCGGCCCTCCGCCGGTCGGGGGCGCGCCCTCGTACCCGGCGGGCACACCCCATGGTCAGCCGAGGCTCTGGCCAGCACGCTTCCTCCATCCCGTCCCGCAAAGGGGCGCCGATCGAGGAGCGGCCATGACCCTTCGTCCCGGACCCGTCCCGGCCGGCGAGCGCCGCCGTTCGCACCTGCGGCTCGCCCTGGCGACGGGGATCCCGTTCGCCGTCCTCTGGGGCGCATGGTTCGCCCTCGCCGGCACCCTCGCCCCGGGGCCGAGCGGACTGGGGATCATCGCCGTCGCCGCGGTCGTCGCGGGCGTGTTCTTCGGGAGGGCGATGTCGCTGCTCCTCGGCGGCCTGCAACTCCGGGGGGAGCGCCGGACCCTCGGCACGGAGATCACGGGCCGGGCCGGCGTCGCGAGCGCGACGATCCCCGTCGGGGTGCCGGCCGCCGAGGTGCTGCGGCACGGCGCCGGGGCGGCGGCGGCCCTTCCCCGGGCCGAGCTCACCTCGGTCGATCCCGAGGCGGGCATCCTCGCTCTTCGGGTCGTCATGTCCTGGCGGAGCCGGGGCGAGCGGATCGAGATCACGGCGACGCCGAGGTTCCGCTCCGCCACGGACGTCACGATCACGAGCAGGTCCGCGATCCCGTGGACGCCGGTCGACTACGGCGTCAACGCCCGCAACGTCGAGCGACTCGCCGTCTGGGCCCGGAACCTGTGAACTCCGCCGGCCGCGTCATCCGCAGGCCCGGCGTGCGGGACCGCGACAGGCCCGGGTCTTCGAGAATCTGCTGATCGAGGACGGCATCCTGTTGCGCAAATACTGGTTCTCGGTGAGCGACCGCGAGCAGGAGTGACGATTCCGCGAGCCCCTGGTGAATCCGCTCAAGCAGTGGGAACTGTCACCGATGGACCTGGAGTCGATCACGCGCCGGGACGACTATTCCCAGGCCAAGGACGACATGCCGGCGCACACCGACGCGAACACGTCGCCGTGGTTCGTCGTGGAGGCCGAGGACAAGCGCAACGCGCGGCTGAACATGATCCACCACCTGTTGCCGGTAGGTGTCCCGGCCGTGATCGAGCAACGCCCCGGACACCGGGTCCGTGACGAGGCGTTTCCACACCCCGTCGGCGGCCGCCTCGCGGGCCAGGC
>NZ_JAODNI010000216.1 GCF_025465255.1 Pseudonocardia sp.
ACACAGCAACACACACTAATAACCTACACTACCAAAATCAGAACTTGTAGCCGACGATCCAATGCCGTCCCCATGGGATGACGAACAGCACGCTCTTCTCGGTCCGCAGGATCATCCCGGTCTTGGACTGCAGCCGGTCCCGCGGGATGACGAGGTGAATCCCCTTGGAGGCGCGCACGTGGAACTGCCCGCGGGTGTCGGCCAGAGATTGGGTGTCATCGGTCCAGACGCCGGTGGCGTTGATGACCTGCTTGGCGCGGACCTCGATGCGTTCGCCGGTCTCGAGGTCCTGGACCTCGGCGCCGACCACGCGGCCGCTCTCCTTCATCAGCCCGACGACGCGGGCGCGGGTCGCGACGTGCGCCCCGTACGCCGCGGCCGTGCGGGCCACCATCATCGTGTGCCGGGCGTCGTCGACCTGCGCGTCGTAGTACTCCAGGGCACCCACCAGGGCGTCCTTGCGCAGCGACGGGACGACGCGTCGGGCGCCGCGCCGGGTCAGGTGCCGGTGGTGCGGCACCCCGCGGGAGCGGCCCGAGAGCAGGCCGAGGGTGTCGTAGAGCGCGACGCCCGCGCCGGCGTAGAGCCGCTCCCAGCCGCGGTGCTTGAGCGGGTAGACGAACGGGACGGGCCGGACGAGGTGCGGCGCGAGGGTCTGGATGAGCAGTCCGCGTTCCTGCAGGGCCTCGGCGACGAGCCGGAAGTCGAGCATCTCGAGGTAGCGCAGGCCACCGTGGATGAGCTTGCTCGAGCGGCTGGAGGTGCCGGCTGCGAAGTCCCTGGCCTCCACCAGCCCGACGCGCAGGCCGCGGGTGGCGGCGTCGAGGGCGCTTCCCGCACCCACGACGCCGCCGCCGACGACGAGGACGTCGAGCTCACCGGAGGCCAGGTCCGCCAGGGCCCGCGTGCGGGCCTCCGGGGAGAGCGCGACGGATCTCATGATCTCTTCCTCTCGAAAGAATGCTGGTTCGTACTGCTCAGTCGACGTCTACCCAGTCCAGCGTCCGCTCGACCGCCTTCTTCCACTGGGCGTAACCGGCGTCGCGTTGCTCACTGCTCCATACCGGGTCCCAGTGCTTCGACTCGTTCCAGTTGGCCCGCAGCTCGTCGGTGTTCTTCCAGAACCCGACGGCCAGGCCGGCGGCGTAGGCCGCGCCGAGCGCCGTGGTCTCCGCCACGACCGGACGGCTGACCTGCACGCCCAGGACGTCCGCCTGGATCTGCATGCACAGCTCGTTCGCGGTGACGCCGCCGTCGACCTTGAGGACCTCCAGGTGCACCCCGGAGTCCTTCTCCATCGCGTCCGCGACGTCGCGGCTCTGATAGCAGATCGCCTCGAGCGTCGCCCGGGCCAGGTGGGCGTTGGTGTTGTACCGGGAGAGCCCGACGATCGCGCCGCGGGCGTCGGACCGCCAGTAGGGCGCGAACAGGCCCGAGAACGCCGGGACGAAGTACACCCCGCCGTTGTCCTCGACCTGCCGCGCCAGGGACTCGCTCTGCGCCGCCCCGGAGATGATCCCTAGCTGGTCGCGGAGCCACTGCACGGCCGAGCCGGTGACCGCGATCGAGCCCTCGAGCGCGTAGACGGTCGGCTCGTCACCGAACTTGTAGCAGACGGTCGTCAGCAGCCCGGCCTCCGAGCGGACGAGGTCGGTACCGGTGTTGAGCAGCATGAAGTTGCCGGTGCCGTAGGTGTTCTTGGCCTCGCCCGGGGCGAGGCAGACCTGCCCGACCATCGCGGCCTGCTGGTCGCCGAGGTCACCGGTGAGCGGGACCTCGCCGCCGAGCGGGCCCGACGACAGCGTGTGGCCGTAGCACTCCGGGCAGGAGCTGGGCATGATCTCGGGCAGCATCGAGCGCGGGATGTCGAAGAAGCCGAGCAGCTCGTCGTCCCAGTCGAGGGTCTCGAGGTTCATCAGCATCGTGCGGCTGGCGTTGGTGGGGTCGGTGACGTGCACGCCCCCGTCCCGGCCGCCGGTGAGGTTCCACATCAGCCAGGTGTCGGTGTTGCCGAAGATCGCGTCGCCGCGCTCGGCGGCCTCGCGGGCACCGTCGACGTTCTCCAGGATCCACTGGATCTTGCCGCCGGAGAAGTACGTCGCGGGCGGCAGCCCGGCCTTCTGCCGGATGACGTCACCGCGGCCGTCGCGGTCCAGCGCGGACGCGATCCGGTCCGTACGGGTGTCCTGCCAGACGATCGCGTTGTACAGCGGGCGTCCGGTGTGCCTGTCCCAGACCACGGTGGTCTCGCGCTGGTTGGTGATGCCCAGCGCGGCCAGGTCCTTGTGGGTCAGCCCGGTCTTGTTCAGCCCGGTCTGGATGACCGACGAGGTGCGCTCCCAGATCTCGACGGGGTTGTGCTCGACCCAGCCGGCCCGCGGCAGGATCTGCTGGTGCTCGAGCTGGTGGCGCCCGACCTCGTTGCCACCGTGGTCGAAGATCATGAATCGGGTGCTGGTCGTCCCCTGGTCGACCGCTCCGACGTACTCAGCCATGCTGTTCTCCTCAGTGAGAGAGTGCGGATCAGGCCTCGCGCGCGGGCTCGCGCCCGACGGGCTGCGGAGCGTCCTCGGCGGTCGGCAGGTAGCGCTCGATCAGGACCTTGAAGAACGCGCCGCCGACGAGTCCGCCGAGTATCGGTGCGACGATCGGCAGCCACCAGTACTGGTTGCCGTTCTGGTCCAGGAACGCCGTCGAGTAGCCGGTGATGAACGAGGCCAGGCGCGGCCCGAAGTCGCGGGCCGGGTTGATCGCGTAGCCGGCGTTGGCGCCCCACGCCATGCCGATGGCGACGACCAGCAGGCCGATGACCACCGGGGCCAGGTTGGCCTGCGGCGGGTTGTTCCAGGCGTTGACCAGGGCCAAGATCACGAAGACGAGGATGGCGGTACCGACGACCTGGTCGAGGAACGCCGTCGGGAGGCTCACCCCGGGCTCGCCGTTGCCCGGCAGGGTCGAGAAGATGCCCTGGGTCTTGTAGGTGTGGCCCGGGTCCGCCCTGTTGATCAGGTCCGCGTAGGTCACCCGCACGATCAGTGCCGCGACGAATGCGCCGAGGGTCTGGGCCAGGATGTACGGCGCGACCTTTTTCCAGGAGAAGCCCTGGTAGGCGGCCAGCGCGATCGTGACGGCGGGGTTGATGTGGGCACCGGAGATGCGGCCTGCGGTATACACGCCGAGCGTGACGCCGATGCCCCAGGCCCACGCGATGGAGTCGTGGTTGCCGAGCGGGCTGTCCGGTAACGACGTGACGACCTGCGCCACCACGCCGTTGCCGAACAGAATCAGGATCATCGTGCCCGCGAACTCGGCACTCAGCTCCCCGAGATAGGAGTTCCGCATCGAACTCTCCCTTGGTCGGTGACGTCCGCGGGCGTGTGTTCCGGCCTCGGGTTCGAGGGCGGCCGCGCGACGTTGGGGGCGACGCTAGGAAGGTGGGCGGGGTACGGCAACGCACGTCGTTCGACAATGTCGAACGCCCGGCGCCGATTGGATCACAGCAACACCGTAGGGTCGGGGACGTGCCGGGCGCCATCCAGTCCATCGAGCGGGCCGCCGCGGTCCTGCGCCTGCTGGGCGGCGCCGGGCGCCCGCTGGCGCTCGCGGAGCTCGCCGCGGCCCTGGACCTGCCGCGGCCGACCGTCCACGGGATCGTGCGGACGCTGCGCGTGGAGGGGCTGGTCGAGCAGGACTCGTCGACGTCGTTGTACTCGCCCGGGCCGGGGCTGCGGAGCCTCGCTGAGGGCTGGGACCGGCACGACCTGCGCTCCCGCGCGATGAACTGGGCCGACGCGCTCGCCGGCAGCTCCGGCTGTGCCGTCTACCTGGGCGTTCCCGCGGGCCGGGCGGTGAGCCTGGTGCACCACGTGTTCCGGCCGGACGGCTCCCCGCAGCGCCTGCGCACCAACACCGAACAGCCCCTGCACGCGACGGCCTGGGGCAAGTGCCTGCTCGCGTTCGCCCCCGTCGCGACGCCCGCGCTGCGCGACCTGGAGCTCCATCGCTACACCCGCCGGACGACGACGACCGTCACGGCGCTGGAGACGCAGCTCGCCGGGGCGCGGCGGCGGGGCTGCGCCACGGACGTCGGCGAGTTCGAGGCGGGGATCGGGGGCGCCGCGGTGCCGTTGCGGACCGGTGGGGGACTCGCCGTCGCGGCGCTCGGGATCGCCGGGCCCGTCGAGGAGCTGTTCGGGGCGGGCGGGGAGCCGCGGCCCCGGCTCGTCGAGCAGCTGACGGCGGCGGGCCGCGAGATCTCGGCGTTCCTGGGGGCGGCGAGATGATCGAGCCGTGAGCACCGCCGACGCATGTGGTCCCGCGGAGTCGGCATGAGCACCGAGCGGGTCGTCGCCGCCATCGACCAGGGCACCACGTCCACCCGGTGCCTGCTCTTCAACCGCTCCGGTCGCATGCTCGCCGTCGCCCAGCGCGAGCACAGGCAGCACTACCCGCGGCCCGGCTGGGTGGAGCACGACGCCGAGGAGATCTGGCGGAACGTCGCGAGGGTCGTCCCCGCGGCGTTGAAGCGCGCGGGCCTCGGACCGGAGAACATCGTCGCGCTGGGGATCGCGAACCAGCGGGAGACGACGGTCGTCTGGAACCGGCACACCGGTGTCCCGCTCGCGCATGCGATCACCTGGCAGGACACCCGCACCGACGAGATCGTCAGCGGGCTCGCCGAGACCGGCGACCTGTGGTCCGGGACCAGCGGCTTCGGCCCCGCGACGTACTTCGCGGGGCCCCGCCTGCAATGGCTGCTGGACCACGTCCCGGGCGCGCGCGAGGGGGCCGACGCGGGCGACGTGCTGTTCGGGACGATGGAGACCTGGCTGATCTGGCGGCTGACCGGCGGCCCGGCCGGGGGCCGGCACGTCACCGACGTGACCAACGCCAGCCGTACGATGCTGATGGACCTCCGCACGCTGGAGTGGTCGCAGCGGCTGCTCACGGCGCTGCGCGTGCCGGAGCGGATGCTCCCGGAGATCCGGCCGAACGCCGAGGTCTACGGCGTCTGCTCGGAGGTGCTGCCGGGCGTTCCGGTGGCGGGCGCGCTGGGCGACCAGCAGGCCGCGCTCGTCGGGCAGACGTGCTTCGCGCCCGGCGAGGTCAAGTGCACCTACGGCACCGGCGCGTTCCTGCTCAAGAACACCGGGTCGCGGATCCCGGGCTCCGCGCAGGGGCTCATCCCGACCGTCGGGTACCTGTTCGGGGAGCGGCCCGTCTACGCGCTCGAGGGCTCGATCGCCGTCACCGGGTCGCTGGTGCAGTGGTTCCGGGACTCGCTCGGCATGATCGGCACGGCCCCGCAGATCGAGACGCTCGCGATGACGGTGCCGGACAACGGGGGCTGCTATGTCGTCCCCGCCTTCTCGGGCCTCTACGCGCCGCACTGGCAGGCCGAGGCCCGGGGCGTGATCGTCGGGCTGACGTCGTTCATCACCCGCGGGCATCTCGCCCGCGCCGTGCTGGAGGCGACCGCCTGGCAGACCCGCGAGGTCGTCGACGCCATGAACGCCGAGTCCGGGCTGCCGGTGAGCAGGCTGAAGGTCGACGGCGGGATGACGGCCGACCACCTGCTGATGCAGTTCGTCGCGGACGTGCTGGACGTCCCGGTGGAGCGCCCGCTCGGGTCGGAGGCGGTCTCCCTCGGCGCGGCGTACGCGGCGGGACTCGCGGTCGGGCACTGGTCGGACGTGGAGGTACTGCGGGCGAACTGGCACCGCGCGGCCGCCTGGGAGCCGTCGATGGACGCCTCCGTCCGGGACCGGGAGCGGGCGAACTGGGCCCGGGCGGTCGACCGGAGCTACGGCTGGGTGCAGTCCACCGGCTGAGGCGAGGGGGCGGGGGTCCTGACCCGGATGTCGGATCGACCGTGGCGCAGGTCACCCCGGAGCGTGGACGGCACGACACACGTGATCGACGCCGGCGCGCTCGCGCCGTTCAAGGCGCCCCACCTGTAGGGCGGGGCCGGGGTGTTCCGGCGGCCGGGCACGACGCTGTGCCCGGCCGCCGAAAGCTCTAGGCCGGGACGGAGCTCGATTCCGGCGTCAGGGCGAAGCCGTCGTAGCCCTTGGCCGCGATCTCGTCGCACTTCTCCCGGTAGGCGCCCATGCCGCCGATGTAGGCCATGAACACGCGCGGTTTGCCGGGCACGTTGGAGCCCATGTACCAGGAGTCCGCGGTCGGGTAGAGGGTCATGTTCCCGACCTCCTCCACGTGGCGCACCCACTCGTCCTCGGCCCGGTCCGTGGCCTCCAGCTCGGCGACGTCGTGGTCCCGGAGCCAGCCGATGCAGTCCGCGACCCAGTCCACGTGCTGCTCGATCGCCACCATCATGTTCGTGAGCACCGACGGGCTCGACGGCCCGGTGATCGTGAACATGTTCGGGAAGCCGGCGACGGTCAACCCCAGGTAGGAGCGCGGGCCCTCGCCCCACTTCTCGCGCAGCGACAGCCCGTTCCGGCCGCGGATGTCGACCCGGGTGAGCGCGCCGGTCATCGCGTCGAAGCCGGTGGCGAAGACGATCGCGTCGACCTCGTACTCCTGCTCCGACGTCCGCACGCCCTTGGTGGTGATCTCCACCAGCGGGGTCTTGCGGATGTCCACCAGGTGCACGTGGTCGTCGTTGAACGTCTCGTAGTAGCCGGTGTCCAGGCAGGGGCGCTTCGTCCCGAAGGGGAAGCTGCGCGGGGACAGGGACTCGGCCAGCTCCGGGTCCTTCACCACGTCGCGGATCTTCGCCCGGACGAACTCCGCGGCGGTGTCGTTCGCCTCCTTGACGGCGAGGGTGTCGATGTAGGAGGTCAGGATCGCGACGAGGTTCCCCTGGTCCCAGCCGGCCTGGTAGGCCTGGTTGCGTTCCTCCTCCGGCACCTCGAGCGCGGAGCGGGTCGGCTGGGGCACGGGGACGCCGAAGCCGGACCACTTGGCGGCCTCGCGGTACTCGCGGTAGTTCTCCTTGCGCGTGCGCACCTCCTCCTCGGTGAGCAGCCGGTTGCCGGCCGGCATCGAGAAGTTCGGCGTGCGCTGGAAGATCGTCGCCTCGGCGGCCTGCGCGGCCATGATCGGGATGGACTGGATGCCCGACGAGCCGGTACCGATCACCGCGATCCGCTTCCCGGTGAAGTCCACGCCCTCGTGCGGCCAGTGCCCGGTGTGGTAGATCGGCCCGGGGAAGGTCTCGGCGCCGGGGATCTCCGGGGCCTTGGAGACGGAGAGGCAGCCCGTCGCCATCACGAAGAACCGCGTGCTGACGACCTCGCCGCCGTCCGTCGTGACCGTCCAGGTGTGCGTGTCCCCGTCGTAGACCGCGCTCTCGACCCGGGTGTCGAAGGTGATGTCCTTGTTCAGGTCGAACCGTTCGGCGACGTGCTCGGCGTAGCCGAGGATCTCCGGCTGGGGCGAGTACTTCTCGGACCAGGTCCACTCCTGCTCGAGCTCCGGGGAGAACGAGTAGGAGTAGTTGAGGCTCTCGACGTCGCAGCGGGCGCCCGGGTACCGGTTCCAGTACCAGGTCCCGCCGACCCCGGAACCGGCCTCGAAGACGCGCGTGGTCAGGCCCATCTCCCGGAGCCGGTAGAGCTGGTAGAGGCCGGAGAACCCGGCCCCCACGACGACGACGTCGACAGATTTGTCCGTCATGGCACTTACCTCCTGGCTGCGGCGCTGCAGATCGGTGGGCGTCGGGGGACGCGGGTGGTCTAGAGGACGCGCTCGACGTGCTCGACGACGTAGTCCATCCCGTCCGTCTGGCCCGGGAGCACGTTGACCATGGTGAAGAAGCCGTGCATCTGGCCGAGGAAGCGCCGGGACTCGACCTTGACGCCGGCGGCGCGCAGCTTCTCGGCGTAGGCCTCGCCCTCGTCCCGCAGCGGGTCGTGCTCCGCCGTGAGCACGACGGCGGGCGGCAGGCCGGAGAGGTCCGCGGCGCGCAGCGGCGACGCGTCCGGGTTCAGCCGCTCCTCGGGCGTGGCGTAGTGGTCCCAGAACCAGATCATGGCGTCTCGGCTGACCATGAGCTGGTTCGCCGGGTCCCGGTAGCTGGCGTTGTCCAGGTCGCAGTCCGTCACCGGGTAGACGAGGACCTGCAGGGCGATCGCGGGGCCCCCGGCGTCGCGCGCCTTCTGCGCGACGATCGCGCCGAGGTTCCCGCCGGCGCTGTCCCCGGCGACGATCAACGGCGCGTCCGCCCCGGCGAGCTCGGCCCGCCGCGACTCCACCCACTGCAGGACGGTCCACGCGTCGTCCGCCGCGGTCGGGTAGCGGTGCTCGGGGGCGAGCCGGTAGTCGACGAGCACGACGGTGCAGTTCGTGCGGGTGGCGAGTTGCCGGCCGAGGGTGTCGAACTCGTCGATCGCGCCGATGACCCAGCCGCCGCCGTGGTAGTAGACGAGCACGCCGCGGGGGTTCTCGACGGCCAGGATCCGGGTGCCGACGGAGCCCCCGTCGGGGGTCGGGATCGGGGTGTCGGTGACGCTCGTGACCTGCGGGCCGGGTCCGTACATGTCCCGGAGCAGCCCGCCGAGGTCGCGGGCCTCGTCCGGGGTCATCTCGCTGATCGGCTTGCCGCCGCTCTCCGCCATCGCGGTGAGGAACGCGATCGTGGCCTCGTCCAACGCCATGGGCACCCCTTCGTGCAGCGAGTCGTGACGCGGGGCGACTGTGACCCGCGTCCTAACGACCGTAAGGTGGCCACCGGTAGGTCGTCATCGGCCGGACGGGTTGTCCTGAACTATCGTTCAGCCACGGCGACCTCCCCTGTACGGTCCGGCCGTGGACACCCGAACGTCAGGCAGCGTCGCCCGAGGCCTCGAGCCCCTGCACGCCATGACCTACTTCGCCCCCGAGACCGAGAAGCACCTCACCGCGGCCGGGCTCGAACCGGGACGGATGAGCTATTTCGCCGGCCGCGCCGCCCCGATGGGCGCGGTGTCCGGGTCCGTCGTCGCGGCGACGTTCTTCAACTTCAGCCCCGCGCTGATCGCCCGGCACATCCCGAAGGCCTGGTCGCTGGCCTCGCCCGCGGACCTCGTCGCGGCGCGGTTCGAGGCGGTCGACGGCGCGCTGCGCCGGCTGTTGGGCGACGACGTAGTGGCCTCGCCCGAGGTGGCCGAGGCCGCCGACCTGGCCCGGCGTGCCGCGGAAGCCGCCGAGCCGCAGGGGCGCCCGCTCGCCGCCGGCCACCTGGACGTCGAGTGGCCGTCCGCGCCGCACCTCGTGCTCTGGCACGCGCTCTCCGTCCTGCGCGAGCACCGCGGGGACGGGCACATCGCGCTGCTCGTCGACGCCGGGCTCTCCGGGATCGACGCGCTGGTCACGGCGACCGCGACGGGCACCGGCTTCGTCCCGCCGTTCGCGCGGGCGAGCCGCGGCTGGACCGAGGACGAGTGGGCGGCCTGCGAGGTGAGCCTGCGGGAGCGCGGCCTGCTCGGCGACGGGCTGAGCCTCACCCCCGAGGGGAACGCGCTGCGGGAGCGGATCGAGGACGACACGAACCGGCTCGGCGCGGCGCCGTGGGAGGCGCTCGGGGAGGAGGGCACCGCACGGCTCGGCGAGCTGGGCCGCCCACTGGTCCGGGGCCTGCTGAAGGCGGGCTGCTTCCCCGCGGAGGGGGTGTTCGCGACCCGGCGTTGATCCCTGACCGGGGGAGGAGGGGGCCTCAGCCGCGGAGGGCGGCGACCGCGGACCACGGCGGCCCGTCCCCCAGGGCGTTGAGGGCCCGGACCGCGCGCGCCGCGTCCGTCTCCCCGCCGGTCCGGGCGGCGAGCAGGGCGTCCACGGCGGGTGCGGGTGTCTCGCCGACCTGGAGCTCGCCCGCTTCCAGTCGGGCCCACCCGGCCGCCGTCGCGTCTCCCGCGGCGGCGAGGGTGTGCAGGCTGCTGCGGTAGGCGGCGACCGCCGCGCGGCGGTCCCCCCGCGCGTGCTCGGCCTCGGCGATCTCCCGCCAGCTCGCGGCGGCCCCGGGCAGGTGGCCGAGCGCGCGGTACAGGCCGAGCGCGACGCGGAGGTCCGGCAGCGCGGC
>NZ_JAODNI010000223.1 GCF_025465255.1 Pseudonocardia sp.
CGCGGCGGCCGCGGGAAGCATGCTGGGCACCACCGCCGTGATGATCTTCAACGAGACCGTCAGCGTGCCGTGGGCCGTGATGAAGTGGACCGAGTTCTACAAGCACGAGTCCTGCGGCAAGTGCACCCCGTGCCGCGAGGGCACCTACTGGCTCGTGCAGATCCTCGAGCGCATGGTGCACGGCGAGGGCACCGAGGCAGATGTCGAGACGATGCTCGACATCTGCGACAACATCCTCGGCCGTTCGTTCTGCGCTCTCGGTGACGGCGCGACGAGCCCGATCACCAGTGCCATCAAGTACTTCCGCCAGGAGTTCCTGGACCTGATCGCCGAACAACCCGCGGTCGCGCGTCCGGAGCAGCTGGCCGAGCTGACCGGAGCCACGGCATGACGCCCGCCGACGTTCTCTTCCCCGCGGAGGCGGAGAAATGACACTCGCGCCCGAGGAGAAGAAGGAGGCGCGGCCCGTCCCCGAGGGCCACGTCAGACTGACGATCGACGGCATGGAGGTCGACGCGCCCAAGGGCGAGCTGCTCATCCGTGCCTGCGAGCGGCTGGGGATCATCGTCCCGCGGTTCTGCGACCACCCCCTGCTCGACCCGGCCGGTGCCTGCCGCCAGTGCCTGGTCGAGGTGGAGATGGGCGGGCGGCCGATGCCCAAGCCGCAGGCGAGCTGCACCATGACGGTGGCCGACGGCATGGTCGTGCGTACCCAGCACACCTCGGCGGTTGCCGACAAGGCGCAGCAGGGCGTGATGGAGCTGCTGCTCATCAACCACCCGCTCGACTGTCCGATCTGCGACAAGGGCGGCGAGTGCCCGCTGCAGAACCAGGCGATGGCCCACGGCCGCACCGACTCGCGGTTCGTCGAGACCAAGCGGACCTTCCCGAAGCCGCTGCCGATCTCGACGCAGGTGCTCCTGGACCGGGAGCGCTGCGTGCTCTGCCAGCGCTGCACCCGGTTCTCTGAGCAGATCGGCGGCGACCCGTTCATCGACCTGCTGGAGCGCGGTGCCGACCAGCAGATCGGCGTGGCCGAGGACAAGCCGTTCCAGAGCTACTTCTCCGGCAACACCATCCAGATCTGCCCGGTCGGCGCACTGACCAGCGCGGCCTACCGGTTCCGCTCCCGGCCGTTCGACCTCATGTCCACCGACGGGGTGTGCGAGCACTGCTCGTCGGGATGCGCGCAGCGCGTCGACACCCGACGGGGCACCGTTCTGCGGCGGCTCGCCGGCGACGACCCGGCCGTCAACGAGGAGTGGAACTGCGACAAGGGGCGGTTCGCATTCCGTTACCTCGGCTCGCAGCAGCGGATCACCCGGCCGCTGGTCCGCGGTTCTGACGGCGTGCTCGCCGAGACCTCCTGGACCGAGGCGCTCACCGTCGCGGCGCAGGGCCTCACCGCCGCCCGCGCGGGTGGCATCGGGGTCCTAGCCGGCGGCAGGCTGACGGTCGAGGACGCCTACGCCTACGGGAAGTTCGCCCGCGTGGCGGCCGGCACCAACGACGTCGACTTCCGGGCCCGGCCGAGCTCGGCCGAGGAGCTGAAGTTCCTCGCCACGCACGTCGTCGGCCAGGGCCCGGAGACGCTCGACTACGCGCGTCTGGAGGCCGCGCCCGCGGTCCTGTGCGTGGCGTTCGAGCCGGAGGAGGAGTCGCCGATCGTCTTCCTGCGGCTGCGCAAGGCGGCCCGCCAGCACGGCCAGCAGGTATTCCACCTCGGTCAGTGGACCACCCCGGCGATCGAGCGGACGTCGCGTGAGGTCGGGGCAGCCGCCCCGGCGGCCAAGGACAATCTCGTCCCCACGGTGCCGGGGGCCGAGGCGATCGTGCTGGCCGACCTGCCCGCCCACGTTCTCGATGCGCTGACCGGCGGTGGCGTCATCCTCGTCGGCGAGCGTGCTGCCGAGGTGCCCGGCCTGTACTCCGCCGTCTCGGCGCTCGCCGCCCGTACGGGTGCGGCGGTCGGCTGGGTGCCGCGCCGGGCCGGTGAGCGCGGTGCGCTCGACGCCGGTGCCGTGCCCACGCTCCTGCCCGGTGGCCGCGCGGTCTCCGACGCGAGTGCGCGTGCCGAGGTCGAGGCGGCCTGGCGCCTGGCCCCGGGCACGCTGTCCGCCACCCCGGGCCGCGACACCGACGAGATCCTGGCCGCCGCCGCGATCGGGGAGCTGGCCGCACTGGTGGTGGGCGGGCTCGACCCGCACGACCTCGCCGATCCCGCCGCGGCGCTCGCCGGGCTGCGCGAGGTCGGGTTCCTGGTCAGCCTGGAGCTGCGCACCTCGGCCGTCACCGAGCTGGCCGACGTGGTGCTGCCCGTCGCTCCCGACGCCCAACGCTCCGGCAGCTACCTCAACTGGGAGGGCAGGCGCCGCGAGTTCGGCCCCGCCCTCGATCCGAGCGGCGTGCTCCCGGACTGCCGCGTGCTCGACACGCTGGCCGTCGAGATGGACGTCGACCTGTTCACGCAGACGCCGGCGGCCGCCGCCGGTGAGCTGACCCGGCTCGGGCTCCGGACGGGCGCCGCCCCGGCCCCGCCGTCGGTCCCCGCAGCCCAGCCGCTGCGTCCCGGCTTCGGGCAGGCGGTGCTCGCGACCTGGCGCCAGCTGGTGGACGACTCCTCGCTGGCCGTCGACGAGCCTGCGCTGGCGGGCACGGCGCGGCCCGCGTTCGCGCGGCTCAACGCGGCGACGGCCGAGCGGCTCGGCCTCACCGAGGGCGAGCCGACCACGGTGCGTACTGACCGCGGTGCGATCACGCTGCCGGTGGCGCTGGCCGATCTGCCCGACGGGGTCGTGTGGCTGCCGGCGAACTCGGACGGCTGCCGGGTCCACAGCGTGCTCGGGGTCGGGCACGGCGACCTCGTGGGGGTGACGGCGTGAGCACCATGACTGTTCAGGCGCAGGCGCAGGAAGGCCTGACGCGCACCCAGCAGCTGCTGGCGGACGACCCGCTCTGGCTGGTGCTGCTCAAGGTGGTGGCGCTGTTCGCGATCGGCGTGGTGCTCACGCTGTTCATGATCGTTTTGGAGCGCAAGGTGGTGGGCCGGATGCAGCAGCGTCCCGGCCCGAATCGCACCGGCCCCGGCGGCTGGCTGCAGAGCCTCGCGGACGGGCTGAAGCTCGCCTTCAAGGAAGACATCATGCCGGTGATGGCCGACAAGCGGGTGTACTTCATCGCCCCGGTCATCTCGACGATCCCGGCCTTCGTGGCGTTCTCGGTGATCCCGTTCGGCGGCGAGGTCTCGATCTTCGGCGAGCGGACCGTGTTGCAGTTGGTGGACCTCCCCGTCGGGGTGCTGGTCGTGCTCGCCTGCAGCTCCATCGGCGTCTACGGCATCGTGCTCGGGGGCTGGGCGTCCGGTTCGCCGTACCCGCTGCTCGCCGCGCTGCGCAGCGCGGCTCAGGTGATCTCCTACGAGATCGCGCTGGGTCTGTCGATCGTCGGTGTCATCCTCTACGCGGGCTCCCTGTCCACGGCCGACATCGTCGCGTCGCAGAGCAGCGGCTGGTATCTCCTGCTGCTCGCGCCCAGCTTCGTCGTCTTCCTCATCGCGATGGTCGGCGAGACCAACCGTGCCCCGTTCGACCTCCCCGAGGCGGAGTCCGAGCTCGTGGGCGGCTTCCACACCGAGTACTCGTCGCTGAAGTTCGCGCTGTTCTTCCTGGCCGAGTACGTCAACATGGTCACGGTCTCGGCCATGGCCACCACGCTGTTCCTCGGCGGTGGTCAGTGGCCGTGGCCGCTGTCGTTCCTGAACGCCAACGGCTGGCTGCAGTTCATCGCGTTCCTGATCAAGATGTTCATCTTCCTGTTCATCTTCATCTGGCTGCGTGGCACGCTGCCCCGCCTGCGCTACGACCAGTTCATGCGCCTGGGGTGGAAGGTGCTGGTCCCCGGCAGCCTGCTGTGGATCCTGACGATCTTCGCGATCCGCACCTACCGCACCAGCGGCGCCGGCAACGTCACCACCCTGCTGGTGGCCGTCGGCATCGGGCTTGCGGTCGTGCTGGTGGTGGCGTTCCTCGTGCCCGACCGGCAGGTCGAGGAGCAGGTGGTCGAGCTGGCCTCCGACTATCCGGTGCCGCCGCTCGACCTTTCGGTGCCCACACCGTCGCGGCACAAGCTCCGCGCCCGCCCGGTCGACGCCGGTCAGGTCCGGAAGCCGGCCCTGACCGGTGGTCCCTCTGCCAAGGAGACCGAAGATGTTTGAGTTCTTCAAGGGCTTCGGTGTCACCTTCTCGACGATGTTCAAGAAGGTCGTCACCGAGGAGTACCCGGAGAACTTCCCGCCGGCCGCCCCGCGTTACCACGGCCGCCACCAGCTCAACCGGCACCCGGACGGGCTGGAGAAGTGCGTGGGCTGCGAGCTGTGCGCCTGGGCCTGCCCGGCCGACGCGATCTACGTCGAGGGCGGGGACAACACCGAGGAGGAGCGCTACTCCCCGGGGGAGCGCTACGGCGCGATCTACCAGATCAACTACCTGCGCTGCATCGGCTGCGGCCTGTGCATCGAGGCCTGCCCCACGCGCTCGCTCACGATGACGAACTTCTACGAGATGGCGGACGACAACCGGCAGGACCTGATCTACACGAAGGAGCAGCTCCTCGCCCCGCTGCTGCCCGGCATGGAGCAGCCGCCGCACCCGATGCGGCTCGGGAACGACGAGCAGGACTACTACGTGCAGGGCCCGGCGCTCGCCCGGAGATCGGCGCAGCGCAGCGCCGCGGGCGAGCCGGGTGTGGAGAACGATCCCGTGGGGGAGCAGGTCCGATGATCTCGGTACTGGCCCAGGCCGCGGACCAGGGCGGGGGGCTCGTCAGCACCGGCGAGGCCGTCGTCTTCTGGATCCTCGGCCCGGTGGCGCTGGCGTCCGCGCTGGCCATGGTCTTCGCCCGGAACGCGGTGCACTCCGCACTGTTCCTGGCCGCGACGATGCTCTCGCTCGCGGTGCTCTACATGATCCAGCAGGCGCCGTTCCTCGGCTTCGTGCAGATCATCGTCTACACCGGCGCCGTGATGATGCTGTTCCTGTTCGTGCTGATGCTGGTCGGCCGGGACAGCTCGGACTCCGTTGTCGAGGTGCTCCGCGGGCAGCGTGTCGGGGCACTGCTGCTCGGGGTCGCGTTCGCGCTGCTCCTGGTCGCGGGCGTCGGACGGGCGTTCAGCGAGGTCACGCCCGCGGGCCTCGGTGAGGCGGGCTCGAACGGCAACCTGACGGGCATCGGACGGTTGGTCTTCACCAAGTACCTGTTCTCGTTCGAGCTGACGTCCGCGCTGCTCATCACCGCCGCGCTCGGTGCGATGGTGCTGGCCTTCGCCCAGCGCCGGCAGAGCGCGAAGCAGGGCCAGCGCGGCAGCGTGATCCAGCGGCTGCGCGGGGACCGGATCTCCCCGCTGCCCGGCCCCGGCGTCTTCGCCACGGCGGACTCGGTCGCCGTGCCCGCGCTTCTGCCGGACGGCTCGATCGCCCCCGGGTCGCTCTCGGAGATCATCGAGGGGACGCCGGTGGACGAGAAGCCCCGGCGCGAGCCGGACGCCCACGCCCTCACCGACGGTCGGGCCTCTACGAAGGTGGTCGACGAATGACCCCGACGTACTACCTGCTGCTCTCCGCGCTGCTGTTCTCCATCGGCGCGGTGGGTGTGCTGGTGCGCCGCAACGCGATCGTCGTGTTCATGTGCATCGAGCTGATGCTGAACGCGGTGAACCTCTCGCTGGTGACCTTCGCCCGCATCAACGGCTCGCTCGACGGCCAGGTCATGGCGTTCTTCGTCATGGTCGTCGCCGCGGCCGAGGTCGTGGTGGGGCTCGCCATCATCATGTCGATCTTCCGGACCCGTCGTTCGTCCTCCGTGGACGACGCGAACCTTCTGAAGTACTAGACCCACGGGGGCTGCGCCCCCGTGCACCCCCGAAAGGCCTGGAGTGCACGCCGTGACCGAACTCCCCGAGGTGCTCCCCGCCGGCGGGGCCGCCTCCCTCGCGTGGCTGCTGTTCGTGCTGCCCGCGGCGGGTGCCGTGATCCTCTTCCTGGCCGGGCGGCGCGCGAACGCCACCGGCCACTGGCTCGGCGTCGCGACCGTCGCGGCGTCGTTCGTGCTCGGCCTGGTGATCTTCTTCGAGACACTGGGCCTGGCCCCGGAGCAGCGCACCCGTGAGGTCGACCTGTTCCACTGGATCACATCCGGGTCCCTCGACATCACGTTCGGGCTCCGGCTGGACCCGCTCTCGCTGACGTTCGTGCTGCTCATCACCGGGGTCGGGTCGCTGATCCACCTCTACTCGGTGGGCTACATGAAGGAGGACCCGGGGCGCCGGCGGTTCTTCGCGCAGCTCAACCTGTTCGTCGCGGCGATGCTCGTGCTCGTCCTCGGCAACAACTTCGTGATGCTCTACCTCGGCTGGGAGGGCGTCGGCCTGGCGTCCTACCTGCTGATCGGCTTTTACCAGGACCGCCCGTCCGCGGCGACCGCCGCGAAGAAGGCGTTCCTGATGAACCGTGTCGGCGACGTCGGGCTGGCCATCGCGATCTTCCTGATCTGGCTCAACCTCGGCACCCTGCAGTACGGCCAGGTCTTCGCCCGGATCGGCGAGGTCCCGCCGGGCACGGTCCTGGCGATCACGCTCCTGCTGCTCCTCGGGGCCTGCGGCAAGTCCGGCCAGTTCCCGCTGCAGTCCTGGCTGCCGGACGCGATGGAGGGCCCGACCCCGGTCTCGGCCCTGATCCACGCGGCCACGATGGTCACCGCGGGCGTCTACCTGATCGCCCGCACGCACCCGATCTACGACCTCACCGGGACCGGACGGCTGGTCGTCGCGCTGATCGGCATGGTCACGCTGCTGATCGGGGCGATCATCGGCTGCGCCTACGACGACATCAAGAAGGTCCTCGCCTACTCCACGGTCAGCCAGATCGGCTACATGTTCCTGGCCGTCGGGCTCGGCCCGGCCGGATACGCGCTGGGCATCTTCCACCTGCTCACGCACGGTTTCTTCAAGGCCGGCCTGTTCCTCGGGGCCGGGTCGGTCATGCACGCCATGAACGACGACGTGAACATGCGGCGCTACGGCGGCCTCGCTCGGTACATGCCCATCACGTTCATCACCTTCGGCCTCGGCTACCTGGCGCTGATCGGCTTCCCGTTCCTGTCCGGCTACTTCTCGAAGGACGCGATCATCGAGGCCGCGTTCGCGCAGCCCGGCTGGCAGGGCTGGGTGTTCGGGCTGGCGGCGACGCTGGCCGCGGGGCTCACGGCGTTCTACATGACCCGCCTGGTGATCATGACCTTCTTCGGCCCGGAGCGCTGGAAGGGCATCAAGGCCCCGGACGGGCACGACTACCACCCGCACGAGGCCCCGTCGACCATGACGATCCCGATGATCGTGCTGGCGTTCGGCTCGGTGTTCGCCGGTTTCGTGCTCTCCGCGCTCGGCCTCCCCGAGTGGCTCGCCCCGTCCCTCGGGGAGCTCCGGGAGCCGGCGGGCGGCGTGCTGCCGCACGCCCTGATCCCGTGGCTCGTGGTCGCGCTGTCGGCGCTCGGCGTGCTCGTCGCCGTGCTCGTCGTCGGCCGCCGGCCGACGCCGCTCGAGCGGCCCGAGCCCGTCTCGCTGCCGGTCCGGGCGGCCCGGCGGGACCTCTACGCGAACGCCCTCAACGAGACCCTCATCGCCCGGCCGGGCGTCTGGCTCACCCGCGCGCTGGTGTTCGTGGACAACCGCGGCGTCGACGGCCTGGTCAACGGCATCGCGGCCGGGCTCGGCGGGAGCTCGTCGAGGCTACGAAGGCTCCAGACGGGATTCGTCCGAAGTTATGCGCTGTCGATGCTCGGCGGATCGGTGTTCGTCGTGGCGGCCCTGCTGGCGGTGAGGTTCGCGTGAACACGATCGCACCCGACTCCGGCGGCAACGTGCTGCTGCTCGTCCTGCTGGCCCTCCCGGTCCTGGGCGCGCTGGCGATGTACCCACTGCGGCGCAACATCCCGCTCGCCAAGGGCGCCGCGATGGGGACGGCGCTGCTCGAGTTCGTCCTCGTCGTCGTCGTGTACCTCAGCTACTCCACGGAGGCCGCGGCCTCGGGCACCCGGTTCCAGCTCGAGTTCTCGGCGCCCTGGATCCCGGCGTTCGGCACGCACTTCGCCTTCGGCATCGACGGCATCGCGCTGGTCCTCATCGCGCTCACCGCGTTCCTGGTCCCCGGCCTGATGCTCTTCGCCTGGGCGGAGAAGCTGCCCGAGGGCCGGACGATGTCCGGCTACTTCGCGCTGCTGCTGGCCACCGAGGCGACGCTGATCGGCGTCTTCACGGCCACGGACGTCTTCCTGTTCTACGTCTTCTTCGAGGCCATGCTCATCCCGATGTACTTCCTGATCGGGCGCTTCGGCGGCCCGAACCGGCAGTACGCCTCGGTGAAGTTCTTCCTCTACTCGCTGCTCGGCGGGCTGATCATGCTGGCGTCGCTGATCGGGCTGTACGTGACGAGCGCCGAGCAGCTGGGCCAGGGCACGTTCACCTGGACGGACCTGCAGGCGATCGCCGCGAACACCCCGACGTCGACCCAGATCTGGCTGTTCGTGGGCTTCTTCGTCGCGTTCGCGATCAAGGCACCGCTGGTGCCGTTCCACACCTGGCTGCCCGACGCCAGTGCCGAGGCGCCGATCGTGGCCGCGGTCCTGCTCGTCGGCGTGCTGGACAAGGTGGGCACGTACGGCTTCCTGCGCTACTGCCTGCCGCTGTTCCCCGAGGCGTCCAGGACCCTCGCGCCGCTGGTGCTGATCCTGGCCGTGATCGGGATCCTCTACGGCGCGCTGCTGGCCGTGGGGCAGAAGGACATGAGCCGGTTCGTCGCGTACACCTCGATTGCGCACTTCGGCTTCATCGCGCTCGGGACGTTCGCATTCTCCAGCCAGGCCTTCGCCGGCGCGGCGCTCTACATGGTCAACCACGGGCTCTCCACCGGCATGCTCTTCGTGATGGTGGGCCTGCTGGTCGCCCGCGGGGGCTCGCGCCTGATCTCGGACTACGGCGGTGTCTCGAAGCTCGCGCCCGTGCTCGCCGGCTGCCTGCTGCTGGCCGGGATGTCCTCGCTCGCACTGCCGGGCACGAACTCGTTCGTCAGCGAGTTCCTGGTGCTCGTCGGCTCGTACCCGCGCGAACCCGTCTACACGATCCTGGCCACGGTCGGGATCGTCTTCGCCGCCCTCTACATCCTGTGGTTCTACCAGCAGACGATGCAGGGCCCGGTCCGCGGCAACGCGGTGATCGGGGCGCTGGAGCGGGCCGGGGCCGGTGGTCCGGGCGCGATGATCGACCCGAACGTCGCCGCGAAGCGCGGCAGCGGGTTCCCGGACCTGACGAAGCGGGAGATCGGGGTGCTCGCCCCACTGATCGTCGTGATCGTGGTGCTCGGGTTCTTCCCCGGCCCGCTGCTCGACGTGATCAACCCGTCGGTGGCCGCGACGATGCAGGAGGTCGGCCTCCCCGACCCGGTGTCCCTGGGAGGGATCGCCCGATGATCAGCTCCGTACTCGCCCAGGTTCCGGTGGCGCCGATCAGCGCGCCGGCCGTGGACTACGCGGCCGTCATGCCGCTGCTCGTCGTGCTCGGCGGCGCCTGCGTCTCGGTGCTGCTGGAGGCGTTCCTCCCGCGGCACCAGCGCTGGCCCGCCCAGGTCGCGTTGTCCGTGCTGGTCATCGCGGTCGCGGGTGTCTCGCTGGGGATCTACGCCGGGGACGCGCCGGCCGCCGGCGTCACGACGCTGTCCGACGCGCTGGCGATCGACGTCCCGACGCTGTTCCTGTGGGGCACGCTGCTGCTCCTCGGGTTGGGCAGCCTCCTGCTGATCGCGGACAGGTCCGTGGAGCCCGGCGGCGCATTCATCGCGTCCGCGGAGGAACGGGCCGCCGTCGGCGCGACCGTGGGGTCCGCCGGGACCTCCGAGCCGGGGGACGAGCCCGAGCACGTCGACCGCTCCTACGGGGCCCCGGGCGACGCCCCGACCATGCAGACCGAGGTCTTCCCGTTCGCGCTGTTCGCGCTCGGCGGGATGATGGGCTTCGTCGCGGCGAACGACCTGCTCACCATGTTCGTGGCGCTCGAGGTGCTGTCGCTGCCGCTCTACCTGATGTGCGGGCTCGCGCGGCGCCGCCGGCTGCTGTCCCAGGAGGCGGCGGTCAAGTACTTCCTGCTGGGCGCCTTCGCGTCGGCGTTCTTCCTCTACGGTCTCGCGCTGCTCTACGGCTACGCGGGCTCGGTGCGGCTGACGGACATCGCCAACGCCGCGGCGGGCTCCCTGAAGTCCGACGCGCTGCTGTTCGGCGGGCTCGCGCTGCTGATCGTCGGGCTGATGTTCAAGGGCTCCGTGGGCCCGTTCCACACCTGGACCCCGGACGTCTACCAGGGCGCCCCGACGCCGGTCACGGCGTTCATGGCAGCCTGCACGAAGGTCGCGGCGTTCGGCGCCATCCTGCGGGTGCTCCACGTGGCCTTCGGCTCCACCCACTGGGAGTGGCGCGGGATCATGTGGGCGGTCGCGATCGCGTCGATGTTCATCGGCGCGATCCTGGGCCTCACCCAGACCGACGTGAAGCGGATGGTCGCGTACTCCTCGATCGCGCACGCGGGCTTCCTGCTCCTCGGCGCCATGGCCATCACCCGCGAGGGCGTCTCCGGGACGCTGTTCTACCTCCTCGCCTACGGGTTCACGACGCTCGCGGTGTTCGGCGTGATCTCGCTGGTCCGGGATTCGGATGGTGAGGCTACTCACCTGTCCCAATGGGCGGGTCTGGCGAAGCGCTCGCCGATCCTCGCCGGGGTGATGACGTTCCTGCTGCTCGCGCTCGCCGGCATCCCGCTCACGAGCGGGTTCACCGCGAAGTTCGCGGTGTTCTCGGCCGCCCTCCAGGACGGGATGGCCCCGCTGGTGGTGATCGCCCTGGTCGCGAGCGCCGTCACGGCGTTCTTCTACCTGCGTGTGGTGGTGCTGATGTACTTCAGCGAGACCCCCGCGGACGGCCCGACGGTCACCGTCCCGGGTGCGTTCACCACGGTCGCCATCACCCTGGGCGTGATCCTGACGCTGCTGCTGGGCATCGTCCCGACCCTGGCGCTGAACTGGGCGGGAGCCGGTGTCCTCGCGGGCTGAGCCCGGCGTGTCGGTGCCGGGCGCATCCTCCGACGGGGCCTCGTAGGCTGATGGGCGTGGAGACGCAGAGTGTGGCGGGTGTGGAGCTCGCCGACCCGGCCCTGGCCGCATCGACCGAGGCCGGGCTGGAGCGGGTCGAGGACCTCCTGCACCGCGAGGTGGAGAGCGGGTACCGGTTCGTCACCGAGACCTCCTTGCACCTGATCGACGCCGGTGGTAAGCGGTTCCGGCCCCTGTTCACGCTGCTCAGCGCGCACGTGGGGACCGAGCCGGAGAGCGACGACGTGGTTCGGGCCGCGGCGGTGGTCGAGCTGGTGCACCTCGCCACGCTCTACCACGACGACGTCATGGACTCCGCCACGATGCGCCGCGGGGCGGAGAGCGCGAACCACCGCTGGGACAACACCGTCGCGATCCTGACCGGGGACTTCCTGTTCGCCCACGCCTCCCGGCTGGTGGCGGACCTCGGGCCGGACGCGGTGCGGATCATCGCCGAGACGTTCGCCGAGCTCGTCACGGGGCAGATGCGGGAGACCCGCGGCCCGCGCGAGGGCGACGACCCGGTCGAGCACTACCTGCAGGTGATCGCGGAGAAGACGGGATCGCTCATCGCGACGGCCGGCCGCTACGGCGGCATGTTCTCCGGCTGCACCCCGGAGCAGGTGGACTCGTTGCAGCGCTTCGGGGCGACCATCGGCACCGCGTTCCAGATCTCGGACGACATCATCGACATCGCGTCGCCGTCCGGGGACTCCGGCAAGACCCCGGGCACGGACCTGCGCGAGGGCGTGCACACGCTGCCGATGCTCTACGCGATGCAGGAGCCGGGGTCCGAGCGCCTGCGCGCGCTCCTGGCCCGCCCGATCACGGACGACGCCGAGGTGGCCGAGGCCCTGGACCTGCTCCGCGCGGGCAACGGCATCCAGCGCGCCAAGGACACCCTCGCGGGCTACGCCGAGGAGGCCCGGGCCGAGCTGGGCAAGCTCCCCGCCTGCCCCGCCGTCGACGCCCTGGGCACCCTCACCGGCTACACCATCGACCGCACCGGCTGATCACTCCGCAAGTCGGCACTTCCCGTCGCGCGAGTCGGCACTTCCCGTCGTCCGAGTCCGCTAACCCGGGACCACCCGAGATGTGCTTCCCGGGCGACCGGAAGTGCCGACTCGCGGGGATCGGGAGTGGCGGAGGAGGTCGATCGTGAAGAGGATCAGCGCGACCCAGACGAGGCCGAAGCCGACCCAGCGGGTGAGTGGCATGTCCTCGCCGTTGACGAGCACGCCCCAGAGGAACTGCAGGGTCGGCGTGATGTAGGTCAGGGTGCCGAGGGTCGTGAGCGGGATCCGGCGCGCCGCGGCCCCGTACAGCAGCAGCGGGACGGCCGTGGCCGGGCCGGCCAGGACCAGCAGGACGTCGTGCAGGGCGCCGTGGCCGAGGACGGTCCCCGAACCGCTCATGCCGAACACGACGACGGCGGCGAGCGCGAACGGGCCCAGCACGAGGCTCTCGGCGGTGAGGCTCGCCGTCGCGGGCAGCGGCACGGTCTTCTTCAGCAGCCCGTAGATCCCGAACGACGCCGCCAGCACCAGGCCCAGCCAGGGCGGCGCGCCGTTCTCGACGCTCAGCACGACCACCGCCGTCGTGGCGATGCCCAGGGCGACCCACTGCGACACCCGCAGCCGCTCCCGGAGCACGACGACGCCGAGCAGCACGCTGACCAGCGGGCTCATGTAGTACCCCAGGGCGATCTCGACGACGTGGTCGATCGCGACGCCGTAGATGAACATGCCCCAGTTGACGGTGATGAACGCGGCCGCGGCGGCGACCGTCAGCGAGCCGCGCAGGCGCAGTGCCCGCAGCGCGCCCCACCCGCGCAGCACCGAGAGCACCCCGGCCATCAGGACGGCCGTCCACAGGATGCGGTGGGCGAGTACCTCCAGCGGCGGCGCTGGATCCAGCAGCGGCCAGAACGCGGGGAACAAGCCCCAGACCCCGTGTGCGCCGACGCCGAGGCCGAGGCCCCGCCGATCCACCTCCATCGCCGTGCTCGTCACCCCGTCATCAGAACATTCCTACCTGTTCGCGGCGAACGGTCCGGCACGTCCGCAGGTCACGAGCCGTGATCGAAACGAGACCGGAACGTGATGCGGCTAGGTCACCGTCACCCGTGATGCGGCGACCACCTGCTCGGGGGAGGCGTTCTCGCCGAACGCGAGTCGAGTGAAGGCGAGAGACGACTGTGGCCCGAGGTTCGCTCACGCCGGCGCACGCCGCCGGCCCGGGACGCCCCCGGCGAACCGGCGTCTGGCTCGTCGGTGCCCTCGCGATCCCGGTGGTGCTGGCCGGCCTGGCCCTCGTCTGGCCCGGCCCCGGCATCGCGGACGACCTGCACGGCCGGGCGGTGGCGGCACTCGGCTCGGCGGGCCTCCATGGCGTGACGGTGGGCCTGAGCGGCCGGGACGCGGTGCTGGCGGGCGTACCGAGCGGGCGCGAGTCGGAGGCGACGCGGATCGTCCAGGGGGTCGAGGGTGTGCGGGAGGTGCAGGTGCGGCCCGGCACGTCCGTCGCGGCGCCGCGCACCACCGAACCCGAGCCCGCGCCCACCGCCGCCCTGCCCGGCGGGCCGCCCGCCCCGGGAACGACGGACGCGGACCGCCAACGCGTGGCCGCCCTGCTCGCCCGATCCCCGCTGCTGTTCACCGGCGACAGCGCGTCCCTGACCCCGTCCACCGCCCGGGTCGTCCAGGAGCTCGGCGCGCTGCTCACGCAGCTCCCGGCGGCGCCGATCGAGCTGGTCGGCCACACCGCGGACTCCCCGGACTCGACGGTCGACGCGCAGGCCCTTTCCGAGCAGCGCGCGGCGGCGGTCGGGGAGGCCCTGGTGGCCGCCGGGGTCGATCCCGCCCGGATCCGCGCCCGCGGTGCCGGGACCACCAACCCGCTGGCGTCGCAGGCCGCGAGCCGGCGCGTCGAGCTCATCCTCGGATAGGAGCCGTCATGGTCTGGCTGTTCGGGCAGGTGTGGGTGCTGCTCCTGGTCGCGTTCCTGCTGGGGGCGCTGCTGACCTGGGTGGCGTTCGTCGTCCCGTTGCGGCGCGCGGCCCGGCGCGCCCCCGGTTCCGACGCCGTGTGGTCACCGCCCCCGTGGTTCCCGGCGGGCCGGACCTCGACGCCGCAGGCGCGGGCTCCCGAGCCGCCCCGCGCCCGGGCGCCCGAGCCGCCCAGGATCCCGGCCCCGGCGGACCCGGCTCTGGCCGAGCTCGACCAGCGCCGGATCTCGGCCCGGCACCGCTCGACCGGGGCGGCCGCCGCCAGTGCGCTCGAGGGCCTCGCCGACGGCGACGACGGCCCGAGCATCCCGCGGCAGACCCGACCGGACCGGTCGTGACGATCACCGAGCCGTGAGGACCGCCGAGCCGCCGACCCCGGAGACGACGAGACCGCCGGCCCCGAGGGGACCGGCGGTCGTCGAACGTGGTGCTCGGGCCGTCAGGCGACGGTCCAGGTGTCGCGGCCGTTGAGCAGGGCTTGCAGGTCGGGTGTGCCGGCGTGGTCCTTGGCCTGCTGGACCTGGGCGCGGACGGCGTCGTCGTAGGTTCCGCGGTCGATGTTGCGGAAGATCCCGGTGACGGTGTGGGTGAGGTCCTGGTCCGAGAGCCGGGACAGCGCGAACGCGAGTTCGTGATTGCCCGCGTCGTGCACGACGATCTGCGACGGGCCCACCGAGGCGGCCTCGACCACGGAGAGCCGGAAGCCCTCCTGGACGACGGCGTAGCTGCCCAGGCCGTCCGCGCCGGCGGGGCCGAAGCGGATCGGCTCGCCGTGGCGGATCGGGACGAGGCGCTGTTCCTTGGTCTCGGGTTTGCGCAGGATGTCGAAGCTGCCGTCGTTGAAGATCGGGCAGTCCTGGAAGATCTCGACCAGGGCGCTGCCGCGGTGCGCGGCAGCGGCACCCAACACTTCGGTGAGGCCCTTGCGGTCGGAGTCCAGGGCGCGGCCGACGAAGGAAGCCTCGGCCCCGAGTGCGAGGGAGATCGGGTTGAACGGGTGGTCGATCGAGCCCATGGGGGTGGACTTGGTGACCTTCCCGACCTCGCTGGTGGGGGAGTACTGGCCCTTGGTGAGGCCGTAGATCCGGTTGTTGAACAGCAGGATCTTGAGGTTCACGTTGCGGCGCAGCGCGTGGATCAGGTGGTTGCCGCCGATGGAGAGGGCGTCGCCGTCGCCGGTGACGACCCACACGGAAAGGTCGGGGCGGGAGACGGCGAGGCCGGTGGCGATGGTGGGGGCGCGGCCGTGGATGGAGTGCATCCCGTAGGTGTTGAGGTAGTACGGGAAGCGGCTGGAGCAGCCGATCCCGGACACGAACACCGTGTTCTCGCGCTTGATGCCCAGGGTGGGGAGGAACTGGCGGACGGCGGCGAGGACGGCGTAGTCCCCGCAGCCGGGGCACCAGCGGACCTCCTGATCGGAGGTGAAGTCCTTCGCGGTCTGCTTCGCGTCGGTGGTCGGGACCAGGTCCAGGCCACCGATCGCGGGTAGTCCCAGGTCTGTGCTCATGCCATGGCTCCGGAGGAGATGTCGGTGCTCGTGGTGGGGTGCGACCCCGTCAGGTAGTCCCCGCTGATGTAGCCGAGGAACACGTCCTGCAGTTCCTCGGCCTTGAACGGCAGCCCGGAGACCTTGGTGTAGGACTTCGCGTCGACCAGGAACCGGGCGCGCAGCAGCAGCGAGAGCTGGCCGAGGTTCATCTCGGGCACCAGCACGGTGCGGTAGCGGCCCAGGACCTCCCCGAGGTTGGCCGGCAGCGGGTTGAGGTTGCGCAGGTGCGCGGTGGCGATGCTCTTGCCCTTGTTCCGGACCCGGCGCGCGCCGGCGCCGATCGGGCCGTAGGTGGAGCCCCAGCCGATGACCAGGACCTCCGCGTCGCCGGTGGGGTCGTCGACCTCGATGTCGGGCACCAGAATGCCGTCGATCTTGGCCTGGCGCAGCCTCACCATGCGGTCGTGGTTGTCCGGGTCGTAGGAAATCGAGCCGCGGCCGTCGGCCTTCTCCAAACCGCCGATGCGGTGCTCGAGCCCGGGGGTGCCGGGCACGGCCCACGGCCGGGCCAGGGTGTCCGGATCGCGCAGGTAGGGCCAGAACTCCCCGGACCCGTCCGGGGCATTCGGCTCGGTCGCGAACTGCGGGTCGACCTTCTGCAGGGTGGAGGCGTCGGGGACCTTCCACGGCTCCGAACCGTTCGCCAGCGACCCGTCGGACAGGATCATCACCGGGGTGCGGTAGCGGACGGCGATCTCGGCGGCCTCGATCGCGGCGTGGAAGCAGTCCCCCGGGGACTGCGGCGCGATGATCGGCAGCGGGGCCTCGCCGTTGCGCCCGAACATGGCCTGCAACAGGTCGGCCTGCTCGGTCTTGGTCGGCAACCCGGTCGAGGGTCCGCCGCGCTGCACGTCGATGACCAGCAGCGGCAGCTCCAGGGCCACCGCGAGCCCGACGGTCTCCGACTTCAGCGACACACCGGGACCGGAGGTGGTGGTCACCCCGAGCGCGCCACCGAAGCTGGCCCCGAGGGCGGCGCCGACGCCGGCGATCTCGTCCTCGGCCTGGAAGGTGGTCACGCCGTAGGCCTTGTGCTTGCTCAACTCGTGCAGGATGTCCGAGGCCGGGGTGATCGGATACGAGCCCAGGAAGACGGGCAGCCCGGTGGTCTGCCCGGCCGCGACCAGGCCGTAGGAGATCGCGGTGTTCCCGGTGATCTGCCGATACGTCCCGGTCTGCAGCTTGGCCGGGGCGACCTCGTAGGTCACCGCGAACGCCTCGGTGGTCTCGCCGTAGGCGTGCCCGGCCTTGAACGCCAAAATGTTCGCCTCGGCCAGATCCGGGCGCTTGGCGAACTTCTCCCGCAGGAACCGCTCGGTGCCCTCGTGCGGCCGGTGATACATCCACGACAGCAACCCGAGCGCGAACATGTTCTTGGAGCGTTCGGCGTCCTTCTTCGACAGGCCGGTCTCCTCCAGCGCACCCTTGGTCAGGGTGGCCATGGCGACCTGATGCACCGCGAAGTCGGCCAGCGAGTCGTCCTCGAGCGGGTTCTGCTCGTACCCGACCTTGGTCAGGTTCCGCTTGGTGAACTCGTCGGTGTTGACGATGAGCACCCCGCCCTTGGGCAGGTCGGCGATGTTCGCCTTCAACGCGGCCGGGTTCATCGCCACCAGCACGTCCGGCCGGTCCCCGGGAGTCAGGATGTCGTAGTTCGCGAAATGCAGCTGAAACGACGACACCCCCGGCAACGTCCCGGCAGGCGCCCGGATCTCGGCCGGGAAGTTCGGCAACGTCGA
>NZ_JAODNI010000026.1 GCF_025465255.1 Pseudonocardia sp.
ATCGTGAGCGAGCGCGTGGGGCAGGCCTCGATGCACAGGCCGCAGCCGATGCAGCGCAGGTAGTTGATCTGGTAGATCGCGCCGTAGCGCTCCCCCGGGGAGTAGCGCTCCTCCTCGGTGTTGTCACCGCCCTCGACGTAGATCGCGTCGGCCGGGCAGGCCCAGGCGCACAGCTCGCAGCCCACGCACTTCTCCAGCCCGTCCGGGTGCCGGTTGAGCTGGTGTCGGCCGTGGTAGCGGGGTGCGGCGGGCGGGAAGTCCTCGGGGTACTCCTCGGTGACGACCTTCTTGAACATCGTCGAGAAGGTGACGCCGAAGCCCTTGAAGAAATCGAACATCTACTCGGTCTCCTTCCCCGGGTCGCCGGTGAGAGCCCCGGCGGGCTCGCGCCGCTTCTCGCGCGCGACGGCCTTGCGCTTCGCCGTCCGCCTGGGGGTGTCCGGCACGGCCAGGTCCAGCGGCGGCACCGGGTAGTCCGACGCCGGGTCGACGGCCGCCTCGGCGCGCCGCCGCTCGGGCACCAGGAACGCGATGGCCAGCACCGCGACCAGCACGATGCCCAGCGTGATGAGCAGGACCGCGACGCTGCCGCCGGAGCTGTTCCGGTAGGTGCGGATCGCGAAGATCACCAGGATCCACAGCAGGCTGACCGGGACCAGGGCCTTCCAGCCGAGCCGCATGAACTGGTCGTAGCGGAAGCGGGGCAGCGTGCCGCGCAGCCAGATGAAGACGAACAGGAAGATCAGCGTCTTGACCAGGAACGCGACGAACATCAGCCAGCCGTTGTCGTTGAACGACGACAGCGGCCACGGCCAGCGCCCGCCCCCCAGGAACAGCGTGGTGGCCATCGCCGAGACGGTGACCATGTTGACGTACTCGGCGAGGAAGAAGAGCGCGAACTTCAGCGACGAGTACTCGGTGTGGAAGCCGCCGACCAGCTCGGACTCGGCTTCCGGGAGGTCGAACGGGGCCCGGTTCGTCTCGCCGACCATCGCGATCACGAAGACCACGAAGCTCGGGACCAGCAGCCAGAAGTACCAGCCGCCGCCCTGGGCCTCGACGATGTCCGCGGTCGACATGGAGCGGGAGTAGAGGACCACCGCGACGATCGAGAGGCCGAGCGCGATCTCGTAGGAGATGACCTGCGCGGCGCTGCGCAGCGCGCCGAGCAGCGCGTACGGCGAGCCTGAGGCCCAGCCGCCGAGCACGATCCCGTAGACGCCGATCGAGGAGCAGGCCAGCACGACCAGCACGCCGACGGGGAGGTCCACGAGCTGCAGCACGGTGCGCTCACCGAAGATCGAGACCTCGCCGCCGAACGGGATGACGGAGAAGGCCACGAACGCCGGGATCGTCGAGACGACGGGTGCGATGAAGAAGACCTTCTTGTCCGCGTGCGTCGGCATGATGTCCTCTTTGAACGCCAGCTTGAGCCCGTCCGCGAGGGACTGCAACCAGCCGCCGGGCCCGGTCCGGTTCGGGCCGGGACGCTGCTGCATCCGGCCGACGACCTTCCGTTCCCAGTTGATCATGAAGAGGGTCAGCACGACGCCGACGCCGAACAGCACGACGACCTTGAGGACGATCAGCCAGAACGGGTCGTCGGCGAGGAGCTGCTGGGTGCGCGTCATGCCGCACCGCCGGCACTGACGCGGACCAGCGAGCCGTGGCCGGCGCCGAGCGTGGCCCGTACCGCCGAGCCCGGTGAGTTGGCCGGGAGCCAGACGACGCCGTCCGGGAGGTCCGTGAACTCGACCGGCAGCGTGATCGCACCCCGGTCCGTCGCGACGCTCGCCTCGAGCCCCTCGACGAGCCCGAGGCGTTCCGCGGTGGCCGCGTTGACCCGGGCCCGGGCCGGGCGCGCGGTGCCGGCCAGGGCCGGCTCGTCGATGCTCAGGGATCCGTCGTCGACGAGCTGGCGCCAGGTGGCGAGGACCGCCTGCCCGTACTCGGCGGGGCGCGGCGCGGCGCCGGCCTCGACGGTCGGCCCGGCGGGCGCGGTGCCGGTGTGGGCACCGAGCCGCTGCAGGTCCCCCATCGCCGCGGCCGGGGTCTGGGTGAACAGGTCCGCGTCCATCTCGACGGCGAGCGTGTCCAGCACCCGGCAGTCCGGCAGCACGCCGCTGGGGTCCAGCGTGCTGGGGAACTCCCGCAGCCGGCCCTCCCAGTTCAGGTAGCTGCCGGCGCGCTGGGCGTCCGGGGCCACCGGCAGCACGACGTCCGCCAGCTCGGTGACCGCGGAGTGGTGCATCTCGAGGCTGACCAGGTAGCCGACCTCGCGGAGCGCCCGCCGGGCGAGGGCGGGGTCCGCCAGGTCGTCCGGGTCGACCCCGCCGACGACGAGCCCGGAGAGCTCGCCGCGCGCGGCCGCCGCCAGGATCTCGTCCGTGCTGCGGCCGGGGGTGGCCGGCAGCTCGTGCACGCCCCACGCCTGCGCGACCTCGGCCCGCGCCGCGGCGTCCGCGACGGGACGGCCACCGGGCAGCAGGGTCGGGACCGCGCCCGCGTCGAGCGCGCCCCGGTCGCCGGCCCGGCGCGGGATCCAGGCGACCTTCGCGCCGGTGCGCGTCGCCAGCGCGGTGACGGCGGAGTAGAGGCCGGGGACCTCGGCGGCCCGGTCGCCGACGAGGACCACCGCGCCCGGACCGCTGAGGGCGTCGATCAGCTCGGACGCCGGCGCGTCCTTCTCGCCGGCCGCGGAGATCAGCTCGCGGAGCACGGCGGCCTCGGCCCCCGGGACCGCCTTGACCAGGGTCGCCTCGGTCTTGCGGGTGCCCGGGGTCGTCCACTGGCCGAGCTGGAAGACGCGCTGCCCGCGCTTGCGGACGGCCTTGCGGAGGCGGAGGAAGACGATGCCCGCCTCGTCCTCCGGGTCCAGGGCGACGGTCAGCACCGCCGGAGCCGCCTCGACCGCGGTGAACGTGACCCCGGTGTCAGGAGTGGTCCCGACGGCGTGGGCGGCGAGGAACTCCAGCTCCTCGGCGCTGTGCGGCCGGGCCCGGAAGTCGACGTCGTTGGTGTGGGCCGCGACCCGGGCGAACTTCGCGTAGGAGTAGGCGTCCTCGACGGTCAGCCGGCCGCCGGTCAGCACCCCGATCCCGTTGTGCCCGCGCGCCGCCAGCAGCCCGTGCGCCGCGGCCCGCAGGGCCTCGGTCCAGGACGTCTCGACGAGCTCGCCGTTCTCCTCGCGGATCATCGGCCGGGTGATCCGCCCCTTGGACTGCAGGTAACGGAACGCGAAGCGGCCCTTGTCGCAGGTCCACTCCTCGTTGACCTCGGGGTCGTTGCCCGCGAGGCGCCGCATGACCGAGCCGCGGCGGGCGTCCGTGCGCTGCGCGCAGCCGGAGCTGCAGTGCTCGCACACCGACGGCGTCGAGACGAGGTCGAACGGCCGGGAGCGGAACCGGTAGGCCGCGCTGGTGAGCGCCCCGACCGGGCAGATCTGGATGGTGTTGCCGGAGAAGTAGGACTGGAAGGGCATGTCCTCAGCCGTGCCGATCTGCTGGTTCGCGCCGCGCTCCAGCAGGTCGATGAACGGGTCCCCGGCGATCTCCTCGGAGAAGCGGGTGCAGCGCTGGCAGAGCACGCAGCGCTCGCGGTCCAGCAGCACCTGCGAGCTGATCGGCAGCGGCTTCGGGAACGTCCGCTTGGTCTCGACGAACCGCGAGTCCGTGCGGCCGCTGGTCATGGCCTGGTTCTGCAGGGGGCACTCGCCGCCCTTGTCGCAGATCGGGCAGTCCAGCGGGTGGTTGATCAGCAGCAGCTCCATCACGCCCTGCTGCGCCTTGTCCGCGACGGCGGAGGTGTGCTGAGTCTTGACGACCATCCCGTCGGCCACCGTCATGGTGCAGCTGGCCTGCGGCTTCGGCATCGGCCGGCCGCCCATCTCCACCTCGACGAGGCACTGCCGGCAGGCGCCGGCCGGCTCCAGCAGCGGGTGGTCGCAGAACCGCGGGACGATGATCCCGAGCCGCTCGCAGGTGCGGATCAGGATCTCGCCCTTGGGGGCGTCGACCTCGATGCCGTCGATGGTCAGGCGCACGTACCCGTCGGGCACGGGCTTCGTGTCCTTGTCAGGAGCGATCGTCATGCGGGGGCTCCGGTCAGCTCGGCCAGCTGCTCCGGACGCGCGACCGCAGGCTGCTGCGCGACGAGGTCCAGGAACTCCTGGCGGAAGTACTTGATGCCACTGGTGATCGGGCTCGTCGCACCGTCGCCGAGCGCGCAGAAGGAGCGGCCGAGGATGTTGTCGCAGATGTCGAGCATCGTCTCGACGTCCTCCGCGGTGCCCTCGCCGTGCACCATCCGCTCCAGGATCTGCACCAGCCAGTAGGTGCCCTCCCGGCACGGCGTGCACTTGCCGCAGCTCTCGTGCTTGTAGAACTCGGTCCACTTCATGACCGCCCACGGCACCGAGACGGTCTCGTTGAAGACCTGCACCGCGGTGGTGCCGAGCATCGAGCCGGCGGCTGCGGCGCCCTCGAAGTCGAGCGGCACGTCGAGGTGCTCGGCGGTGAAGATCGGGGTGGACGACCCGCCGGGGGTCCAGAACTTGAGCGGGATCCCGTCCTTCATGCCGCCGGCGAGCTCGAGCAGCTGCCGCAGCGTGACCCCGAGCGGGGCCTCGTACTGGCCGGGCCGCTCGACGTGTCCCGAAACCGAGTAGATCTTCGGGCCGGGGCTCTTCTCGCTGCCCATCGTGCGGAACCAGGCGGAGCCGCCGGCGACGATCGCAGGGACGCTCGCGATGGTCTCGACGTTGTTGACGACCGTCGGCGACGCGTACAGCCCGGCCGTCGCGGGGAACGGCGGCTTGAGCCGCGGCTGGCCGCGCCGGCCCTCGAGGGAGTCCAGCAGCGCCGTCTCCTCACCGCAGATGTAGGCGCCCGCCCCGGCGTGCACCACGATGTCCAGGTCGAACCCGGAGCCGAGGACGTCCTTACCCAGGTAGCCGGCGGCGTAGGCCTCCGCGACCGCGGCGCGCAGCCGGCGGATCGGGTGCAGGGCCTCCCCGCGCACATAGATCGCGCAGAAATTCGCGCGGATCGCGTAGCTGGTGATGACGCAGCCCTCGATCAGCGAGTGCGGGTCCGCCATCATCGTCGGGATGTCCTTGCAGGTCCCGGGCTCGCCCTCGTCCGCGTTGACCACGAGGTACTTGGGCTTGGCGCCCGGGCCGGTGGAGCCCTGCGGGATGAAGGACCACTTCATGCCGGTCGGGAAGCCCGCGCCGCCACGACCACGCAGGCCGGAGTCCTTCACCAACGAGATCAGCTGGTCCGGGTGCGCCGTCAGCGCGGTGCGCAGGGCCCGGTAGCCGTCGAGCTGCTCGTAGGACTCGAGGGTCCAGGAGCGCTCGGCCGTCCAGCGCCGGGTGAGGACCGGGGTCAACGGGGCCGGGCCCTCAGGGCCGGGACCGGTGTCCGCGGGCCCGGCGGTGTCCAGGCCGGAGGCCTTCTCCGGCTTGTCGGGAGTGCTCATCGGCTCCTCACTTCTCCGGGAGGGGCGGGAGGGCGGGGTGCTCGCCGGGCATCGCCGGTGCGGCCCAGCCGCGCTCGGCGGCCATCTGCACGCCGCGCAGCGTCTCCGGGGCGGCCGACGGGCCGGCGACGGCGGCCGCGGCGAGCGCCGGGTCGTCCGTGAAGCCGGCGAGCTCCAGCTCGACGGTCCGCAGGTCCGTCAGCGGCGCCCCGCGCGTCGGCGGGGGCTTCTCCCCGCGGCGCAGCGCATCCACCAGCGCCTCGGCCGAGGCCACGCTCTGGTTGTCGTAGTACTCGTAGTTGACCTGCAGCACGGGTGCGAGGTCGCAGGCCGCGAGGCACTCGGCGTGTTCGAGGGTGATCGAGCCGGTCGTGCCGGGCTCTCCCACCGTCTCCTCGTGGCCGATCCCGAGCCGGGCCTTCAGGGCCGCGTAGATGTCGTCCCCGCCGAGCGCCGCGCAGAGGGTGTTCGTGCAGACGCTCACCAGGTGCTCGCCGCAGGGCGTGCGCTTGTACATCGTGTAGAACGTGGCCACCGCGCTGACCTCGGCGGTCGTGAGCTCCAGCGTCTCCGCGCAGAAACGGATGCCGTCCTGGCTGACGTGGCCCTCCACCGACTGCACGAGGTGCAGCAGCGGGAGCAGCGCGGAGCGGGCCACCGGGTAGCGGGCGATGATCCCCTTGGCCCGCTGGCGGGTGAGCTCGTCGAACGTCGGGGAGACGGGGCCCTGGTCCGGCTGCGCCGTCCAGGTCCGCTCCGCCGGCGCGACGGCCACGCGGCTGTTGGTCTCCGGGTTCCCCTCGGGCAACGTCATCGGTCGACACCTCCCATGACCGGGTCGATGCTGGCGACGGCGGCGATGACGTCGGCGACCATGCCGCCCTCGCTCATCGCCGGCATGCACTGCAGGTTCACGAAGCTGGGGTCCCGGACGTGCACGCGCACCGGCCTCGTCCCGCCGTCGGACACGAGGTGGTAGCCCAGCTCGCCGCGCGGGGACTCGACGGTCGAGTACACCTGCCCGGCGGGGACGTGGAAGCCCTCGGTGACCAGCTTGAAGTGGTGGATCAGGGACTCCATGGACTGTCCCATGATCTTGCGGACGTGCTCGAGCGTGTTGCCCATGCCGTCGCTGCCGATCGAGAGCTGCGCCGGCCAGGCGATCTTGCGGTCGGAGACCATCACCGGCCCGGGCTCGAGCTTCTGCACGGCCTGCTCGACGATCTTGAGCGACTCGTGGATCTCGGCGACGCGCAGCCGGTAGCGGGCGTAGCAGTCCGCCTCGGTGGCCGTCGGGACCTCGAAGTCGTACTCCTCGTAACCCGAGTACGGCTCGACCATGCGCTGGTCCCAGGGCAGGCCCGCGCTGCGCAGGATCGGGCCGGTGGCGCCGAGCGCCAGGCAGCCGTCGACGGGCAGGTACCCGACGCCCTCGAGGCGCTGACGCCAGATCGGCTGGCCGGTGAGGAGCTTGTCGTAGTCGGGAAGGCGCGATTTCATCACCTTGACGAAATCGGTGACCTTCTCCTTCCAGTCCTCGGGGAGGTCCTGGGCCAGGCCGCCGGGCCGGATGAAGGCGTGGTTCATCCGCAGGCCGGTCAGGTGCTCCAGCAGGTGGAGCACCTCCTCGCGCTCGCGGAAGCCGGCCGTCATGCCGGTGAGCGCGCCGAGCTCCATAGCACCGGTCGCCAGGCAGACCAGGTGCGAGCCGATCCGGTTGAGCTCCATCAGGAGCACCCGGATGTGCTGCGCCCGGCGGGGCACCTCGACGCCGAGCAGCTTCTCGACGCCCAGGCAGTACGCGGCCTCGTTGAACAGCGGCGCCAGGTAGTCCATGCGCGTCACGAACGTGACGCCCTGGGTCCAGGTCCGGTACTCGCAGTTCTTCTCGATGCCGGTGTGCAGGTAGCCGATCACGGTGCGGCCCTGGGTGACCGTCTCGCCCTCGAGCTCGAGGACCAGCCGGAGCACCCCGTGCGTCGACGGGTGCTGCGGGCCCATGTTGATGACGATCCGGTCGTCGTGCTCGGAATCGAGCAGCGTGTCCCAGTCCCCGCCGGTGACCGTGTAGACGGTGCCCTCGGTGGTCTCGCGCTGCTGGGCCGCGTACGCGTCCCGGACCGCCTGGGCCTCGCGCGCGTCGAGGTCGTCGGTCGTGCTCATGAGTACGCCCTCCGCTGGTCGGGGGGAGGGATCTCCGCGCCCTTGTACTCCACGGGGATCCCGCCGAGCGGGTAGCTCTTGCGCTGGGGGTGACCCTCCCAGTCGTCCGGCATGAGGATCCGGGTCAGCGCCGGGTGACCGTCGAAGACCACGCCGAACATGTCCCAGGTCTCGCGCTCGTGCCAGTCCGCCGTCGGGTAGACCTCGACGACACTCGGCACGTGCGGGTCGGCGAAGTCCAGGGCGACCTCGAGGCGGATCCGGCGCCGGTACGTCATCGACAGCAGGTGGTAGACGACGTGCATCGGCTTCACCACCGACGCGCCGTCCGGGGCGCTGTAGTCCACACCCGACACGCTGGAACAGAGCTCGAAGCGCAGGTTCGGGTCGTCCCGGAAGATCCGTGCGAGCTCCAGGACCCGTTCGCGCGCAACGTAGAACGTGATCTCCCCGCGGTCCACGGTGACCTGCTCGATCGCGGCGCGCGGGATGCTGCGCTCGTCGAGGGCCTCGGCCAGGTCGTCCGCGAGGTCGTCGAACCAGCCGCCGTAGGGCCGCTCCGCCGGGGCGGGCGCGTAGCCGGGCAGCCGCAGGCCGCCGAAGCCGGAGGTGTCCCCGCTGCCGCGGACGCCGAACATGCCGGAGCGCTCGCGGGTGGCCGCGGGGCGGGTGCCGCCCTCGGGCGCGACACCGGCCTCGTCCGTGGCCTGCTCCACCTCGCCGGCCTCGGGACGTTCGCCGCCCCGGGCGCGCTGCTCGGCCGTCGCGGCACCGCCGGCCTCCGCCGACGACTGCTCGCCGCCGGTGGGCTCCTCCCGGTCCTTGGACGTGCCTGTGGGTTCCGTCATCGCCGCATCACTTCTTCGCGTACTTGATCGACGAGGGCACGAGCTCGGTCCTGTACCCGCTGGCCTGCAGCTCCGCGGCCCGCTTCGAGCCGAGCGGCTCGTCCATGATCTTGGCGTGGATCTTGAGGATCGCGTCCATCAGCATCTCCGGCCGCGGCGGGCAGCCGGGCAGGTACATGTCGACGGGGACGACGTGGTCCACGCCCTGGACGATCGCGTAGTTGTTGAACATGCCGCCGGAGCTGGCGCAGACGCCCATCGCGAGCACCCAGCGGGGCTCGGGCATCTGGTCGTAGATCTGGCGCAGGACCGGGGCCATCTTGTTGCTCACCCGGCCCGCGACGATCATCAGGTCCGCCTGCCGGGGCGAGGCGCGGAAGACCTCCATGCCGAAGCGCGCCAGGTCGTAGCGCGGCGCGCCCGTCGTCATCATCTCGATCGCGCAGCAGGCCAGCCCGAAGGTGGCCGGCCACAGCGAGGACTTCCGGGTCCAGTTGACCAGCTTCTCGACGCTGGTCAGCAGGACGCCGCTGGGCAGGTGCTCCTCGAGTCCCATGTCGGCTCCTCCTCTAGTCCCGTCGACTCAGTTCCAGTCGAGTCCGCCGCGTCGCCACACGTACATGTAGGCGAAGCCGACGGTGATGATGAACAGCACGATCTCCACCAGCCCGAACACGCCGAGCGCGTCCGCGGTCACCGCGAAGGGGTAGAGGAAGACCATCTCGATGTCGAAGAGGATGAACAGCATCGCCGTGAGGTAGTAGGCGACGGGCATCCGGCCGCCGCCCACGACGGGCTGCGGCGAGGGCTCGATCCCGCACTCGTAGGCGTCGAGCTTCGCGCGGTTGTACCGCCGCGGGCCGATGTAGGGCGCCGCGGTCACGGAGAAGAGCGCGAACGCCCCCGCGAGGGCGAACATCAGCACCAGGGGGAGATAGGGATCGAGCATCGTGCACCTTCGTCGTCTGCACTGCTACGTGTATGGATCGATACCGAGCGTGGTGGGGACCATAAGTGCCGCTCGTCACCCCGCCGAGGTCAGGACAGGCTTACCCGGCGATCTTGCGCCCGGTGCGTGCCTGGTCGTGGCGGGTCCTTCTCGAGCAGCAGCACGTCGAGGCCGGCGCGGGTCTGGGAGACCGCGGCGGTGGGCCCCGCCGGACCGGCACCGACCAGGATGACGTCGGCCTCGGATCCCGTCGGGGCGCCTGTGGTGGGTTCGGGCGCGTCCATTCGGCTCCTTGTGAACTGGTTCACGAGGTACTTGTGAACTGTTTCACGAAGTCCGGCGATAAGTCCAGAGAACCCCGCACCACCGGCGGGCGAACCTCAGGGGGTCAGCTTTCGCCCGGTTTGCGGGCCCTGTGCAGGGCGACCGCACCACCCGTCAGGTCCCGCCACGCGGCGTCCGTCCAGCCCGCCCCGATGATCCGTCGCGCGAGCTCCGGCTGGGTGGGCCAGGCGAGGATCGAGTCCGCGAGATAGGTGTAGGCCTCGGGGTTCGACGACACCCGCCGGGCGACGGCAGGGAGCACCCGGCGGAGCATCCCCTCCTGGTAGACGGCCCGGAACGGGGTCCACGTGGGGGTGGAGAACTCGCACACGACGAGCCGTCCGCCGGGCCGCGTCACCCTGGCCAGCTCGCGCAGCGCGAGGTCCGTGTCCGCGACGTTACGCAGCCCGAAGGAGATCGTGACGGCGTCGAACACGCCGTCCGCGAAGGGCAGGTGCAGGGCGTCCGCGGCGACCTTCGGGACCGGGCGGGCCGCGCCGGCCTTCAGCATCCCGAGGGAGAAGTCCGCGGCGACGCACCATGCGCCCGAACGGCCCAGCTCGACGGTGGAGACCGCTGTGCCGGCCGCGAGGTCCAGGACCTTCTCCCCGGGGCGCAGGTCGAGCGCGCGCCGGGTCATGACCCGCCAGCGCCGGTCCTGCCCGCCGGAGAGGAGGGTGTTGGTGACGTCGTACCGCCGCGCGACGCCGTCGAACATCGACGCGACGTCACGGGGGTCCTTGTCGAGATCGGCCCTGGACACGGACACGACCCTACGGGGAGGCCCGTTCCCCGCGCCTGCGGACGTGAGATGAACACCAGCGCTCTTCGATCTCGGCCGGCGGGGCCGCACGGTCCCACGCGACGGCGCGGATCACGATGCGGCGCAGCAGCCGCCGGTCCGCGGACATGTGGTCCGTGATCGGCGGCCCGAACCGCTCGTTCAGGACGGCGACCGCGCTGCCCGCGGCGCGGTCCGTGCAGCGGTTCGCGTCGAACCGGGCCCGGACCTGGCCGCAGCAGAAGCGGTGGGCGGCGGCGGCCGGGCGGCTGAGGTGCAGCAGCGCCTCGGACAGCGCGTAGAGGACCAGCGGCGCGTAGCGCTCGGGCGCCGCCTCCGCCCCCGCTACGGAGCCAGGGTCTCCAGCATCCGGTCGACCGACGCCGGCCAGCCGAACTCCTCCGCCCGGGACCGCGCGGCACCCCGGCGGACGGCCTCGTCCGCGGCCAGCAGCGTCGTCACCCCGGCGGCGAACGCGGCCGGCGAGTCCTCCGCCGCGGCCCCGCTCCCGGCCACGATCTCGGGCAGTGCCGACGACCGGGACACGACCACCGGCGTCCCGCTGGCGAGCGCCTCGAGCGCCGAGAGCCCGAACGTCTCGTGCGGCCCGGGCGCGAGCGACACGTCCGCCGACGCGAGCAGGGCCGCGAGCTGCGCCCGCCCCGGGACGAAGCCCACGAACGTCACCGGGAGCCCGGCCGCGCGCCGCTCCAGCGCGGCCCGCCGCGGCCCGTCGCCGGCCACGACGAGCCGGACGTCGAGCCCCGCGTCGCGCAGGGCCGCCACGGTGTCCACGCTCCGCTCGGGGTGCTTCTCCGGGGACAGCCGCCCGGCGTGCACGAGCAGCGCCTCCGCGCCGCGGCCCAGCTCGGCGCGCAGGGCGGGATCGCGGTGCAGCGGGGAGAACGTCGCGAGGTCCACGCCGAGCGGCACCCGCCGGACGTTGGTGGCGCCGATCCGGTCGAACTCGGCGCCGGCGAACGCCGTCGTGCAGACCACGGTGTCGTAGGCGGCGGCCATCCTGGCGTTGGCCGCGTCCGCGACCCGCCGGGCGACCCCGGCGGGCAGCAGGAACTGGCTCAGCAGCCGGTCCAGCCGCTCGTGCGAGATCACCACGCTCGGCACCCCGCGGCGGGCGGCCCAGGTCCCGAGGCCGCGCAGGGTCAGCCGGTCCGACACCTCGATCGCGTCGGGCCGCAGCCGCTCCAGCAGGCGCTGCACCCGCCACGGGTCGACGGCGCGGTAGCCGCCGGTGCCGGGCAGCCGGGGCGCGGCGATCGTCGCCCGGCGGATCCCGCCGGGCAGCAGGTCGGTGGCGTTGCGCGGGCCGGGCACCACGAGGACGACCTCGTGCCCGCGCGCCACGTACCCGGCGCCGAGGGCGTGCAGGGCGGTGCGCAGGCCGCCGGAGCGGGGACCGTAGAAGTTCGCGAGCTGGACGATCCGCACGTCAGGCGGCCTGTGCCGTCCCGGCGGCGCCCAGCACGTCCAGGTAGTGCGCGATCAGCTCGTCCCCCACCACCGACCAGGTCCGGCGCAGCACCGAGCGCCGCGCCGCCGAGCCGAAGGCCGTGCGGCGCAACGGGTCCCGCAACGTCTCGACGGCGGCGCGCAGCTCGGCGTCCGCGGCGCGCGATCCGGGGTCCGAGGCGTCCGCCCCGTCCGGCCGCGGCGGGACGAGGTAGCCGGTCCGGCCGGGCAGCACCAGGTCCCGCGGGCCGCCCGCGTCCGGCGCCACCACCGGCAGCCCGGACGCCAACGCCTCCTGGACCGCCTGGCAGAACGTCTCGGCCGGGCCGGTGTGGACGAACACGTCGAGCGACGCGTAGATCGACGCCAGCTCGTCGCCGCCGCGGAAACCGAGGAACGCCGCCTCTGGCAGGGCCGCGCGGAGCCGCTCCTCGCTGGGCCCGGACCCGACCACGACGAGCCGCACGCCGGGCATCCCGCCGAGCACCGCCAGCCGTTCCACCTGCTTCTCCGGCGCGAGCCGCCCCACGTACCCGACCAGCAGCTCGCCGTCCGGAGCCAGCTCCGCCCGCAGGTCGGCGGAGCGCCGGGCGGGGGTGAAGCGCCGGGTGTCGACGCCGCGGGCCCACCGGTGCACGCGCGGCACGCCGCGCTCGCGCAGCGCCTCGGTGGCCCAGCTCGACGGCGCGAGCGTCCGGTCCGCCTGTGCGTGCAGGCGGCAGGTCCAGCGCCAGGCGGCGCGGGCGGTGAGCCCGAGGCCGTAGGCCGAGGCGAACCCGGCGACGTCCGTCTGGTAGATCGCGACCGTCGGGATCCCGAGCTTGCGGGCCGCGGCCAGCCCCCGCGCCCCGACGACGAACGGCGCCGCCAGGTGCACGACGTCCGGCGCGAACTCGCGCAGCGCCTTCAGGATCCGTCGGCTCGGCACCCCGACCGGCATCGAGGAGACCACGGGGAGCTCCAGCGCGGGCACCCGCACCACGCGGATGCCCTCGTGGTCCTCGGACTCGTCCGTCCCGGGCGCGATCACCAGGACCTCGTGGCCCGCGGCGCGCAGGTGCTCGCAGACCCTCAGCACGGAGTTCGTGACGCCGTTGACCACCGGCAGGAAGCATTCGGACACGATGGCGACTCGCACGGTGGAACCGTGGCGTCCCCGGGGCGCCGCCGGCCGTCGCGGACGTGTCGGGGCGCCGAACCCCCGGCCAACACCCGGTTCCCGGCCCGGAATTGGCCCGCACGGTCCCGGGTCGTCACCGGCCGGACGCCGCGAGGTCATCCGGCGCGCCGACCCTCGGGCCCATGACGGTCCTGCCCCTGCCCAGGGTTCCCGCCACGGCCACGGACCGGTGGCGGGCCCCCGCCCCGGTCGATCCCGGCCTGCTCTCCCGCGCCCTGGACGTCGCGGGGCGGTTGGCGAACGACGCCGCCGAGGTGATCACCGCGACCACCGGCCGCGGGGTCGCCACCGGCGCCGTGACCAAGGCCAACCCGTTCGACTGGGTCACCGACACCGATCGAACGCTGGAACGGCACACCCGCCGGGTCCTGGCCGCGGAGTTCCCGGACGTCCCGGTCGTCGGCGAGGAGTACGGGGCGGACGCGAACGCGGCCGGGGCGCCGCTGCGCTGGGTGGTCGACCCGGTGGACGGCACGGCGAACTACGTCGCCGGCTTCCCGTGGTGTGCCTACAGCCTGGCACTGGTCGACGCGGACGGCCCGGTCGTCGGCGTGCTCGCCGACCCGAGCCGCGCGCAGATCTACGCCGCGGCGCGCGGCCGCGGGGTCCGGGCGAACGGGACGCCGGTCCGGATCGAACCGCGGACCACCGCCGCGGGCGGGCTGATCTGCGCCGAGTCACCGAGCCAGGAGCTGCTGGACGCCGCGGCCGCGCACCACGCGGGGATCAGGGTGCTCGGCTCGTCCGCGCTGGCGATCGCGCAGGTCGCGCTGGGCCGGGCCACCGCGGCGGTGCTGGATCGGTACCACGAGTGGGACGTCGCGGGGGCGCTGTGCCTGGCCGTCGAGGCGGGCGCGGTGGTCGTCGACCGGGACGGCCGGGCGGACCCGCTACCGGCGGACGGGCTGCTGGTCGCCGCCCCGGGCGTCGCGGACGAGGTGCACGGCTGGTGGCGCCGGGGCTCCGGCTAGCGGGACCGGCGGCGGCGGAGCCAGTAGGACGTCCCGCCGAACACCAGCCACACGACGACGAGCCCACCGGCCATCGACAGCAGCCCGCTCGCGGCGGTGCGCCCGGCGACCCGCACGTTCTCGGGGTTCGTGGCCTCGTACTCGACCGTGATCGTCTGGCCCGCGGTGAGCCCGCGCGGGTAGAGCACGCCGCGCTCGGGCACGACGAACTGCCCGTTGCCGTCGGTGAACCGGATCAGCGTGCGGCCGATGCTCGGGTCGTCCAGCACCTCCGCCGGGGCGACGACGCGGCTGCGGGAGATCGCGACGTCGTCCACGACGGACCCGGCCAGCGCCACGACCGCGAGCACCGTCACGAAGGCCGCGACACCCACCAGGATCTGCGGGAGGAAGCGGTGCAGGGCCCGCCCGACGGTCCGCGAGCTGCCTCGCACGTCGGCGAGCGGATCACCCGCGCCGCTGGTCACGAGGGGTGAGTCTAGGCGGACGACGCCGTCCGGCCGCGGCCGGTGCGCAAGCCCGGCGGACGCCGTGTGGTGACCGCCTCCCCTGGCGGACGCGCATCGCCCGGCGCGGTTCCCTACCCTCGATCACGTGACGATCGCCCCGTTGCCCGCAGGTCTGCGCGTCCGGACCCGGGCCGTCGACCTGCCCGGTGAGGGACTGCTGGACCTCCTGCCGGACTCCTCCGGGGTGCTGAGCTGGGTGCGCGAGGGCGACGGAATCGTCGGCTGGGGCGAGGTCGCGCGGTTCGAGACCGAGGGCCCGGACCGCTTCGCCGAGGCGGACGGCTGGTGGCGCCGGGTCGTCGCCGGGCTGGACGTGCACGACGAGCTGGGCCTGCCCGGCACCGGCGCCGTCGCCTTCACCAGCATCGCCTTCGGCGACCAGTCGCCCGGGTCCGTGCTGGTCGTGCCCCGGGTCGTCGTCGGCCGGCGGGACGGGCAGGCGTGGATCACCGAGTTCAGCAGCGGGGACATGCCGATGCAGCCGCGGTCGCTGCGGGCCGTCACCCCCGTGCGCCGGACCGGTCCGCTGCGCTACGCGGACGGGAACCTGCCCGTCGCCGGCTACCGGCGCGCGGTCGCCGAGGCGGTGCGCCGGATGCGGGCGGGCGAGCTGGACAAGGCCGCGCTCGCGCACGACCTGCTGGCCGTCGCGGACGAGCCGCTCGATCCCCGCTTCCTGCTCGCGGGGCTGGCGCGCCGCTACCCCACGTGCTGGTCGTTCGCCGTCGACGGGCTGGTGGGCGCCACCCCGGAGCTGCTGCTGCGCCGCCGCGGATCCGTCGTCGAGTCCCGGGTCCTGGCCGGCACGATCTGGCCCGGCGAGGGCGCGGACCCGGAGACGGCGCTCCTCGACTCGGGCAAGGACCAGCGCGAACACGCCTACGCCATCGACTCCCTGACCGACGCGCTGCGGCCGTTCTGCACGACGCTCGACGTCCCCGAGCAGCCGTCGATCCTCGCCCTGCGCAACGTCTGGCACCTCGCCAGCGACGTCCGGGGCACGCTGGATCCGGACTTCCCGACGTCACTGCTGCACCTCGTGGAGGCGGTGCATCCGACCGCCGCGGTCGGCGGCACCCCGACCAAGGAGGCGTGCACCCTGATCGCCGAGCTCGAGGGGATGGACCGCGGCCGGTACGCCGGCCCGGTCGGCTGGCTGGACGCGGAGGGCGGCGGCGAGCTCGGCATCGCCCTGCGCTGCGCCCAGCTCGACGGCCGGGTCGCCCGTCTGTTCGCGGGCTGCGGGATCGTCGCGGACTCGGACCCGGACTCCGAGGTGCGGGAGGCCGCCGCGAAGCTCGTCCCGGTGCGGGACGCGCTCGAGGGCGCGGAGTAGCGCGAGCTCGCTCCCCGAGTCACTCCATCCGACGACGGCCCCTACCGGCTGAGCTCCGGCCGCGGTCCCGGAGCCGCGCTCCCCCGCCGCGAGCTGAGCAGGAACGGCACCCCCGCCCCGAGCATCGCCGCGACGCCCGCGAGGTGCAGCGAGACGGACAGCCCGCCGGTCGCGCCGTCCGGGCCGAGCTCCGCGGCGTGCGCGCTCGCGAGGGCGACGAACGCGAGCCCGGTCCGGCGCAGGAGCGGCCGGTCCCGGCGCAGCCCCGCGAGGACGGCCAGCACCCCCGCGGCACCCGCGCCGGACCAGGCGAGCAGGTCCGCGGTGCCGGCCAGGCGGGCCGGGGCGCGGAGATCCGGCGCCAGCGAGGCCGTCATCCCCGCCACGACGATCGCGACCCCCAGGACCGCGGCGGTGATCGCGACGACCGGGGTGACCGCGGCCGAGCGGCGTCGCACGGCGAGCGCGAGCAGCACGACGACGCAGAACATGCCGACCGCCCCGACCAGCGGCCACAGCCCGTGCCGCATCGACAGCCCGAGCGCCCGCGGCAGCGGGACGAGCACCGCGGCGCCGGCGACGGCGGCCGCGATCCGCCCGGCGCGGCGGCTGCCGGAGGCGTGCCCCGCGAGCGCGATCAGCACGGTGGCGATCGCACCGCCGACCGTCACGATCACGGCGGAGACCTGCAGCGACGGCTCGGCGGAGCTCACGAACAGCCCGAAGGCCACGGCCGCACCGACGAGCGCGGCGCATTCGAGGGCGAAGGCCCGCGCGCTGCCGGCGGGGAGCTGGCGCGTCACGGCGCGGGTCACGACGCGGGTCGTGACCGGGGTGCGGGTGCTGGGGATCACCGGCGCCTCGTGGGGAGGAGGGGCGGCAGGTCCGCGGGGTCGGGCCGGCCGGGAGCGCGCAGGCTCCGCACCTCTGTCGACGCCGTCGCGGGGTCCGTTACCGGACACCCCCGTCAGCCGGCCGCGGCGACGGCGGCGCGCACCGCGGCCCTCAGCGCGGCGTGCCCCTCGCGCAGCGTCCCGCGCTCGGCGCGCACCTCGAGCAGCCGCAGCCCCCGCGCGGGTCCGAGGTCCTGCGCGAGCGGGCCGTCGGCGAGCACGTGCGCGGCCCCGAACGCCGCCGCGAGCGCGCGCAGATCCGTGGTGTGCGGGGTTCCGAAGACCCGCTCGAACGACGTCGCGTGCGCCGGCGCACCCTGCTCCAGCAACGAGAAGATGCCGCCGCCGGAGTCGTTGAGCACCACGAACGTGAGGTCCGGCCGCGGCTCGTCCGGGCCGATCAGCAGGCCGGTCGTGTCGTGCAGCAGCGTCAGGTCCCCGAGCAGCGCGTAGGCCGGGCCGGGGTGCGCCAGCGCGGCGCCGACGGCCGTAGAGACGGTTCCGTCGATGCCCGCGACGCCCCGGTTGGACAGCACCGTCACGTCCGCCCGGGGCACCGCGGCGAGGGCCACGTCGCGCACCGGGTTCGACGAGCCGAGCACCAGTTGGGCGCCCGCCGGGAGCGCGCCGAGCAGGTCCCGGGCCAGGCGCAGCCCCCGCGGCGTGCCCTCGTCGAGCGCGGCGTCCAGGGCGGCGGACGCGGCGCCGTCGGCCGCCTTCCAGCGGTCCGCCCAGTCCCCGGGAGGGGCCAGCGGCGGGACCGAACCGACCGCGCGGACCGTCGCCGGGACGTCCGTCCACTGCCCGCCGCGCGGGTCCGCCGCCGCGTAGACCGCGACGTCCGGGTTCGCGAGCAGCCGCTGGACCGGCCGGTGCAGCGTCGGGCGCCCGACGACGACGACCTGCGCGGGCTTCAACGCGGGCTCCTCCAGCAGCCAGGGCCCGGCGCGCAGCGCGTGCCCCCACAGCGAGGACGAGGGCTCCGCGACGAGCGGTGCCCCGCCCAGCAGCGCCGGGTGCACCCCGGCGCCGCCACCGGCGAGGACCAGGGTCGGCGCGGCGGGGTCCAGCGGCAGCGGCGGGACGTCGGCGCGGACGCGGCCGACGGCCGTCCAGGGCCGGCCGTCCGCACGCCCGTCGAGCGGCTCGGACCAGGCCGGATCGGCATCGGGCACCAGCGGTTCCGCGAACGGGAGGTTCAGCTGCACCGGGCCGGGCAGGCCCCCGCGGATGCCGGTGGCGGTCGCGACGACCCGGTCGACGGTGGAGCGCCAACGCGCCTGCTGACCGGCGGCGCTCGTCGCGACCGCGGTGGTGACGGCCAGCCGCACCGCCGTGCCGAAGATTCCGGGCTGCTCGACCGTCTGGCTCGCGCCGGTGCCGATGAGCTCCGGCGGGCGGTCCGCACTCAGCACGACCAGGGGGACCCCGGAGTGTGACGCCTCGAGGACCGCGGGGTGCAGGTTCGCGACGGCCGTGCCGGACGTCGTCGCGACCGGGACCGGGCGGCCCGAGCGCAGCGCGAGGCCGAGGGCCAGGAACCCGGCCGAGCGCTCGTCGATGCGCACGTGCAGACGCAGCCGACCGGCCGCGTCCGCCGCGTGCAGGGCGAACGCGAGCGGGGCGTTGCGCGAGCCGGGGCACAACACGGCGTCGGTGACGCCGGCGCGGACGAGCTCATCGATCACCACCGTGGCCTGCGCCGTCGAAGGATTCACGAAGGCGACACTATGCGCCCGCGCGTCGGACCCGCTCGGGGGCGCGGATTAGAGTCACAAGGGTCATGAGCGAGCTTGCGAGCGAATCAATGTCACAGCGCCCGCGCGCAGCGCCGAGCTCGCGGAGCGAGGGAGAGCGGTGAGCGCGACCCTCCAGGCCACCGACCTCTCGGCCGGCCACGGTTCCCACGTCCTGTTCTCCGGGCTCGACCTCGTCGTCGCCCCCGGCGACGTCATCGGGCTCGTCGGCGTCAACGGCGCCGGAAAGTCGACACTGCTGCGGCTGCTCGCCGGCGAGGACGCCCCGGAGGACGGGGGCATTGCACTGAGCCCGCCGGACGCCACCGTCGGGCACCTCCCCCAGGAACCCGAGCGGACGCCCGGCGAGACGGTCGCCGCCTACGTCGCGCGGCGGACCGGGGTGAGCGCGGCGCAGGCGGACATGGACGCCGCCGCGGAGGAGCTGGCCGCAGGCGGGGACGGCGAGCGCTACGCCGCGACGCTGGACCGGTGGCTCGCCCTCGGAGGCGCGGACCTGGAGGAACGCGCCGCCGAGGTGGCCGCGGACGTCGGGCTGGGTGTCCCGCTGGACACCCCGATGACCGCGCTCTCCGGCGGCCAGGCCGCCCGGGCCGGGCTCGCCGCGCTGCTCCTGTCCCGTTACGACGTGCTCCTCCTCGACGAGCCCACCAACGACCTGGACCTCGACGGCCTGGAGCAGCTGGAGCGGTTCGTCCAGGGGCTGCGGTCGCCGGCCGTGATCGTCAGCCACGACCGCGAGTTCCTGGCCCGCACCGTGAACCGGGTCGTCGAGCTGGACCTGCACCAGCACAGGGTCGGCGTCTACGACGGCGGCTACGACAGCTACCTCGCCGAGCGCGAGGTGGCGCGGCTGCACGCCCGCGAGGCCTACGAGGAGTACGACGACAAGCTCGGCGGCCTCAAGGACCGCGCCCAGATGCAGCGCAACTGGATGGCGCAGGGGGTGCGCAACGCCCGCCGGAAGTCGAAGGACAACGACAAGATCGGCAAGAACAAGCGGGCCGAGACCAGCGAGAAGCAGGCCGCGAAGGCCCGGCAGACGGCGAAGATGATCGAGCGGCTGGACGTCGTCGAGGAGCCCCGCAAGGAGTGGGAGCTGCGGATGACGATCGCGTCCGCGCCGCGTTCCGGGTCCGTCGCGGCCCGGCTGGACGCGGCCGTCGTGAAGCGCGGGGACTTCGTGTTCGGCCCGGCCACGACCCAGGTGGACTGGGCGGACCGGGTCGTCGTGACCGGCACGAACGGAGCCGGCAAGTCCACGCTGCTCGGCGCGCTGCTCGGCCGGATCCCGGTGGAGTCCGGCTACGCAGGGCTCGGCTCGGGGGTGCGGGTCGGCGAGATCGACCAGGCCCGTGGCCTGTTCCTCGGTGACGAGCCGCTGGTGACGGCGTTCGGCCGGGCGGTGCCGGACTGGCCGGACTCCGAGGTCCGCACGCTGCTGGCGAAGTTCGGCCTGACCCGCGAGCACGTGCCGCGCCCGGCGGCGTCGCTCTCCCCGGGCGAGCGGACCCGGGCGGCCCTGGCGCTGCTGCAGGCCCGCGAGGTCAACCTGCTGGTCCTCGACGAGCCGACGAACCACCTGGACCTGCCCGCGATCGAGCAGCTGGAACAGGCGCTCGACGACTTCGGCGGCACGGTCCTGCTGGTCACCCACGACCGCCGGATGCTGGACACGGTCCGCGCCACCCGCCGTTGGCATGTGGAGTCCGGGCGGCTCACCGAGCTGTAGGGCGTACGGTCCGGGACGTGCGACGACGCGCGGTGCCGCCCTGGGTCGCCCTGTGGACGGTCGTGTTCGCCGTCGCGTACGGGACGAACGTCCCCACCCCGCTCCTCCTGCTCTACCGGGACGCCCTGGGCCTGACCCCGACGTCGCTGACGGGCGCCTTCGGCGTCTACGCCGCAGGGCTCGTGCCGGCGCTGCTCCTCGCCGGGCCGGCGTCGGACCGGCTGGGCCGCCCGCGGGTGGTGGTGCCGTTCGTGCTGCTCTCCGTGGTGACCTCGCTGCTGTTCCTGGCCGTGCCCGCCTCGGTGTGGGTGCTGTTCGCGGGCCGGTTCCTGCAGGGTGCGGTGTCCGGGGTGGTGTTCAGCGTCGGCACGGCGTGGCTCGGTGAGCTGATGGCCGCCGGGTCCGACGACGACCTGTCCGCCCGCTCCGCCCGGCTCACGACCGCGGCGCTGGGCGGTGGCTGGGCGCTGGGCCCGCTGACGTCCGGGTTGCTGGGCCAGTGGGCTCCGTGGCCGACGGTCCTGCCCTATCTCGTGCACGTCGCGCTCATGCTGCCCGCGGTCGCGCTGCTGCCGCACATCCCGGAGACGGTGCCGCCGGGCCACAGGCGCATCGGCGGGCCCGCCGTGAACCTCGGCGTGCCGGCGCTCGCCCGGCGCCCGTTCCTACTGGTGGTCGTGCCGATCGCGATCGGGGTGTTCGCCTACCCGTCGACCGCGGTCAACGTCCTCCCGCTCGAGCTGGGCCCCGTGATGCCCGGTGTCGGCGTCGCGGTGACGGGCATCGTCTCCGGGATCACGCTGGGCACGGGTGTCCTCGCACAGCCCCTGGTGCGGCACATCGGTTCCGCATGGGCGGGCGCGATCGGGCTGGGCCTCGGCGCCGCCGGCACCGCCCTCGGGCTGCTCGCGGACCTCACCGGGGCGTGGCCGTTGCTGCTGCCGGTGTCCCTGCTGCTCGGCGTCGCATACGGGATCTGCCTCGCGACGGGCCTCACGCTCGTCGCCCGACTGGCGGGGCCGGCCCGTCGGGGCGCCCTCACCGGGACCTTCTACGCGTGCGCCTACCTCGGCTTCGGCATCCCGGTGCTGCTGTCGCTGGTCGGCGCGGGACACGGCTTCACGCCCGGCCTGGCGGGGCTGGCGGTGGTGTCGGTGGTGGTCGCGCTGGCGCTGTCGACCCGCGGCGCCCGGGGGCTCGTCACGCGCTGACCCGCACGAGCGGACTCGGACGACCGGAAACGCCGACTCGCGCGACGGGAAGTGCCGACTCGCGGAAGGGACGGGGCGACTCTCGCCCGTGCGGGTCGAGAGCCGCCCCGGTCGGGCGTCGTGCGGGTCAGGTCTGAGCGGCCGGCTCCTCGGCCTGCGGGCCGATCGCGAAGCGCAGCTCCTCCTCGCCCTGGGGGTTGGTGAAGGGCTGCACGTCGAGGACCTTGTCCTCCAGGACCTCCGCCGCCAACGGCTCGAGGAAGACGTTGAGCCCCTCGCCGGTGAGGACGGTGTCGCTCTGGTCCGCCTGGGCCGCGAGCGAGAGCTCGAGACCCTGCTCGGGGTCGGTGGCCGCGATGCGCAGGCCGCCGCCGTCGGGCAGCTCCGCATCCGTGGTCAGCGACTTGATGGCTTCGGCCGCGGTATCGGTGATTGCCAACATCGGTCCGACGGTAGCGACCTGCCCCGGGCCGCGCAGCCCGGGACAGGACTGCGTCACATCGGGTGTGAAACCGGCCTCAGCCGAAGTCGTCGGGGTTCGGGCCCTTGCGCTCGCCGGTGTTCAGCGCGTCGACCGCGTCCATGTCCCCGGGCTCGAGCTCGAAGTCGAAGACGTCGATGTTCTCCTTGATCCGCGACGGGGTCACGGACTTCGGAATCACGATGTCGCCGAGCTGGATGTGCCAGCGGAGCACGATCTGCGCCGGGGTCTTCCCGTACTTCGACGCGAGGCTCTGCAGGGCCGGCTCGGACAGCAGGTCGCTGCCCTGGCCGCCGATCGGGCTCCACGCCTCCGTCGCGATGCCGTGCTCGCGGTGGTAGGCGCGCAGCTCGGCCTGCGGGAACCGCGGGTGCAGCTCGACCTGGTTGACGGCCGGCACGGTCGCGGTCTCGGCGGCGAGCCGCTCCAGGTGCGGGATCTGGAAGTTCGAGACGCCGATCGCGCGGGTCCGGCCGTCGCTCTGCAGCTCCTCGAACGCCTTCCAGGTCTCGACGAAGCGGTTCTCCTTCGGGCGCGGCCAGTGGATCAGGTAGAGGTCCACGTGGTCGGAGCCGAGCTTGTCCAGGCTCTCGTCGAGCGCCTTGATCGCGTCGTCGTGCCCGTGCCGGTCGTTGTTCAGCTTGGTCGTGACGAAGATCTCGTCGCGCGGGATGCCGGACTCGGCGATCGCCTGCCCGACCTCCCGCTCGTTGCCGTACATCTGCGCGGTGTCGATGTGCCGGTAGCCCGCATCCAGCGCCGCCCTGACGGCCGCCGCGGTGTCGCCCCGGTCGATCTGGAAGACGCCGAAGCCGAGCTGCGGGATCTCGACGCCGTTGTTGAGCATGATCGAAGGAACCATGCTGGGCGGTTACCCCTGGGGGCGCCCTGCCGAACCGGGTGGCAGGCCTCGTCACACGGGGGAATCCGCGCCCGTCCACACGGCCCTCACCTCGTCGAGCACCGCGGACGCCTGCGCCCGCCCGGCCCGCGCCGCCGGTGCCCGCCGCGCCGGGTCCAGGACGTTCTTCCCGATGGCCTCGACGGCGATCTCCCCCGGCGAGACGACGCACACCCGCGACCGCACCCGCAACGCCTCGGCCTGGGCCTCGACTCCGGCGATCGGGCCCACGCCCCGGACGGCCGGGGCCAGCACGACGACCGAGTCGTAGCCGCCCGCCAGGTCCAGGTTCGCCATGGAGCGCATGCCGCCGTCGATCCAGCGGGTGCCGAGCGCGGTCACCGGCGGCCAGACACCCGGCACCGCGCAGCTCGCCGCGACGGCCTCGACCAGGGACACGCCGGAGGTGCGGTCGAACGCCCGGAACTCCCCGGTCACGGCGTCGACGGCGGTGACCAGCAGCTCCCGCTCCGGCCACTCGTGGGTGGTCAGGCGTTGCCGCATCACGGCGAGGCGCTCGCTCTCCGGCACCGTCTCGGCCGCCAGGGCCAGCTTGCCGATCCGGGCCCGCACCGCCCGGGGCTCCCGCGGACCACCGACGACGGCGAGGGCCAGCCGGACCATCAGCCTCGGCCCGATCCGCGAGGCGATCTCGCCGCGCGCGTCCCGGAGCTGGGCCTCGTACCGCTCCTGCATGTCCGCGCCGGTCGCCACCAGCGCGCCGACGACCGACCCCGCGGAGGTGCCGACGACGAGGTCCGCGTCCGTCAGGTCCACGCCCTTCTCCGCGAGGCCGGCCAGCAGGCCGATCTCCCAGGCGATCCCCGTGATCCCGCCGCCGCCGAGCACCAGTGCCCGAGTTCCGTCACCCATCACCCGATCTTCGGCTCTGCCGATCGCGGGGGCAACGGGGAGACCGCGCGGGGTCGGGCCGCGGCCAGTGCCCAGAGCGCCAGCACCACGACGACCAGCACCTCGGTGAGCGCCAGCCCGCGCTCGACCAGGCCGAGCGGGATCGCCTGCCACCAGCTCCGGCCGGTCAGGGGGCGCAGCAGGAAGCCGCCGAGTATCCAGGCGAACCACAGGTAGGCGACGACGCCGAGCCGGCGGGTCCACGCGGCGAACCGGGACCACAGGGCGTCCCGTCCGAAGCGGTGGCCGATCGTGATCGCGGCGGCCGGCATCGCGAGGAACGCGACCAGGCTGGCGTAGCGGTGGATGTAGCCGCCGACGCTCGGGCCGACCGACCAGTTCGTCTTCTCGAACGCGACGACGGTGCACATCCCGACCGCGAACAGCGCGAGCAGCACCGTGGGCGCGGAGAGGGCCCGGAACAACCGGGCCCGCACCGCGGCGACGGTCACGGTGACCGTGCCGAGCGCCAGGGCGAGCACGCCGACGTCGAACACGGGCTTGTAGGGACCGAGGCCGTACTCGCTGATCGTCCGGCGGATCGGGTCCACGTTCGTCGCGACGAGGTGCAGCCCGAGGATCAGCACCACCGCGATCGCCGCGCCCGCGGTACCGACCAGGGCGAACGTCCGGGTCAGGGGGGCCCGCCCCACGTCCGGCTCGACGACGCCGAGGACGCTGCGTGATTCGACGGACATGCCTCTCCCGGGGATCGTCGTGCTCGTTCACCGTTCAACGGCCGTCCGCCCGCGAGCGTTCCTCCACCCGTCCGTGCCGTGCGTCCCATCCTGACCGGATCGCGAGGTCCGTACCGGTCGGGGCCGGCCCGGTGGCGGGTGAACGGCTCAATGCTCGGAGCGGGCCGGCCGCAGCCCCAGCGCACGCGCCGCGAGCTGCGCGAGGTGCACGGGCTCCCGGGTCCCGGCCTGCCGCAGCTGGGTGCGGCAGCTGAACCCGTCCGCCAGCACTTCGACGTCCGCGTCCGCGGACCGGACCGCCGGCAGCAGCACCCGTTCCGCCGCCGCCATCGACACCTCGTAGTGGCCCTTCTCGAACCCGAAGTTCCCGGCGAGGCCGCAGCAGCCCGAGTCCAGCACCTCCGCCTCGACGTCGAGGGCCCGCATGACCGCGCGGTCGTCGTCCGCGCCGAGCTCCGCGTGCTGGTGGCAGTGCACCTGCACGAGCGCCCGCCGGCTCCCGCCGACGACGAGGCCGGGCAGCTCGTCGAGATGCTCGGCCAGCAGCTCGGCGAAGGTCTTCACCCCGCCCGCGAGGGCCGCGGCCAGAGGTTCCGCCGGGAGCAGCTCCGCGCCGTCCGCCCGCAGCGCGGCGGTGCACGACGGTTCCAGCCCGACGACCGGGACGCCCGCCGACAACCACGGCTCGATGGTCCTGAGGCTGCGCCGCAGCACCCGCCGCGCCGCGCCGACCTGCCCGGTCGACGTCCAGGTCAGCCCGCAGCAGACGCCGCGCGGCGGCAGCTCGACCGAGTAGCCCAACGCGGTGAGCACCGCGACGGCGTCCTCGGCGACGTCCGGGTCGAAGTGGTCGGTGAAGGTGTCCAGCCAGAGCAGGATCCGGCCGCGCGGCGCGGGCGCCACGGGGCCGCGTTCGATGATCGAGTCCGCCCGGGCGCGCGTGGTGAACGTCTCCCGCGCGATCTCCGGGATGTCCCGCTCGGGCGCGATCCCGCCGGCCCGCTTCACGATCCCGGCGAGCCACGGGACGCGCGCGAGAGCGTTGATCCCGTCGACGACGCCGGCCGGCAGCATCCCCACCAGCCTCATCCACCGCGGCAGCGCGCCCATCGAGTAGTGCGACGCCGGGCGGAGCTTGCGGTGGTAGCGCTGGGCGAGGAACTCGGTCTTGTACGCCGCCATGTCCACGCCGACCGGGCAGTCCCGCTTGCAGCCCTTGCAGGACAGGCAGAGGTCGAGGGCCTCGGCGACGGCGTCGTTCTGCCAGCCGCCGTCGATCACCTCGCCGTTGGCCATCTCGAACAGCAGCCGCGCCCGGCCGCGCGTCGAGTGCATCTCCTCCCCGGTGGCCCGGTAACTGGGGCACATCACGCCGCCGTGCGCGGTCACGCACTTGCCGACGCCCAGGCAGCGGCGGGTCGCGCGGGTGAAGCTGCCGCGGTCGTGGGTGAACGCGAGCTGCGGGGTGTCCTGGATCGTGGGCATCCCGACGAACACCCGCAGGTCCTCGTCGAGCCGGGCGGAGCGGACGATGCAGCCCGGGTTCATCCGGTCGTCCGGGTCCCAGATGCCCTTGAACTCCTCGAACGCCCGGATGATCGTCTGCGGGTACATCCGGTCCAGCAGCTCGGACCGGGCCCGGCCGTCCCCGTGCTCGCCGGAGAGCGACCCGCCGTGCGCGACGACGAGGTCCGCCGCGTCCTCCATGAACGCGCGGAAGTTCGCGATGCCGGGCTTGCTGAGCAGGTCGAAGTCGATGCGGACGTGCAGGCAGCCGTCGCCGAAGTGGCCGTAGTAGACGCCCTTGCGGCCGTGCCGCTCCAGCACCGCGTCGAACTCGCGCAGGTAGGCGCCGAACTTCTCCGGCGGCACCGCGGCGTCCTCCCAGCCGGGCCAGGCCTCGCCGCCGTCCGGGCTGCGGGTGAGGATGCCGGCGCCGTCCTCGCGGATCCGCCAGAGCGCCTTCATCTTCGCCGGGTCGCTCACCACCAGGCTCGACGCGCCGTAGGGCTTCATCGCGCGGGCGACGGCCTGCGCGGCCGCCTCGGCCTCGGCCCGGGTCTGCCCGCCCGTCTCGACGTAGAGCCAGCCGCCGCCGTGCGGGAGCGCGCGGCTCGCCGTCTCCACCGGGTTCGACGCGCGCAGGGCCGCGATCAGCCCGGCGTCCATGCCCTCGATGGTCAGCGGCGAGTGCTCGCGGACGACCATCACGTTGTCCGCGGCGATGTAGGCGTCCGGGAAGCCGAGGACGGCGAGCGCACGCACGGGCGGCGACTCGACGAGCCGGACCGTCGCGTTCAGCACGGTGGCGCAGGTGCCCTCGGTGCCGACCATGGCCTTCGCCAGGTCGATCTCGCCGCCGGGCAGAAGTTGGTCCAGGTTGTAACCGGAGACGCGTCGGGTGAGGTCCGGGAAGCTCGTGCGGACCTCGTCCGCGTAGCGCTCGCCGAGGGCGCGCAGCCGCTCCGGGATCGCGCCGGTGGACTGGCCCCGGCCCAGGGTGAGCCGCTCGCCGCGGTAGGTGAGCACGTCCATCGCGTGGACGTTGTCGACCGTCTTGCCCCAGGCCACGGAGTGCGAGCCGCAGGCGTTGTTGCCGATCATCCCGCCGATCGTGCAGCGGTTGTGCGTCGACGGGTCCGGGCCGAACGTGAGCCCGTGCGGCGCCCCGGCGTCCCGCACGTCGTCGCAGATCACCCCGGGTTCGACGCGGGCGGTGCGGGCGTCCGGGTCCACCTCGAGGATGCGGTTGAGGTACTTGCGGAAGTCCAGCACGACCGCGGTGTTCACGGCCTGCCCGGCGATGGACGTCCCGGCGCCGCGCGGCAGCACCGGGACCTCGTGCGCCCGGCAGACCGCCATCGCCGCCTCGACGTCCGCGGCGTCCCGCGGGGCCACGACGCCGATCGGCACCTTCCGGTAGTTGGACGCGTCCGCGGACCACATCGCGCGGTGGGCGTCGTCGAACCGGACGTCGCCGCCGACGGCGGCCCTCAGGTCGGCGGCGAGACCGGCGATTCGGTCGGTACTGGTGACGGGGTCGTGCACGCTCACGCCGTCAGTCTGACGAGGTGGACGGAGTGGCCTTCGAGGCGGGCGGGTCCGCCTTCTTCGGCGCGGGCGCGTGCGAGTGCCCGTGACCGTGTCCGTGGCCGTGCCCCGGCGTCGGAGCGGTCCCCGAGAGCTGGATGTCTCCCGCCCGTAGCGGCGCGTTGTGGAACTTGCCCTCGTGGGCGAGGATCGGCCGCTGGTCGCCGGCGATCTCGGGGTACTTCTCCTCGAGCTTCTGCCGGCCGTCCCACGTCCGGCGCATCCGGTCGATGTACTCGGAGTTGCCGTCGTAGACGCCGCGCCAGGTCTGTGGCATCTCGTCCTTCGACAGCCCCGCGTTCGCCTGGCCGCCCAGGGAGAAGCCGGCCGGGACCTTGTGGGTCTCTCCGCCGCAGACCGGGCAGCCCGGCGCCGCGGTGTCGGTCATGGAGGCGAGGTGCTCGAAGCGCGTGCCGCACTCGCACCGGTATACGTAGATCGGCATTTCGGCAGGTCCTTAGGGGTCGTGAGTGCGTAGCAGCGCTCTGGCGCTGCTACGCACTCACAGGGTCACCAGTTCTCGACGGATTTCGTGAGGATGTCGGCGATGTCGTCCTCGGACGGGGTCTTCGGACAGGTCGCCAGCAGCCGCTGCTGCTTCATCGTCCCCGGGACGAGGTCCGGGACGTCGGCCTCGGTGTAGCCGACGCCGCCGATCCCGTTCGGGATCCCGATGTCTCGCATGAGCCGGACCAGCACCGACGGGAGCTGCTCGCGCGCATCGTTGTGCTTGTCCGCGCGCGGGTCCATCAGCTCCGCGGCCCGCAGGTGCCGCTCCGGCGCGCTCTCGAAGGAGAACCGGAACGCCTCGGGCGCGGTCAGGGACACGGACTGCCCGTGCGGGACCATCGGCTCGTCCTGCGGGTAGCCCGCCGGCCGGTAGTCCTTCACCATGCCCGCGATCGGGTAGGCGTTGGCGTGCGGGATGTGCACCCCGGAGTTGCCGAAGCCCATGCCCGCGAAGGTCGCGGCCATCATCATGTTGGACCGCGCCTCGAGGTCCTCCCCGCCGCGGTGCACCGCGTCCCGGAAGGACTGCGCGAGCAGGGACATCGCCTTCTCGCACCAGAGGTCGGACACCGGGTTCGAGCCGCAGTAGGTCACCCGCTCCTCGGGCTGCTTGCGGTCGAACGTGGTGTAGTACCGCGCCGTGTAGCTCTCCACCGCGTGGCAGACGATGTCCATCCCGGACGCCGCGGTGACCTCCGGCGGCAGGGACATCGTCAGCAGCGGGTCGATCACGGCCAGGGTCGGGCGCAGCCGCCAGTGGCTGATCCCGGTCTTGACCTTCATCGACAGGATGTCCAGCACGCACATCGCGGTGGACTCCGAGCCGGTCCCGGCCGTCGTGGGCACCGCGATCAGCGGCTTGAGCTGGCCCGGCGGCACCTTCGCGTTGCCGATCGGCTTGTTGATGTAGTCCATCAGCTCGCCGGGGTGGCTGGTCAGCAGGTTGATCGCCTTCGCGGTGTCGATCGCCGAACCGCCGCCGACGGCGACGAAGCCGTCCCACGGGCCCTGCACGCGGGCGTACTCGGTGGCCTTGTTCATCGAGTCGTCGGTCGGCTCGACGTGCACGCCGTCGAAGATCTCCGAATCGATGTCGTAGCGCTTGAGGTTGTCCGCGAGCCGCTGCGGCGCGCCCAGGGCGTTGATCCCCGGGTCGGTGACGATCAGGACCCGCTTGACGCCGTAGCCGGACAGCTCGAAGCCCACCTCGTCGATGGCCCCGGCGCCGAACTTCAACGGCGGGGCACCCCAGGTGAAGATCGTCTCCTCGGTCAGTTGCACATCAGCCGGGTACGTCACGTGTACGAACCCTCCGGAGCCTTGCGCAGCTCCTTGATCTGCCGGGCGTCGTGCCCGAAGACCATCGTCGCGTCGGTCTTCTCCTGGATGCCGCGGAGCTTCTCGACGGACTGGAACCACTGCTCGAGGTTGTTCACGATGGCCGCGGGGGCGGCGGGCGGGCCGTAGCTCTCCCCCATGTACACCGCGTCCGACGTGAAGATCATCGTTCCCGAGTCCGGCAGGTCGACCTGCATGGACATGGTGCCGACGGTGTGGCCCGGGGCCTGGATCAGCTTCACGCCGGGCAGGATCTCGACGTCGCCCGAGACGGTCTCCCAGTTCAGTCCCTCGTAGTCCGCCTTGAGGTGGGCCCCGTTGAAGTCGCCCTCGAAGTTGAGTGCGAACTCCTTCTCCTTGTCCGAGCAGATCAGCTTCGCGTTCGTGTTCTTGAACATCTGCGCGTTGCCGGCGTGGTCGAAGTGCAGGTGGGAGAGCACGACGTAGTCGATCTCGTCGAGGCCGACGTTCATCTTGTTGAGCTGGGCGTCGAGGTACTCGTCGTCGTCGACCTGGTCGTAGGGGAAGAACTCCTGCAGCCCGGTGGGCTTCCACCGGGTCTCCCAGTCCGACGGACAGCTGGTGTCCCACAGCAGCTTGCCCTCGTCGGTCTCGACGAGGACGCAGTGCGTCGGCACCTCCACCCAGCTGATCTTGTCCTCCTTGTCGGAGCGGGTCTTGATGCTGACCCCCGGCTTGAGGAGGAGGAACGTCAGGTCGGCGTGCATGGCCCCGCACGGGATGACGCTGAGCTTGTTCGCAGTTGCCATCGTGGTCCCTTCGGCACTGAGGGGTCGCGTGCGTCACACGCGATGCCCCCGAACGGTGGCATGTGGCATGCCACCCGTCAATCGGTGCGCATGTGCGCATCCCTCAGGCGGGGTTCGTCCACCCCAGGTCGATGTCCAGGACCCCGGTGCCGGCACCCGCCTCCTGCGCGATGAGCAGCTCCGCCGTGTGCTGGACGTGGACACGCATGGCCTCCGCCGCCCCGTCCGCGTCCCCGGCCTCGATCAGCGCGAGGATCTCGGCGTGCTCGGTCACGATGTCGTCCAGGCTGCGGGACTCCCGAGCGGTCGAGACGCCGCGGCGCAGCACCATGTCCCGCAGCCCGTCGACGTAGGTGGCCAGCCGGGTGTTCCCGGAGGCCTCCAGGACGACGCGGTGGAAGCGGCGGTCGTGGCCCAGCATCGTGAACTCGTCGTCCGCCTTCGCGGCCTTCTGCATCGCCGCGAAGAGCTTGCGGAGCTCCTTGCGCGTGGACTCGTCCATCCGCGTCACGGCGCGCCGCACAGCGGCCGGCTCGAGCAGCAGCCGCAGCGCGAAGACCTCCTCGAGGTCGTGCAGCGACGTCTGCAGCACCCGGACGCCGCGATTGCGCTCGAACCGGACCATGCCCTGCTGGGCGAGCTTGATCAGCGCCTCGCGCACCGGGGTGCGGGACACCCCCAGCTGGGTGGCCAGGGTCTGGACGGAGTGCAGGGTGCCGGGTGCCAGCTCGCCGGTGATCACGGCGGTGCGCAGCGCGGCGAGCACCTGCGCGTTGACGGTCTCGGTCTGCCCCAGTGCCTTCACCGGCTCGGCGCCTTCATACCCGGAGATCCTTCTCCCGGCATGCACCGCCGCGTCGTCGCACCCGCCGAGGGTGACATGCCACACACCACCGGTCAATTCGCGGGCGCCTCCCCTCGCCGAGGGCCGGGGCGCCGGCTCGTCGTGTCGGGGAGTCGGTCACCGGGGACGGGTGCGCCGCTTGGTAACGTCCTCCGGAGCAGGTCCAGCAGCGAGGCCCGCGGTCCCTTCACAGACCGAGACCGCTGGACAGGTGCCCAATGCCCGACGCCCTCGATCCCGCACGCCCGATCGAGGCCCGCCCCGACTCCCGGTACGGAGTCGGACTCGACGCGTTGAGCGGATCGTCCCCCGCCGAGTGGGTCGGCCGTTTCCGTCTCGACCTGCGCAGCGGCCAGTGGGAGTGGTCCGGCGACGGGTCGCTGCACCCGGCCGAGCTGCTCGCCGACCGTCATCCCGAGGACCGGCCCGAGGCGTCCGTCGTCACGGTGCCCGTCGGCGAGAACCGGCCCTTCGGGACCGGGTTCCGGCTCATGTCCTCCGTCGAGCGCCAGGTGATCGTGGTCGGCGAGGGCGAGCGGGCCCCGGACGGTGAGGTGGTGGCCCTGACGGGTTACGTCGCGGAGCTCGACGGCGTCGTCGAGCGCTGGCAGTCCGGGCTGCGCGAGCGGGCGGAGCAGTTCGAGCGCGCGCTGCGCAGCCGGCCGACGATCGAGCAGGCCAAGGGCATGCTGATGCTGACCCACGGCTGCGACGACGAGCGCGCCTTCCAGCTCCTGGTCGCGGCGTCGCAGGCGTCCAACCGCAAGCTGCGCGACGTCGCGGCGCTGATCGTCGACGCCCTGCCCGCGGGCCGTCCGCTGCCCGACGACCTCATGGCGGCGCTGCAGGCCGAGGGCGGGCGGCTGCGCCGCGAGAAGGTCCCGGACTGATCACCGACCCCGCTGGGGTTAGTGTCCGGGGCGTGAGTGCACCGGCATCCGGATCCGTCTCCGAGCTGTTCGATCCCACCGCGTGGCGTGAGGTCCCCGGCTTCGGCTTCACCGACATCACCTACCACCGGGCGGTGGACACGGGTGCCGTGCGGATCGCGTTCGACCGGCCCGAGATCCGCAACGCGTTCCGCCCGCACACGGTCGACGAGCTCCACCGCGCCCTCGAGCACGCGCGCACCTCCTCCGACGTCGGGTGCGTGCTGCTGACCGGCAACGGCCCCTCACCGCGCGACGGCGGCTGGGCCTTCTGCTCCGGCGGCGACCAGCGGATCCGCGGACGCAGCGGCTACCAGTACGCCTCGGGCGAGACCTCGGACACCGTCGACCCCGGGCGCGCCGGGCGGCTGCACATCCTCGAGTGCCAGCGGCTGATCCGGTTCATGCCGAAGGTCGTCATCGCGGTCGTCCCGGGGTGGGCCGCCGGGGGCGGGCACTCGCTGCACGCGGTCGCGGACCTGACGCTGGCCAGCGCCGAGCACGCGCGGTTCAAGCAGACGGACGCCGACGTGGGCTCGTTCGACGGCGGCTACGGCTCGGCCTACCTCGCCCGCCAGGTGGGCCAGAAGTTCGCCCGCGAGATCTTCTTCCTCGGCCGGACCTACACCGCGCAGCAGATGCACGAGATGGGCGCGGTGAACGAGGTCGTCCCGCACGCCGAGCTCGAGGCCACCGCGCTGCAGTGGGCGAAGGAGATCAACGGGAAGTCCCCGCAGGCGCAGCGCATGTTGAAGTACTCCTTCAACCTGATCGACGACGGCCTGGTCGGCCAGCAGCTCTTCGCGGGCGAGGCGACCCGGCTGGCCTACATGACCGACGAGGCCGTAGAGGGCCGGGACTCGTTCCTGCAGAAGCGGGAGCCGGACTGGTCGCCCTACCCCTGGCACTACTGACGTGCGGGAGCTGCGCGCGCTCGCCGTCGACGGGACCCCGGAGAGCGTCGAGCACCTGATCGGGGCCCTCGCCGCGGCGCTCGACGGCAGCGGGCCCGCGGTCGTGCCCGGGCTCGCCGAGGGGCCGGCGGCGGAGGTGCCCGACGACGTCGCCGTGGTCATCGCGACGTCCGGCTCCACCGGCGAGCCCAAGTACGTGATGCTCACGGCCGCGGCGCTCACGGCGTCCGCCCGCGCGACCGAGGCCCGGCTCGGCGGCCCCGGCCGCTGGGTCCTCGCCCTGCCCGCGGACCACGTCGCCGGGGTGCAGGTGGTGCTGCGCGCGCTGCTTGCGGGGCAGCCACCGGTGGTCCAGGACGTCCGCGAGGGGTTCCGGCCGGCCGGGTTCGTCCGCGCGACGCGGCGGCTGCCGCACGGCGCGCGCCGCTACGTCAGCCTGGTCCCGACGCAGCTCCTGCGGATCCTCGCCGACGCCGGCGCCGCGCTGCACGCGCTCGCCGGCTACGACGCGGTGCTGGTCGGCGGCGCTGCGCTGGCCCCCGCCCTGCGCGAGCGGGCGGAGGCGGCCGGGATCCGCGTCGTCACGACCTACGGGATGAGCGAGACCTGCGGCGGCTGCGTCTACGACGGCGTCCCGCTCGACGGCGTCGACGTCCGGGTGGCGGAGGACGGGCGGCTGCTGCTGGGCGGGCCGACGCTCGCCCGGGGCTACCTCGGCGACCCCGGGCTCACCGCCGACAGCTTCGCCGGCGGCTGGTTCCGCACGGGGGACGTCGGCCGGATCGTCGACGGGCGGGTCCGGGTCCTCGGCCGGGCGGACGACATGATCGTCACGGGTGGGGAGAAGGTGGCCCCCGCGGCCGTCGAGCGGGTGCTGGCGGCGCAGCCGGGCGTGGGCGCGGCGTGCGTGGTCGGCGTGCCGGACCCGGAGTGGGGCTCGCTCGTGGCGGCGGCCGTCGTGCCGAGCGGCCCGGTGCCGGACGAGGTGGCGCTGCGGGACGCCGTGCGGGCCGCCGAGGGGCGGGCCGCGGTGCCCCGTCGGTTCTTGTTCCTGGACGAGCTGCCGGTGCGCGGGATCGGCAAGCCGGACCGCCGGGCCGTGGCCGCTCTGCTCGCCCTCACCCCTGTGCACATTCCAAACGACCCGACCAGGTGACTTCCGGCTACACCCCATCAGGTCGCTCACTCTCCGCTTCTTGACCATTACCGGGTCATCCGATGTGCTGCGTCCCAAGCGGCACTTCCTCACCTGCCGTCACAGGTTTCACACGAGTCGCGGGGAACGGAGATGTGGATGCAGGTGCGCACGGCCGTACTGACACGCAGGGCCGTACTGACTGCGGTCCTCGTCGGGGCGCTGTGTGCGGGCGGCGTGGTGCCGGCGTCGGCGGCGGAGACGACGGCCGCGCCGGCGAGCTGGCGGGAGAGCCTCGCGACGGGGGAGGCCGCGGGCGTCACGACCCGCGACGGTGCCGCCGGCCTGGACCCCTCGTCCGCCTACCTCGCCCCGCAGGACTCGGCGTCCGCCCAGGCCGAGGGCGTCACCGACAGCCCGGCCCTTGTCCCGACCGGCCTGCTCACCCTCGGCCTGCGCACACTGGAGCGGCCCACCAGTCGGGTCGACTCGGTCCTGGACGCGGACGTGCCCGAGGGCACCACGGCGTCCGTCGACGTCCGGGGGAAGCGCGCGAACGGGAGCTGGACCGAGTGGATCCCGTCGACGACCACCGGGACGAACGCCGGCACGGCCGCCCTGCCCGAGGCCACGGACGTCATGCAGGGACGGCTCGTGCTCACCGGATCGGCGGCGGACCCGGCTGCCCGGCCCGTCGTCCGGGACGTCACGCTCACCGCCGGGCCCGCGGCGGCGACGACAGAGAGCGCCGTCACGGAGGCCCTCGCGCTCCGCTACTCGGTCTTCGCGACCCGTGAGGGGCTGGTCGGAGGCACCACCGCGAACGGCCACAGGATCGTGAACCGGGACCACTTCGTGGCCCTTCCGTCCCGGCGCGCGCTCTCCCCGCGGGGCACCAGCGACTACTCGGTGAAGGTCTGCGCACCCAACGGCCGCTGCGCGTTCGCGCCGGTCTGGGACATCGGCCCCTGGAACACCCGGGACGACTACTGGAACCCGCCCGCCCAGCGCCAGGAGTGGAAGAACCTCCCGCAGGGGACGCCGCAGGCCCAGGCCGCGTTCAGGACGGGCTACAACGGCGGCAAGGACCAGTTCGGCCGCAAGCTCGTCAACCCCGCGGGGATCGACCTCGGCGACGGCGTCTTCTGGGACGCGCTCGGCCTGAAGGACAACTCGCAGGTCACCGTCGACTACCTGTGGACGGGCTCGCTGCGGCTCTCCAAGGTCGTCGCGGTGGGCGACTCGCAGGAGAGCGCCGACGGCCTCGTCACGGTGCGCGCGGCTCCGGACGCCGCCGCCTCGATCGTGGGGATCGCCGCAGAGCACGCGAGCGTCCCCGTGGAGTGCCTCGCCGGCTCCGGCGACGCGTGGGTGCGGATCGGCGCAGGTCAGTTCGTCGTCGCGGCCGCCCTGCCGGGCGCGGGGCACGTCACATCCTGCGGTTCCGGCGCGGGCTCCGGGGCACCGACGGACTAGGTTCGTGGTGTGGCCACGCTGTCGCAGTGGGTCGAGGGCGCACGACCCCGCACCCTCCCCACCGCCGTCTCCCCCGTCCTCGTCGGCACCGGCGCCGCCATCGGATCCGGCACCGTCGACATCGGACGGGCGATGCTGGCGCTGGTCGTCGCCGTCGCCCTGGTGATCGGCGTGAACTTCGCCAACGACTACTCCGACGGCATCCGCGGGACGGACGACGACCGCGTCGGGCCGATGCGGCTCGTCGGGTCGAAGGTGGCCGCGCCCACCGCGGTCCGCACGGCCGCGCTGGTCTGCTTCGCGATCGCGGCGCTGGCCGGGCTCACGCTGGTCTCGCTGTCGGAGGCGTGGTGGATGATCGCCGCCGGCGCCGTCTGCATCGCCGGGGCCTGGTTCTACACCGGCGGCAAGCGGCCCTACGGCTACGCGGGGCTCGGCGAGGTCGCGGTGTTCGTGTTCTTCGGCCCGGTCGCGGTGCTGGGGACGACGCTGACGCAGGCGGGCTCGATCGGGCCGCTCGCCGTCGTGTGCTCGGTGGCCGTCGGGTTCCTGACGTGCGCCGTGCTGGTCGCGAACAACGTCCGGGACATCGCGACGGACGAGGTCTCCGGCAAGCGCACGCTCGCCGTCACGCTCGGGGACAGGGACACGCGCCGGCTCTACGCGGCGCTGGTCGTCCTGCCGTTCCTGCTCTCGATCGGCGCCGGGATCCGCAGCTGGCCGATGCTGCTCGGGCTGCTGGCGTTGCCGCTGGCGGTCGGGCTCGTCCGCCGGGTGCTGGCCGGGGCGGACGGCCGGAAGCTGATCAAGGTGCTCAAGGACACCGGGCTGACGCTCCTGGCCTGGTCAGCCGCGACCGGCGTCGGCCTCGCGCTCGGCGCGCTGTTCTGAGGGCTGCCCTTCCTCGCCGCGGATGCCGTCGCCGCCGGTACCGGCCGCGCCGAGGTCCGCGGGCCGGGGCTCCTCGCCCCGCAGCTCCTCGCCCCGCAGCCGGGAGCGCAGGGACTCGCGCTCGGCGGAACGTCGCCGACGCGCCTCCCCGAGCGCCAGGTCCAGCCGCGCGCGCAGGGACCGGAACACCACCAGGGACAGCGGCAGCGCGACGATCAGGCCCAGCAGGACCGACAGCAGCAGCGGGACCCCGGCGACCGACAGCAGCGCCGCGATGACGCCCACGAGGGCGATTCGCGCGAGCGCGTAGAGCGCCAGGGTGGACGCGAGGCCGGGTGCGGCGTGCGGGGTGCCGGAGTCGTCGGACGTGCTCATGCGGTCGAGGGTACGACGCCCGCGCGTGTCGCGTCGCCGCAGGTGGGGACCCTCGTCGCGGCGCGGGAACTCCGGGCGGGCGGTGTTCGTTCTCGAGGCGCGGCGTTCCGCGGATCGGGCCCTTGCGTCCGTTTTGCCCTTTAAGAGCCCTTTACCTCCGCCCAACCGTTCGAGTACCCGGGGTCCCAGGTGTCACGATGGCCCGGTAATCGACGATGCGGAGGCTTTGGATGTCTGCTCCGACCACGACCGGAAACGAGCGGCTCCTCACCCCAGGTGAGGTCGCCACCCTGTTCCGCGTCGATCCGAAGACCGTGACCCGCTGGGCCTCGGCCGGACGGATCGGATCGATCCGGACGCCCGGTGGCCACCGGCGCTTCCGGGAGTCCGAGGTGCGCGGCATGCTCGCGGACCTCACCAGTGAGGCGACGCTGCCGACGCGCCACCCCTGAACGACGACGCGAGCCGGGGCCCGGTCATGGCGACCGGGTCCCGGCTCGTCGTCTCGTCCGGGGCTCCGCCGAGGGGCACCGCGGCCCGGCCGACCCCTGGTATCGGGCGTCACCCGATGACGGTCGCTTTACCCGGGCATTGCCCTTCCTCCGCTACGCTCGACTGCGGAGGTGGTGGTTGATGCTGTTCCTGATCGCATTCGCCGGCGCCGCGATCATCGCCCTGCTGCTGTGGCGGGCGATGCAGACCGATCGCGCCGAGGTACCGGGCGGTACCGCCCAGCAGTCCGCCCCGGCGGCGCGTCGACCGCGCGCCACCGGCCCGGACGACGATCCCGATTTCCTGCGGCACCTGGACGAGTCCATCAAGCGTCCCGAGGACCCGCCCTCGCCCTGAGCAGATCCCTCCCGGGGTCGCGTCCGCGACCCCGGGACCAGGTCGCTCCCCCACCGCGATCCCGCCTGCGGGGTCACGCCCCTCACCTCAGGAGGGGAAGCCGTCCGCCACGGACGCCGCGAGCTCCAGCAACGCGATCTGCGTCGCCTGGTCCAGCCGCTCCAGGTCCACCTCCGCGCCCTCCTCGAGATGTGCGTCGAACGGGATCTGCACCACCGCCCGGCAACGGCCCGAGAAGTGCTCCGCCACCCGCTGCAGATCCACCCCGCCCGCGCTCCGGTGCACGCAGTTGATCACCGCGACGGCGTTGCGGACGAGGTCCTGATGGCCGTGCGCGTCCAGCCAGTCCATCGTCGCCGACGCGCTGCGAGCGCCGTCGATCGAGCCCGACGAGACGATGATCAGCTGGTCCGCGACGCCGAGCACGCCGTACATCGCGGAGTGCATCAGTCCGGTGCCGCAGTCCGTCAGGACGATGTTGTAGAAGTGCTCGAGCAGGGTGACCGTACGGCGGTAGTCCCGCTCGCTGTAGGCCTCGGACACGGCCGGGTCCTGCTCGCTGGCCAGCACCTCGAGCCGGGACGCGCCCTGTGAGGTGTAGGCCCGGACGTCGGTGTAGCGGCGGACCCGCTGGGCGTCGCGGAGCAGGTGCCGGACCGTCGCGCTGGTCTCCAGCGGGATCTTCTGGCTGAGCGTGCCGCGGTCCGGGTTGGCGTCGACCGCCACCACCCGGTCCCCGCGCAGCGACGCGAAGGTGGCGCCGAGGGTCGCGGTGATCGTGGTCTTGCCGACCCCGCCCTTGAGGCTCAGGGTGGCGATCTTGTGGCAGCCCAGCAGCGGCTGGTTGACCCGCGCCGTGAGCTCGCGCTTGCGGACGTCCGCGGGGCTCTCGCCGGGGTTGAGCATCCGGCCGGTGAGCAGGTACAGGAGCTTGCGCCAGCCGGACTGCGGCGGCCGCTTCGACGGCCGCAGCAACCGCGCCGAGGAGAGGGCCGCATCGTCGGTCAGGGCCGCTTCCGCCGTGCGGGCGCGGTGCGCCTCCTGCGCGGCGACGGCCCCGGGGTCCGTCCAGCGCCCGACGCCCCGCGTCGCCCGGCTCTGCTCGCCCGGCTCGGCGGGCCGGGCACCGACGTGCGTCCCGTCGGCCGGACGGGCGGCCGGATCGCGGGCCGGGGCCGGCGACGGCGCGGCGTGGGCGCCGGTGTCGACGGACGCCTCGGCGGTCTGCGCGGGCAGGTCGAGTCGGGCAGGGATCCCGGGCCAGGCGGACGAGGGCGTCTCGGGCTGCTCGGCCGGCTCCTCGCGGTACGCCGGCTCCGCACGAGGCGGCTCCGGACGGCGCTGCGGCCGGGGCCGCCACTCCTGCGTCGCCGCTGCCTCGGCTGCGGGGGCATGGGGGGGCGGCGCCTGCGGGGCCGGGGAGTGGGCGGCGGGAACGTGCGAGTAGCCGACGCCGCTGTGCCGGCCCGAGCTCGTCGCCACCTGCGGGCCGGTGTGCTCGTCCGTTGCGGGCCGGTGCTGCCCCTGCTGCTCGGTCCCCTCAGGCGGCGTCCGGGTGTCGTCCGGGGCCGGGACGTCGGCCAGGTCGTCCTCGAGGTCCTCGTCGAGCAGCGCCGCACCCCAGTCCCCGGTGTCCGGGACCACCCCCCAGGCCTCGGAGTCCCGGCGGAAGCCGAGCTCCGGGCGTCGAGCCGGGTCGACCGGCGGGGGAACCTGGGCGTGGCTCCCGTTCGTCCGTTCCTGCTCGGTGACCTGCGACGCCGCGTGGCCGCTCACCGGGGGGTGCTCGGCGGCCGGGCCGTCCTCCGCAGGAGCGGCCGCGGGGGCATCGTCCTCGACGGGCCGGGTCTCGATGTCCGGCCGCGCCCGGGGCGACGGTGTCAGCGGTGTCGTCCGGCGCGACCGACCCGACGGCGGCCGGCCCGCCGCGGCCCAGCGTTCCCGGACGTACCGGCCCACCGAGCCGTCAGGCAGCTGGTCCGGCTCTCGCTCGCTCACGGTTGCCGACCGTAGTCGTGGAAACGGTCTTGTGCGAGAAGACGGGATCCGAACCACTCACGGGGGGCGCCCGCCCGATGCGACGGCGGCGCTCAGAGCCCCGCGTACGAGTGCAGCCCGGCCACGACCATGTTGATGAAGAACAGGTTGAACATGACGGTGGCGAAGCCCAGGACGTTGATCCACGCGGCGCCGGTGGTGCGCCAGCCGGCGGTCGCCCGGGCGTGCAGGTACGCGGCGTAGACGACCCACGCGATGAAGGCGACCGTCTCCTTCGGGTCCCAGCCCCAGAACCGGCCCCAGGCCGCCTCGGCCCAGATCGCGCCCGCGATCACCGCGAACGTGTACAGCGGGAACGCGACGGCCGAGATGCGGTAGGCGAGCCGGTCCAGCGCCTCGACCGAGGGCAGCTTCGCGGTGAACCCGGAAAGCTTCCCCGACCGTCGCAGCAGGTAGGCGATGCTCGCGAAGCCCGCCACCAGGAACAGGCCGGACGCGATCGTGACCGTGGTGACGTGGATGATCAGCCAGTAGGACTGCAGCGCCGGGACGACCGGGGCCGCCTGCGCATAGAGCACCGTCCCGGCCAGGTACAGCAGGATCAGCACGGGCGGCAGCACGAACGCGCCGACCCGGCGGATCGACGGGGTGCGACGCAGCACCACGAGCCACGTGACGACGGCGGCCAGCCCGATCGCCGACGCGAACTCGTACATGTTGCCCAGCGGCCAGCGCCCGACCGCCAGCCCGCGCAGCACGATCGCGCCGACGTGCAGGAGCACGCCCAGCACGGTCAGCGACACGGCCATGCCGCCGAAGCGGTCCGACCGGGTCCGCCCGCCCGCGGGAACGGCCCGCTCGCCGTCCGGCGGCGTCGCGGTGAGGGTCCCGCCCACCTCACCCTCGGCGGAGGCGCCCGCGAGCGCCGGGACCGGCGCGGTCGTGCGGGCCAGCACGTACTCGACGGCGTGCATCAGCATCGCGATGGTGTAGACCGCGACCGCGGCCTTGAACACCAGGTCGCTGTACGCGGACAGCATCGGGTCGACGGGCATTGCCTCAACCGTCCTTCTTGTCGTCTGACTTCGGGTCCAGCAGGTCCGCCCGGAGGCGGTCGAACTCCTCGCCGTACCCGGCCTGGTCCGTGCGGGCCAGCCCGCCCAGCTCGACCAGCGTGCGCCCCTCCCCGGCCGGGGTCAGCCGCACCCAGAACCGCCGCCGTTTGATCGACAGCGACAGGCCCAGCCCGATCAGGATCAGGATCGCGAAGACCAGCACGGAGAACTGGCCCGGATCGTGGCTGACCTGCAGGGCGACCCACGGGGTCACGTCGTCGAAGCGGACCACGGTGCCGTCGTCCAGGGTCGTGGACTCGCCCGGGACCAGGTTGGCCCGGGCGACGCGGACGAGCTGCCCGGAGTCGACCTTCGACTGGTCCACGGCGAAGATCGACTGGCCGCGGCCGTCGTCCAGGCCGAGGTCCCCGCGCAGGACGTCGATCGCGACCTCGGGGTTGCGCATCTCCGGGTAGGTGGACGTGACGACCTTCCCGCCGGAGCTCGTCGGCGCGAAGAGGCCGGTGATCGCCAGCGAGCTCTTCTGCCGCTGCGCGTCGTCCGCCACGCCGGGGCGCTCGAACTTCGTGGCGCCCTGCGAGAGCAGCGTGGTCTGGTCCACCGGCTGCCACTGGATCTCGCCGGTGCGCTGCTCGCCGTTGGGCCAGGTGACCGTGAACCGGGGCGCGTAGCCGTGGCCGGTGAGGTAGACGCGGGCGCCGTCCAGGCGCAGCGGGTGGTTGACCGCGAGCTCGTAGGGGCTCCAGATGCCGGCGTCCCCGGACTCGACCTGCGTGCTGTCCTGGTAGCCGATGTCCGCGCGGTAGGTGTCCGGCTGGCCGTTGGGCAGGTAGTCCGCGGTGAAGTCGTCGATCTGCACGCAGAACGGCTGCAGGTCCGTGCCGTCGACGCGCAGGCCGGGCCGGAACGAGTCGTAGCCCAGGATCGAGGTGTTGCAGAACTGGTTCCCGTTCGCCAGCACGATGACCTGGCCCTCGTAGCCGAAGAGCTTGCCGACGGCGATGCCCACGAGCAGCCCGACCAGGCTGATGTGGAAGACCAGGTTGCCGGTCTCGCGGAGGTAGCCCTTCTCCGACGAGACGGTGCGGACGCCTTCGGAGTCCGTGGCCTCCGCGCTGCGCCAGCCGAACCGGGACCCGACGCCGAGCCGGGAGCGCACCCGGGCCGCGACGGCGTCCGGCTCCTCGTCCAGCGTGGCCGACGCATGGTGCGGCAGCCGGGCGAGGTTGCGCGGCGTGGCGACGGGGGTGGCCCGCGCGGCGCGCACGCCCTCGAGCGAGCGCGGCAGCAGGCACCCGCACAGCGAGATCATCAGCAGCAGGTAGATGGCGGCGAACCACGGCGTCGCGAAGACGTCGAACGCGCCCACCCGGTCCAGCCGGGGAGCCAACGACGGATAGTCCGCGAAGTACTGGTCGACGAGCTGGGCGTTCAGCGAGCGCTGCGGGAGCAGCGCGCCGGGCAGCGACGCCAGGGCCAGCAGGAACAGCAGCACCAGGGCGGTGCGCATGCTCGTCAGGCCGCGCCAGGTGTTGCGCAGGAACGCGAGCGGCCGGCGGGCCGGGGACGGCCCGCTCGCGGGGGGCTCGGCTCCTGGAGCGGTCTCCGGCAGGGACGGGGGCGCCGTGGGCGGGGAGCTCATCAGATCGCCGGGGTGAAGCCGGCGACGGAGACCTGGAGCTGCACGAGCAGCGAGCTCCACAGGCCGGTGAGTAGCAGGATCCCGACGGCGACGAGCAGCATGCCCCCGGAGATCTGGATGGTGCGGGTGTGGCGGCGCAGCCAGCCCAGCGCCCGCACGGCACGCGAGGCGCCCAGCGCGATGACGACGAACGGCAGCCCGAGGCCCGCGCAGTAGGCCAGCGTGAGGACGACGCCGCGCAGCGATCCCCCGCCCGTGCCCGCCGCGACCGCGACGACGCCCGCGAGCGTCGGGCCGATGCAGGGCACCCAGCCGAGGCCGAACACCGCGCCGAGCAGCGGCGCACCCCAGAGGCCCGCCCGCGGCACCCAGTGCACGCGCCGCTCGTTCTGCAGCACCGGCAGCAGGCCGACGAACGCCAGCCCCATCGCGATCATGACCACGCCGCCGACGCGCTGCAGCACGGCCTCGTTGCGCACCAGCACGTCCGACAGCCAGACGACGCCGACCAGGATCGCCCCGAACACCACGGTGAACCCGGCGACGAACAGCGCCGCGGCACCGGCGACGCGCCAGCGGCCCTCACGGCGCTTCCCGGCCTCGGCGGGGGTGGCCGGCGGGGAGTCCGCCCCGACCAGCCCGGCGAGGTACGCGAGATAGCCCGGAACGAGCGGGACCACGCACGGCGATGCGAAGCTCACGGCTCCCGCGAGCACGGCGACGACCGCTGCCACCAGCAGCGGGCCCGAGATCGCGAGGGTGGTCGACGCATCCATCACCGACCAGGGTATGTGCGGGCACCGACACCTCGCGCACCGGGTTCTACACGCTGTAGTGGATCGCGGTCCCGGGTCAGGCGGGCGGCGGTTCCTCGGCGGCCAGCCGCTGCACGACCGGGATCAGCTTCGCCACCTGGATCGCGCCGAGGTACACCGCCGCGACGCGGTGCCGCCGGTCCAGCACGATCGTCGATGGGACGGCGTTGCGGGGGTAGCCGGAGAGCCCCACGAGACTGCGCCCGGACGGGTCGTAGATCGAGTCGTAGGTGATCCCGCGGTCCCGCACGAAGTCCGCGGCGGCGGACCGCGAGTCCTGGACGTCGATGCCGAGCATGCCGACCCCGGAGGCCCGGGTCTGCTGCAGCACGAACTCCAGGTCCGGCGCCTCGGTGCGGCACGGCCCGCACCACGACCCCCAGATGTTGACGACGACGACCTGGCCGGCGAAGTCGTCCAGGCCGACCTTCCGCCCGTCGTTCAGCAAGCTGTCCCCGGACAGGGTCGGCACCGTGCCGCGGGACGACGGCGGGTCGTACATGATCTCGGTCTTGCCGCCCGGCGCGACGAACGTGAAGGTCTGCTGCGACTGCGCGACGGCGTCCTTGCTGGTCGAACAGCCGGTGAGCAGCAGCACGGCGCCGAGCAGCGCCGCGGCGAGGGCTTGCGGGCTTCTCATGCGCCGGTCCGGGCCGGGTCGCTCGCCCCCGCCGGCTCGCTGTAGCGCAGGCCGGTGAGGGTGGTGCCGGTGAACTCGCACGTCGTCAGCGACGCGAGGGCGCACTGACGCCTCCGGGGGTCGTGCCACAGCCGCTGGCCCAGCAGGTAGCGCCGCAGCGTCCAGACGGGCAGCTGGTGGGACACGCAGACGGCCTCGTGGCCCTCGGCCAGCGCCCGGGCCCGCTGCAGGACGCCGAGCATCCGGTGCGCGATCGCCAGGTACGGCTCGCCCCAGGACGGCGTGAAGGGGTCCCGCAGCAACGGCCAGTTCGCCGGGCGCCGCAGCGCACCGTCGCCGACGCCGAAGCGGCTGCCCTCGAACTCGTTGCCGGCCTCGATCAGGCCCTCGTCGGTGACGATCTCCAGGCCGTGCTTCACGGCGATCGGCGTCGCGGTCTCCTGCGCGCGCTGCAGGGGCGACGCGAGGACGGCCGTGACGTCGGAGTCCGCGAGCGCGCTCGCGACCAGCCCGGCCTGCTCCTGGCCCCGCTCCGAGAGCCGGAAGCCCGATCGGCGGCCGTAGAGGATGCCCTCGGGGTTGTGCACCTCGCCGTGCCGTAGCAGGTGGACGACGGTCCGCGGACCGGTGGGCTCGGGGGTGCTCAGCTGACCCGGCCCGGTCCTCGCACCGACCACCCGGCTCACGGGGCCACCGCCGAGGCGGCCGCGCGGGCGGCGCCCGGCAGCGCCTTCTCGATCACGGCGAACGCGTCGTCGTCCAGCGCCGCGGAGACGAACCAGGCCTCGAACGCGCTCGGCGGGCCGTAGACGCCCGCCTCGAGCAGGGCGTGGAAGAACGGCGGGAAACGCCAGGTCTGGGCGGCGCGGGCGCCGTCGTAGTCGTGCACCTCGTCCTCGGTGAAGAAGATCGAGAACATGTTCCCGGCCGTCTGCACGCGGTGCGGCACCCCGGCCGCGCTCAGCGCGTCACCGAAGAGACCGACGAGCCGGGCGGCGTTCGCGTCGAGCTTCGCGTAGACGTCCGCGTCCGCGGCGCGCAGGGTGGCGAGCCCGGCGGCGACGGCGACGGGGTTCCCCGAGAGCGTCCCGGCCTGGTAGACCGGCCCCACCGGCGCGAGGTAGGACATCAGCTCGGCGGAGCCGCCGAAGGCGGCGGCGGGCAGCCCGCCGGACATGACCTTGCCGAACGTGTAGAGGTCCCCGGCGACGCCGTCGAGGCCGTACCAGCCGGCGGGCGAGACCCGGAACCCGGTCATGACCTCGTCCATCACCAGCAGGGCACCGTGCTCACGGGTGATCTCGCGCAGGCCCGCGTTGAAGCCCGGGAGCGGCGCGACGGCGCCCATGTTCCCGGCGGCGGCCTCGGTGATCACGCAGGCGATCTCGCTGCCGCGCTCGGCGAAGACGGCACGCACCGCGGCCAGGTCGTTGTAGGGGACGACGACGGTGTCCGCGGCCTGCGCGCCCGTCACACCGGGGCTGGTGGGCAGGCCCAGCGTCGCGAGGCCGGAGCCGGCCTGGACGAGCAGCGCGTCGACGTGACCGTGGTAGCAGCCGGCGAACTTGACGACCACCTTCCGCCCGGTGATGCCCCGGGCCAGCCGGATCGCGCTCATCGTGGCCTCGGTGCCGGAGTTGACCAGCCGCACCTGCTCCACCGGCGCGACCCGGCGGATGATCTCCTCCGCGAGGTCCAGCTCGGCGGCCGTCGGCGCGCCGAAGGACAGCCCGCTCGCCGCGGCCGTCTGCACCGCCTCGACGACGGCCGGGTGCGCGTGGCCCAGGATCATCGGGCCCCACGACGAGATGAGGTCGACGTAGCGGATCCCGTCGGCGTCGGTGAGCCAGGGGCCCTTCGCGGAGACTATGAAGCGCGGGGTGCCGCCGACCGAGCTGAAGGCCCGGACCGGCGAGTTGACCCCGCCCGGGATGAGCTCGGTCGCGCGCGCGAACAGCTGAGCGGACTTCTCTGGCGTGATCGGGGCACTCACACCCGCCAGTCTTACAGCCGCGGCGGGTTCCGGCCCGTGCGGTCCCCGTGACGCGTGCGTCAGCGGCGGGCCCGGGCGCGGCGGGAGGCGAACCAGGCCGACGCCGGTGGGGTCCGCATGAGCAGCACGCCCGCGATCCCGAGCACCACCGGCGCGAGCACGACGGCGAGCGCCGACGGGTCCCCCAGCACCCCGGGCAGGTTCAGCAGCATGATCACCGAGAACACCGCCGTCAGCACCGTCGCGGTGACCCGGGCCCAGTTCCGGCCGATGAACGCGACCACGGCGAGGACGATGTAGACGAGCGCGAGCAACGCGATGAACGCGAGCAGCACCCGGACCGCCTGGACGAGCTGCTCGAACGTCAGCGTGGACTGCGCGAGCAGCCCGTCCAGGCCGATCTCGGGCGGGAACATGTCGCGGGTCAGCGGGACGGTCATCCCGGCGATGCCGAGGATCAGGAACGGCAGCGCCGCGAGGATCATCAGGACCATCCCCAGGGCGACCGACGCCGGCCGGCGCGGCGCCTCGGGCTCGGCGACCATGCCCGCGGGGGGCGGGGACCAGCCGCCGTAGACGTCCGTGCCGCCGTACCCCGCCTGCTGCGGGGGCGCGTACGGCTGGGGGTAGGGCTGCTGCGGCGCGCCGTACCAGCCGCCCGCCTGGGGGCCGTAGGGGTTCTGCGGGTACTGCGGGTAGTGGCCGGTCGAGGGGCCCGACGAGTTGTAGGGCACGTTCCAGCCGGGCGGGGGGCCTGACTGCGCGGGCCGGGGGTACTCCGGCGGTGCGTCCGGCACCGGGGCGGTCTGCTCCGCGGTGGGCTGCTCCGGGGTCGGCGCACCCTCGTCCCGGCTCCCGGACGACCCGGTCGCGGCCGTCGACCCGTCCCGGGGCCCGTCGGGCCCACCCTCGGGGGTCGGACGGTCCTGGGGTTCCGACGGCGTGCTCACGGCGCCACCGTAGGACCCGGGCCGTCGGGGTGTCCACGCGGTCAAGGGCGGCGGTGCACGTCCTCGGACATCCGCACGATCGCGTAGTAGAGCTCGAGGGTCACGCGGAGCAGCACGAGGTAGAAGAACGCTGCCAGACCGCCCAGCAGCAGGGCGGCGACACCGACCGCCGGGCTCCGGGCGAAGCCGACGATCACGGCGCCCACCCAGCCGAGCGCGAGCACGATGATCCCGACGATGTAGACGACCTTCACCACCACCGGCGTCGCGAACGTGGTGAAGCTGAAGTCGAACAGGGCGGAGAAGAAGCCGCGGGCCTCCCCCTGCGGGCCCGCGACCGGCGGGGCGCCGTACGGGCTCTGCGGGGGATACCCGGCCTGCGCGTAACCGGCCTGGGGGTAACCGGCCTGGGGATAGCTGCCCTGGCCGTACTCGCCCTGGCCGTAGCCCTCAGGGGGTCCGTAGCCGCCCGGGGCGGCCTGACCGTAGCCGGGTGCCTGGCCGTGACCGCCCTCGTACGGCGGCGGCTGCTGCGCCCCGCCGTCCCAGCCCTGGCCGCTTCCACCGGATGACGGGTCGTGGCTCATCGGACGCTTTCCCCTCGGTCACCGGCCTCCGCCGCGGAGACCCTCGGATCAGGGGCGCAGCCTAGTGCGTGGCCGCCGCCACCGGATCAGTCCAGCCCGGGAGCGACCTCGGCGGCCCAATAGGTGAGCAGGAAGTCCGCGCCCGCGCGACGCAGCGAGGTGAGCGTCTCGTGGATCGCCCGCTCGCGCTCGATCCAGCCGTTCGCGGCGGCGGCCTCGAGCATCGCGTACTCGCCGGACACCTGGTAGGCGGCGACCGGGACGTCCGCGGTCTCGGCGACGGTCCGCAGCACGTCCAGGTAGGGCAGCGCGGGCTTGACCATGACCATGTCCGCGCCCTCCTCGAGGTCCAGCGCGAGCTCGCGCAGCGCCTCGCGCAGGTTCGCGCCGTCCTGCTGGTAGGTCTTGCGGTCGCCCTTGAGCTGGGACTGCACGGCCTCGCGGAACGGCCCGTAGAAGGCCGAGGAGTACTTCGCGGTGTAGGCGAGGATCCCGGTGTCCAGGTGCCCGGCGGCGTCGAGCGCCGCCCGGATCACGCCGACCTGGCCGTCCATCATGCCGCTGGGGGCGACGACGTGCGCCCCCGCCTCGGCCTGCGCGACACCCATCGCGGCGTAGATCTCCAGCGTGGCGTCGTTGTCCACCGCGCCGTCGGCGTCGAGCACGCCGCAGTGGCCGTGGTCGGTGAACTCGTCCAGGCACAGGTCCGACATCAGGACGGTGGCGTCCCCGACCTCCGCGCGGACGTCCCGCAGTGCGACGTTGAGGATCCCGTCCGGGTCGACGGCACCCGAGCCCGTCGCGTCGTGCTTCTCCGGGACGCCGAACAGCATCAGCCCGCCGACGCCCGCCGCCACCGCCTCGGCCGCGGCCTTGCGCAGCGAGTCCCGGGTGTGCTGCACGACCCCCGGCATCGAGGAGATGGGCACCGGCTCCGCGGCGCCCTCCTTGACGAACAGGGGCAGGATCAGGTGGCGGGGCCGCAGGTCGGTCTCGGCCACCAGCCGGCGCAGCGCCGGGGTGGAACGCAGCCGGCGCGGACGTTGGACGGGGAAGGCCATCGCTCCAGGGTACGACCGGGCGTCGACCTGCCGGCGCCGACGTGGGCCCGGGAGCGGGGCTGCTCACCCGATACGGCATCCTGCGTGCGTGACAAAGCCGGGACGCACCGTCATCGCCCTCCTTCTCGATCGATCCAGTTCCCTGAAGCCGGTCCGCGACGACGTGCGCGCCGGGGTCACGGACCTCCTCGCCGCCCATCGCGACCAGGACGGCGAGCTGCTCGTCAGCGTCGTCCGCACGGGCCGGAGGTTCACCGCCCCCAAGCCGGCCGCGGACGTCCGCGCGCCGCGCCTGCACGGCGGCGGCACCGCCGCGGTCCGGGACGCCCTCGGCGGCCTCGCCGCGGACCTCGGCGCCACGCTGGCCGCCATGCCGGAGGAGGAGCGGCCCGCCCGCATCCTCGTGCTCACCGTCCGCGGCACCGCGGACGAGGGCAGCGCCACGTGGGGTCCGGACGAGCTCCGGGACCTCGTCGCCACCCAGGAGCGCGACTACGCCTGGGAGTTCGTCACCGTCACCATCGGGCACCACGCCGGCCTGGCCCCGTGGGGTGCCGGGCACCGCAGCATCGGCGCCGCGCCGACGTCGGAGGGCGTGCGCGCGGGCCTCGCGGCGGCGTCGGCGTACCTGGCCCGGGCGCGGCAGACCGGCCCGTGGGAGCCGGTCGAGGGGATCTCCGAGGCGGAGCGGATCGCGGCGTACCCGCCGGAGCTGCACGCCAGCGAGGCGCGGACCGAGATGATCCCCGTCGTCACGGCCGAGGCCCTGGCGAAGGCGGACGCGGAGCAGGCCGCCGAGACCGCCCGCCGGCGCTGGTGGAACCTGCTCCGCCCGGCGACCGCCAGCTCCTGACCCGCTGCTGCGCGCCCGACCGCCAGGCCGGTCGCCGCACCGGTGCCTGAGTGGCTCAAGCGGCGCAGGGTGGTGCTTGAGCCACTCAAGCGCCGGGGCCGGTCGGCCGCCACCCGCACACGAGAAGGGGCCGCTCCCCGAGGGGAGCGGCCCTTTTCGTGCTCAGGCTCAGCGGCGGCGGGCCTTGGCCTTCTTCGGGGGCGGCAGGGCGCCCTCCGCGCGCAGCCGCGAGGCGTGCGCGGCCAGGGCGTCGACCAGGGCCGGGACCCGGGCGTCGTCCGGCTGGACGTCCACCCGCAGGCCGAACTCCCGCGCCGTCTCGGCCGTCGCCGGGCCGATGCAGGCGACGAGCGTGCGGGCGTGCGGCTTGCCCGCGATGCCGACCAGGTTCCGCACCGTCGACGACGAGGTGAAGCAGACCGCGTCGAACCCGCCGGTCTTGATCGCCTCGCGGATCGGGGCGGGCGGCGGCGCGGCGCGGACGGTCCGGTAGGCCGTCACGTCGTCGATCTCCCAACCGCGCTCGGTCAGGCCGGCGGCGAGGGTCTCGGTGGCGATGTCCGCCCGCGGCAGCAGGACACGGTCCACCGGGTCCAGGATGTCGTCGTGCGGCGGGAAGATCTCCAGCAGCCCCTCGGACGACGAGGTCTGGGACTCCTCCACGTCCGGCACCAGCTCGGGCACGATGCCGAAGGCGCGCACCTTCTCGGCGGTCGCGGTCCCGACGCAGGCGATCTTCACCCCGGAGAACGCACGGGCGTCCAGGCCGAACTCGGCGAACTTCTCCCACACCGCGCGCACGGCGTTGGTGGAGGTGAAGACGACCCACTGGTAGCGGCCGTCGACGAGGCCCTTGACGGCCCGCTCCATCTGGGTGGGCGAGCGGGGCGGCTCGACCGCGATGGTCGGGACCTCCTCCGGGATCGCCCCGTGCATGCGCAGCCGGTCGCTCATCACGCCCGCCTGGTCCTTGGTGCGCGGCACCAGGACCCGCCAGCCGTAGAGCGCCCGGGACTCCCACCACGACAGGTCCGCGCGACGGGCGACCTCCTCGCCGACGGTCAGCACGAGCGGGCCCTCGAGGTCCCCGGCGGCCGACGGCATCGACGCGAGCGTCGTCGCCACGGTCTTCTGGGTGGACTCGGTGCCGTGCGCGGTAACCGCGACCGGGGTGTCCGACGGGCGGCCGTGCTCGGTCAGCGATGTCGCGACCTCGGCGAGGTGCGCGGCGGCGGCGTGCAGCACCAGGGTGCCCGGCGCGACGGCCAGCTTCGCCCAGTCCAGGCCCGCCCGGACGTCCGCCTCGATGTGCCCGGATCCCAGCGGGACACCGGCGTAGGCCGGCACCGCGGTGCCGGCCGGAACGCCCGGGACCACGTCGAAGGCAACACCCTCGGCGGCGACGGCCTGCGCCTCGGCCACCACGGCGTCGACGGTCAGCGGGTCACCGGAGACCAGCCGGACCACCGCGCGCCCCGTGCGGGCCTCGGTGAGCAGGTCCCCCGCCACGTCGGCGGGCTGGCCCACGGCGGGCCTGACCTCGGCGCCCTCGGCCACCAGGCCGAGGATCGCGTCGGGCACGTCCGGGTCGGTGATCACGAGCGGCGCCCCGGCGAGCGCCTCGCGAGCGCGCACGGTCAGCAGCCCGGGATCGCCGGGGCCACTGCCCACGAACGCGATCCGGCCGGGGGTGGACGTTGCCTGGCTCATTGTTGAACTCCCGATCCAGCGATTCTCTCGGCGCCCGGCCCCTGCACGTTCGGCAGGTCGTCGGCGCCCATGTCGAGCAGCTCGAGGGCGAGCGCGGCCCCGAGCTGCTCGGCGTTGTCCATGTCTGCGGTACCGGAGGCGCGCAGCAGCGCCCCCGTGGTCGTGCCGATGATCGCGCGGAGGGACAGCCGGTCGACGATGACGTCGTTCCCGGCTGCGTCCTCCACGTAGTCCGAGACGACGTCCGCGAGCGCACCGATGGGTGCGCTGCAGCCCGCCTCGAGTGTGGCCAGCACGGAACGCTCGGCGGTGACCGCCGCGCGCGTGGCCGCGTCGTCCAGCGACGCGGCGAGGAAGCGGGCGAGCTCCTCGTCGCCGGCCCGGCACTCGATCGCGAGTGCACCCTGGGCGGGAGCGGGGAGCATCTGCAGCGGGTCGAGCAGCTCGCTCGCCTCGTCGACGCGGCCCAGCCTGCGCAGCCCGGCCGCGGCGACGACCACCGCGTCCAGCTCGCCGGACCGCACCTTCCCGATCCGGGTGTCGACGTTGCCCCGGATCGGCACGATCTCGAACCCCAGCCCCAGCGCGGCGAGCTGGGCCGAGCGCCGGGGCGACCCGGTCCCGATCCGCGAGCCGGCGCCGAGCTCACCGAGCACGCGGCCGTCGCGGGCGACGAGCGCGTCCCGGGGGTCCTCCCGGACCGGCACCGCGACGAGCGTGAGCCGCGGGTCCGGTTTGGTGGGCAGATCCTTGTAGGAGTGCACGGCGACGTCCACCTCGCCGGCGACGAGCGCCTCACGCAGGGCGGACACGAACACCCCGACGCCCAGCTCGGCGATCGGCGCGAGCGAGCGGTCCCCGGTGGTGCTGACGTTCACCAGCTCGGCGGGGCGCCCGGCGGCAATGATCCGCTCGGCGATCATCCCGGACTGGGCGACGGCGAGCGCGCTCGGCCGGGTGCCGACGCGCAGCGGTGTGACGCTCATCGGCCTCGCTCCAGGGTCTGCGCGGGCGGCTCGAGCGGCGCCTCGAGCGCGCGGGCGACGTCCGCGCCGGTGAGCTGCTCGGCGGTGCCGGCGACCGCGGCGGGCTTGGTCGGGTCCAGCTCGAACAGGGTGCGCAGCGCCGCGGCGTAGCTGTCCCCGTCGGGTCCCTCCGCGAGGCGCTTCACCTGCACGGTCGGCGTGTGCAGCAGCTTGTCCACCACGCGGCGGACGGTGCGCCCGAACTCCTCGCGCACGCCGTCCTCGAGGTCAGGGAGGCGCGAGGTCAGGCGCAGCAGCTCCGCGTCGACGACCTCGGAGGCGCGCCGGCGCAGCGCGGTGACGGTGGGGGTGACCTCGGCCGAGCGCTGCGCGGCGAGGTAGCTCTGGGCCTCCTCCGCGACGAGCTCGCGGGCCGACGCGACGGACCGGCCGACGCCGGCGTCGCCACCGAGGCGGCGCTGCAGCGCGATCAGGTCCACGACGGTGACGCCCTCGACCCCGGCGATCGCCGGGTCGACGTCCCGGGGCAGCCCCAGGTCGCAGACCACCAGCGGGCGTCCGGCGCGGCCGGTCATCGCCGCCTCGACGGGCGCGAGCTCGACCACGGTGCCGATGGCCCCGGTGCAGGTGACCATCAGATCCGCCTGCGCGAGCTCGGTCTCCAGGTCCTCGAGGAGCCCGGCGCGGGCGGGGGTGCCCTGCTCGGCGGTCTTCTCGGCGAGCCGCTCGGCCCGCTCCGCGGACCGGTTCAGCACGATGATCTCGGCGGCGCCGGCGCGGCGCAGGTGAGCCGCGGCGAGCGCGCCCATGGCCCCCGCGCCGACGATGACGGCCCGCGTGCCGGAGAGGTCCTGCCCGAGACCCGCGGCCGCGTCGGCCAGCGCCTCGGAGACGACGGAGGCCCCTGCGGCGTCGATCCCGGTGCTCGCGTGCACCCGCTTGCCGACGCGCAGCGCCTGCTGGGCCAGCTCGTGCAGCACCCGGCCGACGGAACCGACCTCGTCGGCCGTGGCGTACGCCGTGCGCAGCTGGCCCAGGATCTGGGACTCGCCGACGACCATCGAGTCCAGCCCGGCCGCCACGGAGAACAGGTGCTGCACCGCGGAGCTCGCGTAGTGCACGAAGAGGTGCTCGGTCAGCTCACCGAGCTCGAGGCCGGAGTGCCGGCCGAGCACCGAGGAGACGTCCGCCAGCCCGCCGTGGAACGCGTCCACGACCGCGTAGATCTCGATCCGGTTGCACGTCGAGAGCAGCACGGCTTCGCTGACGTGGGGGCAGCGCAGCATCTCGTCGAGGAGCTTGGGCACGTCGTCGGACGAGACCGCGGCCCGCTCCAGCACCTCGACGGGAGCGCTGCGATGGGAGAGCCCTACGACAAGGACGCTCATCGAGGAAACACCGCCGATCCGTTTGCACCGGTCACAACCTGGGGAACGGTTGCGACGCCCTCTTTGATACGCGTGCCCGTGACGGCCTGCCTCGGGGGAATCCCCTGTTCGGCCCCGGTCACACCCCCGACGGCCTCCGCACTGCGCCGCGCGACGTGGAACGCGAGGACCTGCAGCTCGACGGCAAGGTCCACCTTGCGCACCTCGACCTCGGCCGGGACCTGCAGGAACAACGGGGCGAAGTTCAGGATGGAGCGCACACCGGCCTGCACCAGGAGGTCGCAGACGCCCTGGGCGCCCTGGGCCGGGGTCGCAATCATGCCGATGGTCACACCGCGCTCCGTGCAGATGCGCGGGATGTCCCGGGCGTGCTCGACGAGGATCCCGTTGATGTGGATGCCCACCAGGTCCGGGTCCACGTCGAACAGGGCGCGGACCGGGAAGCCGCGGCCGCCGAAGCCGCCGTAACCGGCCAGCGCGTGGCCCAGGTTCCCGACGCCGACGAGCGCGACCGCCTGCGGGTGGTCCAGCCCGAGCACGCGCTCGAGCTCGTGCTGCAGGGCCGTCACCTCGTAGCCGACGCCGCGGATGCCGTAGGTGCCGATGTAGGAGAGGTCCTTGCGCAGCTTCGCCGAGTTGACGCCGCTGGCCGCGGAGAGCTCCTCGCTGGACACCGTCTCGGCGCCCTCCGCGGCGAGCTCGCCGAGGGCGCGGAGATACACGGCGAGGCGGGCGACGGTGGCCTCGGGAATGGACCGGGAGCCCCGCGCGGGGTCCGCTCCCGGGTCGCCACCCGGGGAGTCGGCCTGCGGCGGCAACGTCACGCTGGCGTCTCCTCGGGCATCGGCACGGTACTTCTGGCAGGACTGTTCTCAGACCACTGACCGGCGGGTTCTTCCGATCGATGGTCGGCCGGCGGGGTCCCGGCTCCCGTGAGAGGAGCACTGACCGGATGGGCAGGGGCCGCATCGGCAACGGCTCCACACGGTAGCCGCTCGTGAAGTCGTGCACAAAGTTGCGATCTTGCTCGACGACGTGCTGAGACCCCGGGTCCGCCCGGACGACCGGTGATCGCCTCCCTGATGCCGCTCGTCGTCGGGACGTGGTGCAGGACACGCGGCGGGCCGCCCCGGACAGCAGGACTCCCGGCGACCGTGCGGTCGCCGGGAGTCCGGGGTCTGCCTTGCCGACACAGAGCGCCCGCGGGCGGGGCGCCGGGATCAGCTGGCGGGCATGAGCACCGAGTCGATCGCGAAGACCGTCGCGTTCGAGGTCGGGATGTTGCCGCAGACCACGTTCGCGGCCTGGCCGTTGCCACCGGTCAGGGTGATCGCGTCACCGCTGCCGCCGACCTTGACCGTGCCACCCGCGAGCTCGGTGGTGGTGCCGGCCGCGAGCAGGCCGTCCTTGTCGTAGCGGGTGCCCGACACGTGGTACGAGAGCAGCGCGCCCAGCTTGGCCTGGTCGTTGAGGACCGAGTTCAGCGTGTCCGCGGGGATCTTCTCGAACGCGATGTTGACGGGGGCGTAGACGGTCAGCGCCGGCGCCGCGTTCAGGGTGTCCGCGAGGCCGGGGACCTTGCCGACGGCGGTGACCAGGGTGGTCAGCAGCGGGTTGGTCGACGCGGCGGTCGCCACCGGCTGCGGGCCCATCGCGTCGAGCGAGCCGGGCTCGCCGCCCTGGGGGAGCGCGGAGCAGGACGGGCCGAAGACGTCCGCCGCGGTGGTGACGCCGGTGCTGGCGGCCGCTGCCGAAGCCGGGGCGGACATGGTGGCCGGGGCGCCGGTCGACGGGGCGGCGGTGGACGGCTGCTCGCTGTTGCTGCAGGCGCCGAGGGTGACGACCAGGGCCGCCGTCGCGCCGAGGGTGGCGAGTCGCTGAGTCTTACGCACGGTGTTCCTCCTACAAGCCGGTCCGGATTGTTCCGGGCCTGTCACATGGATGTTCGATATCGCGCCGAACCCGGTTCAGAAGATTCGGTAACGTTCGGATCACAGTGACGGAAATGCTTGTCCACTGTGGAGCAGACTGGAACGTTCGCCCCGACGGGTGGACCGGTTCGGGCTCTTCTAGGCGACGGTGAAGATCGTCGCCGGCCAGCCGCTGGCGCCGTCCGGAACGGGGTCCGCCCGCTGCTCGGTCTGGGTGTCGCCATCCGCGTCGGTGGCCCGCACCTGCACGGTGTGGCTCCCGGCGGCGAGGTCCAAGCGCGTCTTCCACATCCGCCAGGTGTCACCGCCGACCTCCGTGGCCAGCTCGGCCGGCCGCCAAGGGCCGCCGTCCGTCCTGACCTCGACCTTGCTGATCCCGCGCGGCTGGGACCACGCGATGCCCGCGACGTCGACGGGCCCTGCCGGCACCGAGGAGAAGCCCTTCGGCATGTCGATGCGGGCCTCGGTCTTGATCGGCGCCCGCTCCGCCCAGCCGCGCTGCAGCCAGTAGCTCTGCTTGTCCCGGCCGAAGGTCGTCACCTCCATGTCCACGATCCACTTGGTCGCGGACACGTAGCCGTAGAGGCCGGGCACGATCATCCGCACCGGGAAACCGTGCTCGGGCGGCAGCGCCTCGCCGTTCATCCCGATCGCCAGCATCGCGCCGCGGCCCTGCTCGAGCACGACGTCGGTCGGCGTGCCGGCCGTCCAGCCGTCGGCGCTGGTGCAGAACACCTGGTCCGCGCCCTGCTGCACGCCCGCCTCGAGCAGGATGTCCCGCAGGTCGGCCCCGACGAAGTTCGCCGTGGAGATCAGGTCGCCGCCGACGGGGTTCGAGACGCAGGTCATCGTGACGGTGCGCTCGACGAGCGGGCGGCGCATCAGGTCGTCGAAGGTCAGGGTGATCTCGCGGTCGACCATGCCGTGGATGCGCAGCCGCCAGTCCGCCGCGCGCAGCTGGGGGATCCGCAGGGCCACGTCGATCCGGTAGAAGTCCGCGTTCGACGTCAGGAAGCGGGTCGTGCCGGGCACGGCGGAGGCGAAGTCCACGCCCGCCGGGATCGCCGGCGCGGGGGTGGTGGAGCCCGCGAGCATGCGGGTGACCGTCGCGCGGGACTCCTCCGCGCCGCGGCCGAGCAGCAGGCCCCCGCCGCCGGAGGCCAGAGCGCCGAGACCGACCGCGGCGGACGAGCCGATCAGCACCTTGCGCCGGGAGACCCCGGTGCCCGCCGTCCGCTCGTCCGCCGCGTCGAGTGCGAGGCGGTGCAGCCACCGGAACGAGACGACGCCGGCGAGCAGCGACGCGAGCGGCGCCACCAGGTCCAGTGGCGCGAACGACGGGGCGAACGCGACGGCCGCGAAGCCGGCGACGCCCAGGACGGTGACCACGGCGACACCCGGGCGCCGGCTGCGGCGCGACGCGATGCCGGCCGCCGCGGCCACCAGCAGGATCACCACGGCCATGCCGCCGAGCAGGATCGGCTTGTCCGCGGTCCCGAAGGTCGCCTTCGCGAACTCGGTGACCGGCTCCGGCGAGTAGCGGATGACCGTGTCGCCGACCGCGAGATAGGGCGAGGACGACGGGGAGACGACCCCCGCGACGAGGCTCCCCGCGCCGAGCGCGGCCCCGACGGCCAGTACGCCGATCAGCGCGGCGAGAGGCCACGGGATGACCCGGGACCGGGGCGTGGGTGCCGCCTCGGGGGCGACTGCTGTGCTCACGACCGTGCTTTCGGCGCCCGGGCCCCAGCGGTTCGGCGCCTCATCGCAGGCGCCTCATGTCAGGCACTTCATTTCGGGCCTCATCTCGGGCGCCTCACGTCAGGGCCGAACGGAACCGCTTCTCCTCCACCCGCCAGAACCCGTGCTCCCGGCCGTCGATCAGGATCACCGGGACCCGGTCCCCGTACTCGGCGCGCAGCTCGCCGTCGGCGTCCACGTCCGTGGCCTCCCACGGGACGCCCAGCTCACCGCAGATCCGGCTCACCTCGGCCTCGGCGGTCTCGCACAGATGGCAGCCGACCCGCGTCAGCACGGTCACCGAATGACTCATCGTCCTAAACCTCCGCGAGGGTGCGGCGGGCGATCTTGCCCGTCGGGGTGCGCGGCAGCTCGTCGACGAACGCGACCGTCGTCGGCCGCTTGAAGCGGGCCAGCCGCAGCGCGCAGTGCTCGACCACCTGTTCCTCGGTGAGGTCCGAGCCGGGCGTGCGGACGATGACCGCCTTCACCGCCGCACCCGTCCGGTCGTCCGGGATGCCGATGACCGCGGCCTCGGCCACCTCCGCCAGCTCGGCGAGCACCTGCTCGACCTCGCGTGGGTAGACGTTGAAGCCGTTGACGATCACCAGGTCCGACGTGCGGTCGACGAGGTGCAGGTCCCCGTTCCCGTCCAGGTAGCCGACGTCCGCGGTGCGGAACCAGCCGTCGGCGTCCGGGCCGCCCTCGCCGTCGGGCCAGTAGCCGGAGAACAGGCTGGGCCCGCGCAGGGCGACGAGGCCGGTGTCGTCCGCGGGATCGGTGTAGACGTCCGCCACGTCCCCCTCCTCGCCCTCGTCCTCGTCGTTCCGGGAGTCCGTGAGGGGGCGCCCTTCGGCGTCGACGAGACGCAGCTCGACGCCCGGGAGCGGCCGTCCGACGGAGCCGGGGCGGGCCGCGCCGCCGACCTGGTTGCTCGTGACGACCGGCCCGGCCTCGCTGAGCCCGTAACCCTCGACGATGTCCAGCCCCGTGGCGTCGTGGAACGCGGCGAACCACTTCGGCGGCAGCGGCGCCCCGCCCGAGGTGCAGATGCGGACGCCGGCGAACCCGGCCCGCAGCTGCTCCGCGGGCACGTCGAGCAGCGCGCGGTACATCGACGGGACGCCGGCGATCGCGCTGACCCGCTGCCTGACCAGCAGATCCGGCATCGTGTCGGCGTCGAAGCGCTCGGTGAGCACGACCGTGGCACCGGCCCAGGAGACCTGCAGCAGCCCGGCGGCGAGGCCGAACACGTGGAACAGCGGCAGGGCCAGCAGGACCCGGTCCGTCGGGGTGACCGGGGAGGGGCGCAGCGAGGCGAGCTGCGCACGGTTCGCGAGCAGCGCCCGGTGGGAGAGACGGACACCTCGCGGACGGCCCGTGGTGCCGGACGTGTAGACAAGGAGCGCGATGGCCTCCCCACCGTCCCCGCTCGCTTCCCGAGCACCGTCGGCGCTCCCCGCCCGCGGACCCGTGGCCGCCGCCCCTTCACCCGAGGGAGGCGGCGGGAGCACCTGCGCGCCCACGCCGGCGGCCGCCACGGCGCTCTCCCCCGCTCCGGCGACCACCACCCGGGGGGTGGCGTCACCCAGGATGATCTCCAGCTCGCGCGCCACCGCGCCCGGTCCGATCGGGACCACGACGGCACCGGCCCGCAGCGCACCGAACACGGCGACGCCGAAGGCCTCGCCGTTGGGCAGCAGGACGGCCACCCGGTCGCCCGGGGTGACCCCCGCGGCCCGCAGCCGCTCCGCCTCGATGCCGGCCGCCGCGTGCAGGTCCGCCCAGGTCAGCGTGGTGCCGCGGGTGACGTCGACCAGTGCGGGATGCTCCGGCCCGTTCGCCGCGGCCCGCTCGACCAGCGCGTACACGTGCGTGAGGCCCTGCGGCACGCGACCTTCTCCGTCTCGTGGGCCTTCTCCTGGCACGGCACTCGCTCCTCGGGATACGACACGGCAGGCGCGGCCGCCGGTGACGGCCGATCCGACGAGTGTCGCAGAGACTCCGCGTGCGACGAGCGGGCGCAGGTGCGGACCGCCCGTACGGGTCGACCCCCGAGCGGTCGGGCAGCCACGCCGACAGCACGTCCCGGGACGACGGACGGCTCGACACGCCGTCACGGACGGACACGCTGCGCCACCACGACGTTCACCGCGCGTAGTCTCCCGCTCACCGGATCCTCCCGGCGGCGAGCGGCGCGGCGCGTCGGGGGGCTCCGTCCCGGACCTATGCTCCGCCGCTACGACCGGATCAACGCACGACCGTCCGGATCGGCACGAGACCTCACCCAAGGGAGTGGCATGCAGCCTGTTGCCAGCGCTCGGCGGGCTCACCCGCGGGGCCCTGTCCGACTCCGGGCACGCAGGGCTTCATGACCCGCCCGATGCGCCCCCGGCTCCGCGCCGACGCCGGCTGGCACGCCGACGCCGCGGTGCGGCCGACTCCCCCCACGAGGACGCCTGTGGCACCACTGACCCAAGCTCCCCCGACCCAGCCCTCCCCGCCCGGGCAGCGACCGACGACACCCCATCGGCCGGCCGCACAGACGCCCCCGGCCCAGTCGCCCGTGCACGGTGAGCGCTACGACGCCGTCCCGCAGGCGGACGCACCGCTCGCCCCCGGGGCCGGTCCGGCGGACCGCTCCGCCCCGGTGCCGCAGCAGCGCCCCGTGACGCCCTCCGCCGAGGAGCACCCGGTGGAGCCGTCGCCCGAGGAGGGCGGCACCTGGACGCTGGTCAAGCGCTGCCAGGCCGGCGACCTCGCCGCGTTCAGCGAGCTGTACGAGAAGTACCACGAGGTCGTCTACCGCTACGTGCTCTTCCGCATGGGGGACCGCACGCTCGCCGAGGACCTCACCCAGGAGACGTTCGTCCGGGCCCTGCGCCGGATCGGCTCGGTCAGCTACCAGGGCCGCGACATCGGTGCGTGGTTCGTCACCATCGCCCGAAACCTGATCTTCGACCACGTGAAGTCCAGCCGCTACCGGCTGGAGTCCACGACGTCGGAGATCGTGGACTACTCCCCCACCACGCACGGCCCCGAGCAGCAGGTGCTGGAGAACGCCACCAACGACGAGCTCCGCATCGCGATCGCGAAGCTGAACCCCGACCAGCAGGAATGCATCCAGATGCGGTTCCTACAAGGCCTGTCCGTGGCCGAGACGGCCGAGCGGATGCAGCGCAACGAGGGTGCGGTCAAGGCCCTGCAGCACCGCGCCGTCCGCCGGCTCGCCACCCTGCTCCCCGATGGTGTGCGATGAGTGCGCGCTATATCGGCCATTGTGGCCGTGTCGTTACGGGTGCGACGAACGAACAACTCGAAGCGGTGAACGGTCCCTACGCCGTAACCGACGACCGCCTGGCTCGTTGTGTGGGTGAACGTCGAAGCAGTGCGGGGTCCCGACCGGGCTCGGCGCTGACGAACAGTGCAGGGATGCAGTGAGGACGGCCAACATGCCCGCGGGACGGGGCGACGACGAGGAACGGTACGAGGCGTACGGGACACCTCCCGGCGCCGACGCCGCGGAGGAGCTCGCACACGAGCTCGCGCTGGCGGCTGCGCTCGACCGCAGCCGCTCCTCCCTGTCGCCGGACCGGCAAGCCTCGGTCCGGATGAAGCAGCGGTTGTTCGCGGCGCTCGCCGAGGAGGGCTTCGGCCCCGGCGGCGGCGTCGACACGATGGCTCCGCCGGCGGCACCGCCGCCCGGACCGACCGAGACGACCGTGGAGATGGCCTCCGTGGCCGGTCCGCGGCCGGACGGCGGGACAGGCGGCACGGACGCCCCGACGACCGTGGCAGGCGTGTCGGTCGGCGCGGGTGGTACCCGCACCCTCACGAGCGCCGGCGCCGGTACGGACGTGCCGCGGGGGCGCAAGCCCCGCCACGTCCTCCCGTCGGACCACCCGGACCAGCCGAACCGCCCCGGCGGTGCCCGCGGCTCGCGCCGGCCCGGCGGCCGCCCGAGCCTGCGCAAGCGGGTCGCGCTGGTCAGCGGGGCCGCCCTGCTGGCGCTCGTCGCCATCGCAGGCGGTGGCGCACTGGTCGCCCGCAACGCCCTGCCCGGAGATGCGCTGTACGCCATGAAGCGCGCCTCGGAGTCCACCGGCACCGTCTTCACCTTCAGTGACGACGCGCTCGGCCACCGCCACCTCGACCTCGCCGCGACCCGGCTGGGCGAGATCAACCGGATGGTCGCCGACGGTTCCCCGGACGCGGCGCTCGTCGGCGCGGCGCTCGGGCAGTTCCGCGACTCCGCCACCGCCGGGTCCGTGACCCTGCTCGGCGACGGCGCACCGACCAGCACCGAGCTGGGGGACCTGCGCACCTGGACGACCGAGCAGGCGGCCGTGATGCGGGGGATGTCCCCGTCGCTGCCCGCCGCGAACCGTTCGGACATCGAGCAGTCCTACGCGCTGCTCAACGCGATGAACCAGCGCGCCGAGGCGCTGCGGGCCCGCACGGGCTGCAGCGAGGTCGTCGCGGGCGCCGACGAGCTGGGGGCGGTCCCGGCCTCCGCGTCCTGTGTCCCGACGTCGGCGACCGTCGCCGACCAGAGCGGCGAGTCGGAGCAGCAGCCCCGGCCGACGACGACCCAGTCGTCGCAGGCCGGGACGACGACCACCCAGGACGGGACCGGCACCACGGCCCCCGAGGGCACGACGACCACGCCGCCCACGGGCACCACGACCGAGGAGCAGGGCGATCTGCTCGACGTCCTGCCCGGCGACGGCCGGCTCGGCGTCGACGGGGCGGCCGGGAGTGCCGAGACAGCCGCGCCGGACGCCGCCGAGGGCTCCGCGGACCCGACGACCAGCGGCACGGCCACGCCGCCGCTGCTGCCGCCGATCACCCTGCCCCCGCTGCTGCCCGGCCTGCTGGGCGGTTGATCCACTCGCACCACGGTGCACCTCTGCACGGCCCGGACGGCACTCTCCTCGTGAGGGTGCCGTTCGTCCGTTCGGGAGGCCCTCGACAAGTAGTCTGTCGGGTGTTCGTCGTCCGTCGTTCCGGAAGGCTCCCAGGTGGTTGGACAAGGTGACCCGCGCCCAGGCGACGGGGACACGGGGCTCGACGGGAAGGGACCCGGCCTGACCGGGGACGGGACGCCGCTCGGGATGGGCGGCCGGGCCGAGGTGGCCGGCGTGGCCGAGTCCGGTGACGTCATGGACAAGGTCACCGCGCTGGACCCCGCGGTCCGCGCCGGGGAGGCCGCCGCCGCCGCGGCCGTCGCCGCGGGCGAGACCCCGGTGGCGTCGGACGCCCCGCCGACGGACCTCACGGCCGCCGCGTTCTTCGACGTGGACAACACGATGATGGTCGGCGCGTCGATCTTCCACTTCGCCCGCGGTCTGGCCGCGCGCAAGTTCTTCACCACCTCGGACATGGCCGGATTCGCCTGGCAGCAGATCAAGTTCCGGATCGGCGGCCGGGAGGACAAGACCGGGATCGCCGGGCACCGGGACACCGCGCTGTCGTTCGTCGCGGGCCGGCCGGTCGAGGAGGTCGTCACCCTCGGCGAGGAGATCTACGACGAGCTGATGGCGGACCGGATCTGGACCGGCACCCGCGCGCTCGCCCAGATGCATCTCGACGCCGGGCAGCGGGTCTGGCTGGTCACGGCCACCCCGGTGGAGCTCGCCCTGATCATCGCGCGCCGCCTCGGGCTCACCGGGGCCCTGGGCACCGTCGCGGAGAGCGTCGACGGACACTACACGGGCCGGCTCGTCGGGGAGATCCTGCACGGCCCGGCCAAGGCGCACGCCGTGCGCGCGCTGGCCGCCACCGAGGGGCTGGACCTACGGCGCTGCGCCGCCTACTCGGACTCGGTGAACGACGTGCCGATGCTCTCGGCCGTCGGTACCGCGGTCGCGGTCAACCCGGACTCGGAGCTGCGGGACGTCGCGAAGTCCCACGGGTGGCAGATCCGGGACTTCCGGACGGGCCGCAGGGCCGCCCGGATCGGCGTCCCGTCCGTACTGGGCGCCGGGGCCGTCGCGGGCGCCGTGGCGGCGGGCGTCGCGTACAAGCGCCGCTGACGCGGCCCGTGCGCGGATAACGTTGTTCCAGCGACGTTTTTCCGCGCACGGACCCCCGGTCAGCCGAGGAAGACGTTCCTGCGCTGGCTCAGCAGCCGGTAGAGGGTGTGCTGGATGGTCTCGCGCACCTGGTCCGTCAGGTTGAACACCAGCATCGGGTCGTCGGCGTCCGCGGGGTCGTGCTGGTCCGTGCGGATCGGCTCGCCGAACTCGATGTACCACTTCGACGGCAACGGGATCGCCCCGAGCGGGCCGAGCAGCGGGAACAGCGGCGTGACCGGGAAGTACGGCGCCCCGATCAGCCGGGCCAGCGGCGCGATGTCCCCGATCTTCGGGTAGGTCTCCTCCGCCCCGACGATCGAGCACGGGATGATCGGCACACCGGTCCGCAGCGCCGCCGACACGAAGCCACCCCGGCCGAAGCGCTGCAGCTTGTAGCGGTCCCGGAACGGCTTCCCGATGCCCTTGAAGCCCTCCGGGTAGACGCCGACGAGCTCGCCGGAGTCCATCAGCCGCTCGGCGTCCGGCATGCAGGCGAGCGTGGCGCCGTTCTTGCGGGCCAGCTCCCCCACGATCGGGAGCTTGAACATCAGGTCGGCGCCGAGGAGACGCAGCTGGCGGTGCCGGGGATGGTCGTCGTGCAGGGCGACGGTGGTCATCAACGCGTCCAGCGGCAGGGTGCCCGAGTGGTTGGCGACGATCAGCGCGCCGCCGGCGTCCGGGACGTTGTGCATGCCGATCGTCTCGACCCGGAACCACTTGCGGTACAGCGGGCGGACCGCCGGTAGCAGCACCGAGTCCGCGAGGTCGCGGTCGTAGCCGAACTCGTCGACCGTGTAGTCGCCGGACAGGCGGCGCCGGGCGAAGGTCAGGAGCTGCTCGAGCCCCACCTCCCAGGCGGCGGGGTCCGGAGCCGACTCGGGTTCGGGCTCCCGCACCGCCGACGGGTGGGTGATCGGTTCCGCCGGCGGCCCGGAGCTCCGGTTCCGCCGCGCCCCGCTCCCCGCGCCCAGCTTCCAGCGCGTCCGTGACCCGTTCTCGTCAGCGTGCAGCGGGATGACCCGTGCTTCCGGCACGCCGACCCCCTCTCGCCGAAGAACCTCGTGCGTTCGTGCTCACCGTCACGAACTGCCGTCTCTACGTGACCACGGCGACGCCGTCAACCGCCCCGCGCCGAGCGGCCTCAATGCAGCAACCGGGCCAGGGACAGCACACCCCGCTCCGCCGAGGCGAGCCGCTCCGCCCCGAGGACCGGGCGCAGTGCCCGGCCCCGAACGTAGTCGTCGAAGGCCTGGGCCGTGGTCCACCGCGGGGCGAAGCCGAAGTCCTCCTTCAGCCGGGCAGTGTCGACGACCCGGCCGAAGTTGAGGAAGCGCATCTGCTCCGGCGAGAAGTCCACGACCCGGGCGCCACGCAGGATCCGCCCGACCGGTCCCACCGCGGCGCTGGGGACGCCGACGGCGATCTTCCCGGCGCGCCGGATGGCCTGGGAGAGCAACAGCACGCCGTCCGCAGCGACGTTGTAGACGCCCGGGAGCTCCTGGGTGGCCGCGCGCTCGAGCACGGCGAGGCCGTCCTCCTCGTGCAGCAGCTGCACGCGGGCGTCGTAGCCGAGCACCGTCGGGATCACCGGGAGCATGAAGTAGCCGGTGAGCACGGTGTCGATGCGCGGGCCGATGAAGTTGGAGAACCGCAGCACCGTGACCGAGACGTCGGGCCGGCGCCGGCCGAAGCCGCGCAGGTAGCCCTCGATCTCCGCGGCGTCCTTGGCGTAGCCGCCGGACGGGAGCTCCTTGGGCGTCATGGCCTCGTCGAACAGGGCCGGGTCCCGGGGGCTGGAGCCGTAGACGGCCGTCGTGGACTTGAGGACCACGCGGCGGACCGACGGGGCCTTCTGGCACGCGGCGAGGAGCTGCATCGTGCCGATGACGTTCATCTCCTTCATCGCCGTCCGCCCGCCGGAGGAGCCCGGGGTGGAGGAGAGCGACGCGTGCACCACGGTGTCCACCGAGGCGCCGGAGATGACCTTGGCGATGAGCGGGTTGCGGATGTCCGCGCGGACGAACTCGGCGCGGCCCATCCGGCGCAGCAGGTCCCGGGGCGGCGGCACGGTGTCCACGCCCAGCACCCGGTCGATGTCCGGGTCCGCGGCGAGCCGCGCGGCGAGGTTGCCCCCGAGGAACTTGCTCACCCCGGTGACGAGCACGACCGACGGCTTCGTCCCGGGCGGGGAGGTCCGGCCGTTCGTCCGTGAGCTGGCCATCAGGGTCCGGGCCTTCCTGCTGCGTCGCGGTGGGGACGAGGTGGTCCGCCGACACCGAACCCCCGGGTCGCACGGGGCGATCCGGGGGTCGGGGCTTGTACCGGCGACGACCGGCCCTGGTCGTTCATCGGGCCGGCGCCGCCGTCACGTCACTTGCCGAGCTTGCGACGCTGCACGCGGGTCTTGCGAAGGAGCTTGCGGTGCTTCTTCTTCGACATCCGCTTGCGGCGCTTCTTGATGACTGAGCCCATGCGTCAGGCCCTCCCTGCTCTGTTGCGTCACGTGTGGTGCGTTACGGGTGTCCCGTCCGAGCCCGCGGCCACACGAGAGGACCGGAGACCGCGCGGACATCGCGCGCACGCACGCGCGGACGGCGAGACGATGACCGACCTGGGATCCTACCCGCCGGGGTCCGAGACTGCGCAGCCCGGGCGGTCAGCCCGCGTCGAAGTAGGCGCTGCGCAGGTAGTCCTCGACCGCGCGCTTCGGAACCCGGAAGGACCGGCCCACCCGCGCAGCCGGGAGCTCCCCGCCGTGGACGAGCCGGTACACGGTCATCTTCGAGACCCGCATCATGGCGGCGACCTCGGCGACGGTCAGGAACTGCACCGCGCCCAGGCCTATCTGGTCGGGCCTGCCCAACGGCTGTTCGGGCGTGCCCTGCTGTTCGGGCGTTCCGGAGGCCATCCGAACACCGCCTTCCTCGACTCCGCCGAGCCGTCCGGGGTGGCGTCCCCGGGCGGGTTCAGGCGTGTGAGACGTGAGTCTAGCGGGACCGGTGTGACGACTTCGACAGGCTCACCACACGGGTGAGGACTTCAGGCGCGCGTCAGGGTGACCTGTCCTCGTCCGATCGGGGCATCACTTCTGCACCGTGCGTCCCAGCTCCACCGATCGGTCGCGGGCGGCCTCGATCGCGGCGATGAGCGCCGCACGCACTCCGTGACGTTCGAGCTCACGGATGGCGGAGATCGTGGTCCCCGCCGGTGAGGTGACGTTCTCCCGCAGGATGACGGGGTGGTCGTCGGACTCGCGGAGCATGACGGCGGCCCCGTAGGCGGACTGGACGATCAGGTCCGCGGCGACGGCGCGCGGCAGGCCCAGCAGGATCCCGGCGTCGATCATGGCTTCGACCAGGTAGAAGAAGTACGCCGGGCCGGAGCCGGAGAGCGCGGTCACGGCGTCCTGCTGGGTCTCCGGGACCCGGACGACGCGGCCGACCGCACCGAGTAGCTCCTCGACGACGGCCAGGTGCTCGTCCGTGGCGTGACTGCCGGCGGAGATCGCGCTCATCGCCTCGCCGACCACCATCGGGGTGTTCGGCATGACCCGCACGACCGGGGTGCCCGCGGGCAGCCCGCCCTCGAACAGCGCGGTCGGCAGCCCCGCGCACAGCGTGACGACGAGTGTGCCGGCGTCGAGCGCGCCGTCCAGGTCCCGCAGGACGGGCGCGATGTCCTGCGGCTTGACGGCCACGACCACGACGTCGGCCTTGGCCGCGGCCGTCGGCACGTCCGCGCTCTCGACCCCCAGCCGCCCGGTCAGCTCGGCCGCCCGCTCGGGATGGCGTTCGGTGAACACCAGGTCCCCGGGCGCCCGCCCCGCCTTCAACAGCCCCGAAAGGAGCGCCTCGCCGATCTTCCCGGCCCCCAGCACCGCGATGCGTGTCATGGGACCGACGGTAGCCGCCGGGTCCGCAGGGCCGCCGGGGAGTTCCTGCCGGCGGGGTCAGGGGCGGGGCAGCGGCGCCAGGGCGATCTGGCGCGCCTGGCAGACCAGCCGGCCCGCGGAGTCGACGACGGTGACGTCCTCGTCGAACCAGGTGCCCCGGACGGACGCCGAGCGCGACTCCAGGCGCAGCCAGCCCGGCGCCGGGTGGGCCCGTAGCAGCGCGGTGAGCTGCACGGTCGGCGCCCAGCCCGGGTCGCCGAGGTTGAACAGCGTCGGCGGCAGGATGTCCCCCGCGAGCAGCGCGTAGAGGACGTCGGGCTCCTCGCCGATCGGTCGCGTCCAGCCGCGGATGATCGGCGGGCCCTGCTCGCCCCGGACGAACGGGATCGTCTCACCGTCGTAGCGGACCTCCGTGGAGGCGGCGAGCCCCGCGGCCGGAGCGAGCCGGTTCGCGCTCCGGTCGAGCGCCTCGGCGGGCGGCTCCGCGGCAATGTCCGGCAGGTCGGACCAGCGCGGCGCGTCCGTGGGCAGCCGGCCAGCGGTCACCGTGGCCGTCAGCATGAGCTTGTCGCCCTGGGTCATCCGGACCGCGGCGACCGACGCCGTGCGGCCCAGCTTGAGCACCTCCGTGCTCATCTCGACGGGCCCGAGGCCCGGAGCCCGCAGGAACTCGGTGCTGATCGCGACGGGGTCGAGCGCGGTGCCCGTCCCGGCGGCCAGCCGGCCCAGCGCGGCCTTGGCCAGCAGCACCATCAGCAGCCCGCCGTGGGCCTTGTCCCCGACCGCGAACCGCTCACCGATCTCGGCGGTGAACCGGCCGTCGCCGGCGTCCGCGACGACCGTCGACTCCGAGAACGGGCGCCGGGTCACCTCCTGCGCGGGGGCGCTCATGGTCGTCCTTGGGAGTGGCGGGGAACGAGACACATGCATTACGGGTACCACCCGGCCGTCACGGGGACCGAGGCCCTGTGACCTACGTCAACCCGGTCACGCGGATTGGCACCGGGCCCGGACGGGGCGCGGGGACCGGCCCGGGCTGCAGGTTCAGCCTCGCGTAGAGCAGCGAATCACTGAGCATCGCGACACGCGCCTGGCGCGTCCGGGCCCGCCGGGTGCTGACCTCGAGGACGACGACGCCGCCGGCGTGGGCGAACGGGCCCGCGCTCAGCCGTTCGCAGAGCTCCCGGCAGGGCTGGTTGCCGCGGCCGGGGACGAGGTGCTCGTCCCGCGGGGCACCGCTCCCGTCCGTCAGGTGGACGTGCACGAGGCCGGTGCCCATCCGCTCCTGCATCGCGAGGGCGTCCGAGCCCGCGGCGGCGGTGTGCGAGAGATCGAGGGTGTAGAAGGCGTGGCCGACCTCGGTGGGATCGAAACCGGGCGCGTACGGGACGGTCCGGATCCCGCCGCGGCACACGGGGAACATGTTCTCGACGGCCAGCCGGACGCCGGCGGTCTCGCCGGCCCGGGCGACCTCGTCGGAGAACGCGGCGGCGTAGCGGCGCTGCCAGCGGAACGGCGGGTGCAGGACGACCGTGCCGGCCCCCAGGAGGTCCGCGGCGACGACGGAACGCCGGATGCGGCCGATCGGGTCCGAACCCCAGACGCGTTGGGTGACGGCCAGGCAGGGGGCGTGCACGGCCAGCACGGGGACGCCGTAGCGCCGGACGAGCCGGTCGACCGCGCGGACGTCCTGGCTCACCGGATCCGTCCAGATCATCAGCTCGACGCCGTCGTAGCCCAGATCCGCGGCGATCTCGAACGCGGCGGCGGCCGGTTCGGGGTAGACGGACGCGGTGGAGAGCGCGACCGGCGGCACCGGCGCGGCTCCGTTCCCCGACCCGTCCACGGCTAGCGGTCGAGCAGGACGAGGATCGCCGGGGACACCGTGAGCAGCAGCCCGACGAGGACGGCGAACACGGTGGTCCGCAGGTCGTCGTTGCGCAGGAGCGCGCGGACCCCGATGACCAGGCCGACCGTCAGGATCACCGCCGCGGCGAGGGCCACCACCGGCAGGTTGAACCAGAGGTACCGGAACCCCACCCAGATGGCCGCGCCCGCGAGGGCACCGGCGATCCACTGGCCGATGACCACGGCCCAGGCCTGCCCGGTGCCGGCCTCCTCGTCGAGGTCGTCGTCCTCCTCGAGCTCCGCGACGCGACGACGGCTGCCGAGCCCGGCGGGCGCCTCGTCCGGACGCACGCGACGGTCCGCCGGGTACTCGGCGTCGTCCAGCTCGTCGTCGAGGTCGTCCGGGTCGAAGGCCGCGGCCTCGGTCGCCGGGCCGCCGTCGTCCGCGGGGCGGCCGGGGGCGTCGTCGTCGTCCAGCGGGAGGCCGCCGAGCTGGGTCGGCGGGCCGCCGTCGTCCGCGAGAGCCCGCGCCCGGTCCGCGGCGCCGCGCTCGCCCCGGCGGGGGGCGTCGATCGGGCCGGTCGCCGGCTCGGCGCCGGCGTTGTCGGTGTAGCGGGGGATCTGCTCGGTGGGGCGCTCCGGAGCCGTGGCCCGGGCCGCCGGCCGCCCGTTCGTCACGGGCGCGGGTGACGGGAAGGTGGCGCGCGGCGGCATGCCGCGGCCCGGGGACTGGGCGGGGCCCTGCAGGCTCTGGGCCTGGCCGGGGCGGGCCGGGGGCTGGGGCCGGCCGACGCGCTCCGGGGAGGGCTGCTGGGTCTGCCGGTCGGAGATCCGGGGGTTGCGGGGCGACGGGTCCTGGGCCCGGCGGTCCGGGGCCGGACGGTCCGGAGCCGGTGCGAGGGCCGGGTGTTCAGGAGCCGGGCGATCCGGGGCCGGGCGTTCGGGGACGTCCGCGGCGGGCTCCGGGGCGCGGCGGCGTCCCGTGTACGCCGCGACCCCGTTCGTGCCGGATCCGTCGGGGCCGAAACCGTTCGGGCCGGAGCCGTTCGGGGTGTATGCGGTGCGGCCGTTGCTCGCCGCCTCCGGGGTGCCGGCGTCCCAGCTATTCGCGGATCCGCCGTCGACGGGCGCGCGGCCGGACTCGTGGCCGTGGCTGCCGAAGCCGTTGCGGCCCGCTCCGTTCCGGTCCGGTCCGTTCCGGTCCGGTCCGGCGCTGCGGAACCCGCCGCCGCCTGCGGGCTCGGGCGCCGCCCGTCGCCCGGCGGACGGGGGTTCCTCGCTGAGCCACGGCCGGGCGGTGGGCACCTGCGGGCCCATCGTCGCGGCTCCGGCGGGCGCGGCGCGGCGCCCGTCGGAGCCCTCGCCGTCAGGGGTCTCGACGGGGTCGTCGGCCTCTCGGCGGCGTCGCCGACGACCGGCGCCGCCGCCGCCGTTCTCGGCGAGCAGCTCGGCGACCGTGCGCTGACGGGGCTGGTCGGTCTCTGAACTCATCCGCTACACCGTGCCCCGTCCGACGTCAAGCGTCCAAGTGCTGATGGCGCGTCCTGCGCCGAGCGGTCGCTCCGGGACGACCCATCGAGCGTGTCGAGCCTCCGGAGGATCACTCCTTCGCGCAACGCCCAGGGGCAGATGTCGAGTTCGGACACCTTCAGCGCGCGCATCGCGGCCTCCGCGACGAGGGCGCCCGCGACGACCTGGTGGGCCCGGCTCGCGCTCACCCCCTCCAACTCGGCGAGGTCCGCGGAGGACATCCGGCTGATGAACGACATGAGCTGGCGCAGCCCCACGTCGGTGAGCGTGCGGCGGACCCGCAGCCCGGCGCTCGACGGCTGCGCACCCGTGAGCCGGGCGAGCGAGCGGAACGTCTTGGACGTCCCGACGACCAGATCCGGTTCCCCGTCGCGGCGCAGATCCCGGGCCACCGGCGCGAGGTCCGCGTCGAGCTTCTCGCGCAGCGCGGCGACCTCCGCGCGGCTGGGCGGGTCCGAGGTGAAGTGGTCCCGGGTGAGCCGGCCCGCCCCGAGCGGCAGCGACGCGGCCGCGGCCGGGTGCTCGTCCCGCCCGGTGGCGAGCTCGAGCGAGCCGCCGCCGATGTCCAGGACCAGCAACCGCCCGGCGGACCAGCCGTACCAGCGGCGGACGGCCAGGAAGGTGTAGCGCGCCTCGTCGTCCCCCGGCAGGACCTGGAGCGCGACGCCCGTCTCCGCCCGGACCCGGGTGAGCACGGCGGCGGAGTTGGTGGCGTCCCGTAGGGCGGACGTGGCGAAGGCGAGCAGGTCGTCGCAGCCGAGCGCGATCGACGCGTCCCGCGCCCTGTGCACCGCCGCGACCAGGGAGTCCGCGCCGGAGCGGTCCAGCGCCCCGTCCCGGCCCAGGTGCTCGGCGAGGCGCAGCTCCGCCTTCTCCGACGTCATCGGGGTCGGGTGCCCACCACGATGCGCGTCCACCACCAGCAGATGGACGGTGTTGGAACCGACGTCGAGCACACCCAGGCGCACGCGATCAGGTTACCGACCCGTATCACCGCCGTTCTCCGACCGTGACCGAACCGTCCCCCGAGCCTCGGAACCCGCGATCATGGGCAGACGGTCGCGGATCGCGTCGATCATGGGTGAAGTGTCGCGTGACGGCCGGTTCCGGCGGCCTTCTGTCCATGATCCACGTGCCGTGACGGCCGTCCTGACATGATCAACAGGGCGGGCGTCGCTGGGCTCGGGCAGGACAGGCTCGGGCAGGACGGGCCGGAACCCGCCCGGGCGTCCACAGATGTCTCGAACCATTCGACCTCGGCCGGGAGCGGCAGCGGGTGGGCCTGGAGTACGACGGCGACGCACACACCGGCCGGCGGGCGCAGCGACGGGACCGCCGCAGGATGAACTTCCTCGAGGACGCGGGATGGACGGTCTTCCACGCCACAGACCTGGACGTCCTGGCGAATCCCGCGCCGCTGATGGCGAAGGTCGCAGCCGCGCTCGACCGCGGATCACGGGCAGCCGGTCTTCCGAAGCTCTCGATAATGGGCTCGGGGTCGTACTTTCCGGCTCCGCGACGCCCTTCACCCATGATCGGCGCACCTCACGGGCGTTCGGCCCGTGACCCCGCGCAGGTCAGGTCTCGAACTTGTAGCCCAGGCCCCGGACCGTGACCAGGTGCTTCGGCACCGACGGGTCCGTCTCGACCTTCGCCCGCAGCCGCTTGACGTGCACGTCGAGGGTCTTGGTGTCCCCCACGTAGTCCGCGCCCCAGACCCGGTCGATCAGCTGGCCGCGGGTGAGCACCCGGCCGGCGTTGCGGAGCAGGTACTCCAGGAGGTCGAACTCCTTGAGCGGCAGCGCCACCTCCGCCCCGCCGACGCTCACGACGTGCCGGTCGACGTCCATCCGCACCGGGCCCGCCTCGAGCACCGCGCCGCCGCTCTCGGGCTCGCCCGCGCCGTCACCGCCGCGACGCAGGACCGCCCGGACGCGCGCGATGAGCTCGCGGGCCGAGTAGGGCTTGGTGACATAGTCGTCGGCGCCGAGCTCGAGGCCCACCACCTTGTCGATCTCGCTGTCCCGCGCCGTCACCATGATCACCGGGACGGCAGAGCGCGTGCGCAGCGCCTTGCAGACGTCCGTGCCGCTCATGCCGGGGAGCATGAGGTCGAGCAGCACGATGTCGGCGCCGTTGCGGTCGAACTCCTCCAGCGCCTGCTGTCCGGTAATCGCGACGGCGGTGGTGAAGCCCTCCTTCCGCAGCAGGAAGGCGAGCGGGTCCGCGAAGGACTCCTCGTCCTCGACGATCAGCACCCTGGTCATGTCGATCCTCCAGCTCTGCCGGCGTCCGCCGCCGGATCGGGGAGTTCCGGAGTATCGGTCTCCGGGACGTCGGCGCCGCGGACGGGCAGCCGCATGGTGAAGGTGGATCCGGTCCCGGGCCTGCTCCACAGCCGCACCTCGCCGCCGTGGTTGGCGAGCACGTGCTTGACGATGGCCAGGCCGAGCCCGGTCCCGCCGGTCGCCCGCGAGCGTGCGGGGTCGACGCGGAAGAAGCGCTCGAAGACGCGTTCCTGGTGCTCGGGGGCGATCCCGATGCCGCGGTCGGTCACCGCGATCTCGATCCAGGCGCCCGCGAGCCGGCGGGTGACCGAGACCGAGGCCTCGGGCGGCGAGTACGCGATGGCGTTCTCGACGAGGTTGACCAGGGCGGTGACCAGCAGCGTCCGGTCCCCGTCGACCTTGAGGCCGGCCGGGTCGTCGACGGTGATCTCGATGCCCGCGGCCTCGGCGGAGAGCCGGGCCCGGGCGAGGGACTCCTCCACGACGTCGTCGACGTCGACGGCGGCCAGCTCGGGCAGCTTCTCCGCGCCGGTCAGCCGGGAGAGCGCGATCAGCTCGGTGACGAGCGAGCCGAGCCGGGTCGACTCGCGCAGGATCTTGCTGGCGAAACGGTGGACCTCGACGGGGTCGTCCGCGGCGTCGAGCACCGCCTCGGCCAGCAGCCCGACGGCGCCGACCGGCGTCTTGAGCTCGTGCGACACGTTCGCGACGAAGTCCCGCCGGGTGGCCTCGAGCCGCACGACCTCGGAGGTGTCGGCCGCCTCGACGACGGTGAACCCGTCCCCCAGCGGCCGCACCGTCGCGACGACGGCCGTGGGCCGGCGGGCGCGGTACTCCAGTGGCGAGAGATCCACCTCGCAGGGCGAACCGTCGGCGAGCACCTGCTGGCAGGCGGCCCAGGCCCGGGGGTCCGGGCGTCCGTCCCGGACCACGCCGAGCTCGGTCGCGCGGGCGTTGGCCAGGACGACGTCCCCGCTCGGGGCGAGCACGGCCGTCCCGCCGCCGGCGGAGCGGAACACCCGCTGCAGCAGCTCCGCGAGGGTGGGGACGTCCCGCCGGTCGCGCGGGCGGGACGTCCCTCCCGTGCGGGACCGGGTACGACCCGGCCGCCGGGAACGCAGGCCGAGCAGGAGACCGACCCCACCCCCGACGAGGAGGGCGGCGACGGCCACCAGCACGAACGCCAGCACGGTCACATGCGGCATCGTAGGCAGCCCGACCAGCCCGAACACAGCTCCACGGGCCCCAAGGTGACCCTGCTGACGCCCCGGAACGGCAGAGTTCCGTCCTCGTTCACCCCGCGTTCACCCAGCTGGATGACGCGCGCCGGGACGGGGTCAGCGGCCCTGGTTCGCCACGCCCTTGATGGCCTCTTCCGCGGCGGCCGGGTCCAGGTAGACGCCGCCCGGCGTGGTGGGCTTCAGGTCGTCGTCGAGCTCGTAGCGCAGCGGGATGCCGGTGGGGATGTTGAGGCCGGCGATGTCCTCGTCGGAGATCCCGTCAAGCTCCTTGACCAGGGCCCGCAGGGAGTTCCCGTGCGCCGCCACCAGCACCGTCCTCCCCGCCCGCAGGTCGGGCACGATGGCCCCGTCCCAGTACGGCAGCATCCGCGCGACGACGTCCGCGAGGCACTCGGTGAGCGGGGCCTCGATGCCGGCGTAGCGCTGGTCCCCGTCCTGGGACCACTCCGAGCCCTTCTCGATCGGCGGCGGCGGTACGTCGTAGGAGCGGCGCCAGGTCATGAACTGCTCCTCGCCGAACTCCTCGCGGATCTGCTTCTTGTCCTTGCCCTGCAGCGCGCCGTAGTGCCGCTCGTTGAGCCGCCAGTCCCGCCGGACGGGGATCCAGTGCCGGTCGGCCGCGTCGAGGGCGAGGTTCGCGGTGTTGATCGCGCGGCGCAGCAGCGAGGTGTGCAGGACGTCCGGGAGCAGCCCGGCCTCCTTCATCAGCTCGCCCCCGCGGACGGCCTCGGCCTCGCCGACCTCCGACAAGGGCACGTCGACCCACCCGGTGAACAGGTTCTCGACGTTCCAGTCGCTCTGTCCGTGGCGCAGCAGCACGAGTGTCGGCATGGCGCACAGCTTGCCAGTCGGAGTCCGTTCCAGCGGTGCGGACGTGAGAAGGATCAGGCGGGCGGAGGGTCAGTCCGCGCAGGCGCCGGGGACCGGCCGGGCGTCCGGATCGGCGGTGAGCGGGCCGAGCATCGCGCGGCAGATCGCGGCGAGCTGACCGACCTGCTCGGTGCTCAGCACGTCGAACAGGTTCTCCCGGACGCTGCGCACGTGTCCGGGCGCGGCCGCGGCCAGCGCCGCGAGGCCCGCCGGCGTGAGCTCGGCGAAGGTGCTGCGCCGGTCGTCCGGGCAGGGGCGCCGCAGCACCCAGCCCTGCCGCTCGAGCCGGGCGACGGCGTGGCTGATCCGGCTCTGCGAGCTCTGGGTGATGTCCGCGAGCTCGCTCATCCGCAGCGTCCGGGCCGGGACCTCGGAGAGCATCGCCAGGATCTGGTAGTACGCCAGCGGCATCCCGGCCTCGCGCTGCAGCTGGCGGTCGAGCGCGCCGTCGAGCAGAGTCGTCGCCGCCACGAAGGCGAGCCATGCCGCGCGCTCCTCGGCGGTGAGCCAGCGCGTCCCCTCGTCCATGCCGTGAGCCTACGACAGCCTGCTTGAACATTCATGCTTCTGCGCGTAGCGTCACTGTTGAACTTTCAAACAGTAAGGAGCATTCATGCCCGTCCAGCGCCTCAACCACGCCGTCCTCTACGTCCGCGACGTCGACCGGAGCGTGGCGTTCTACACGGAGGCCCTCGGTTTCCGGGTGAGGACGGCGCTCCCCGGCCGGGCCGCGTTCCTGCAGGCCGAAGGCTCCACGAACGACCACGACCTCGGCCTGTTCGCGATCGGCGGGGAGGCCGGCGCCTCCACGGCCGGGCGCGGAGCCGTCGGGCTCTACCACCTGGCCTGGGAGGTGGACACGCTCGCCGAGCTCGCTCGGATCGCCGGTGTGCTCCGGGCGAACGGCGCGCTCGTCGGTGCGTCGGACCACGGCAGCACGAAGGCCCTCTACGCCCAGGACCCGGACGGCCTGGAGTTCGAGGTGAGCTGGCTGGTGCCGGCGGAGCTGCTGTCCCCGGACACCGCCATGCGCACCACCCCGCTCGACCTCGAGGCGGAGATCGCCCGCTACGGGGCCGGGACCGCCGGCGGCATCGGGGTGTCGGTGCCCGTCGCACCCTGACAGCAGCCGGGCCGCGCAGGGCACGGCGCCTCGACCGGACGGCCGACACGGGTCACCGCTCGTATCCCGCGAGCGACCACCCGTCGCGCGGCCGAGACGACGACGGAACCTCCCAGGACATGCCCAGCTAGCCTCGCTCCAATTTGGCCAGGAGAAGGGGTCCCGTATGTCGCCTGCCGCACTGCCCACCGCTGATCCGTTACCGGATGGGGGGTTGCGCCATGACGGTCTCTTCTACGACGACGACGCGAGCTACCTCGGCGGCCTCCTGGACTTCGTCCACGGCGGGCTGGGTCGGGACGAACCAGTACTCGTCGCCGTCCCGGGCCGCAACCTGGAGCTGGTCCGCGACGGTCTCGGCGACGACGCCCGGCGGGTCCGGCTCGCGGACATGGCGGTGGCCGGCCGCAACCCCGGCCGGATCATCGGCACGGTGCTGCGGGCGTTCGCCGAGGAGCACGCGGGACGGAGGGTCCGGATCGTCGGGGAGCCGATCTGGGCCGGTCGTTCGGACGAGGAGTACCCGGCCTGCGCGGAGCACGAGGCGCTGATCAACGTCGCCCTGGCGGACACCCTGGTGCACGTGATCTGCCCGTACGACACCACCCGGCTGAGGGAGCCGGTGCTGGAGGACGCGCTGCGCACCCATCCGGACATCAGCGACGGCACGAGCCGCTGGACCAGCCCGGGGTACGTGGACCCGGCCGCCACGGCGCGCTCGTTCGACCGGCCGCTGCCCCCGCCGCCCGACGACGCGGACCTGGTCGTGCTCAGCACCCTGACCGGTCCGCGCGGCGCCCGGCACCGGGTTCACGAGATCGCCGAGCAGGCCGGGATGGCGCCGGAGCGGATCTCGGACCTGCGCCGCATCGTGCAGGAGCTCGCGGTCAACACGATCGTCCACTCCGGCGGCTGCGGGGTGCTCCTGGCCTGGGTCGCCGAGGGCGAGGTCAGGGTGGAGCTGCAGGACAGCGGCCGGATCCCGGACGTCCTCGCCGGGCGCCGGCATCCCGGCCGCGGGCACGAGGACCACGGGTTGTGGCTGGTCCACCGGCTGGCGGACCTCGTCCGGATCCACCGGCATGCGGAGGGAACGGACGTGCGGATCCACGTCCGGGTCTAGGTCGACCGACCGGACGGCTAGGGTCTGTTCGGCCCGAGCTCCATCTGGTAGCCGTCCCGCGCGGAGAACTGCGCGGTGAGGGTGAACCGGTCCCCGCGGACGAGCGTGTGCCGCCACTCGACCGGCACCCCGCCCGAGCTGCCCAGGCGTTCGATCGCGAGCGCCGCGACCCCGGGCCCGACGCCCAGCAGCCGCCGCTCCTCCTCCGTCGGGATCACCGCGCGGATGTTCTCCCGGCCGCCCGCGACGCGGATCCCGCAGAGCCGCGCCAGCTCGTCGTAGAGGCCGGTGTGGGTGAAGTCGACGTCCAGCAGCGGCGCCGCCAGGTCCTCCGGCAGCCACACCCGGTCGACGGCCAGCGGCTCACCGTCCGCGAGGCGCAGCCGTTCGAGATGGACGAGCGGCGTGGACTCCTCCCGGCCGAGCCGCGCGGCGACCACCCCGTCCGCGCGGACGTCCAGGGTGTGCACGACGCTGCGCTGCACGCGTCCCGTGCCCTCGACCGCGGAGAACAGGCTGTAGATCGCGCCGAGCTGCTGCTCGATCTCCATCGGCGCGGCCAGCCGGGGCGCGCGGCCCCGCCCGGCGACGACCACGCCCTCGTCCCGCAGCCGGCGCAGCGCCTCGCGCACGGTGTGCCGGCTGACCCCGTACTCGGCGACGAGGGCCAGCTCACCGGGGAACGCGGCGTCGAACTCGTGGGCGTCGAGCCGGATGCGCAGGTCCGCGAGCAGCTGCGCCCACAACGGGGCCGCCCCGTTGCGGACCAACGTGCCGGCCGGCATCCGCCACCCCTTCCTCGACGTGCCGGGAGAGCCTATCCGGCTACCCTCCCCGGATCATGACGGTCCTCCGCTCGATCGCCCTCTTCGTGCTCGCCGCGGTCGCGGAGATCGGCGGCGCGTGGCTCGTCTGGCAGGGCGTCCGCGAGCACCGGGGCCTGCTGTGGACGGGCGCCGGCGTCGTAGCCCTGGGGATCTACGGCTTCGTCGCGACCCTGCAGCCGGACGCGGACTTCGGCCGGATCCTGGCCGCGTACGGCGGCGTGTTCGTCGCCGGGTCGCTGGCGTGGGCGATGGTGGTCGACGGGTTCCGGCCGGACCGGTTCGACGTCGTCGGCGCCGCGATCTGCCTGCTCGGCGTCGGAGTGATCATGTACGGGCCCCGGGCGGCCTGACCCGCCTCAGCTCGGCCCCGACTCCGACCTCCCGATCGCCGGCGACACCGCGCTCCCGCTCGACGACGAAGCCCCCTGGCCCGCCACCCCCACGATCACCGCCGCGGACGCGAGCACGACCACCCCGATCACGACGCCGGCGAACCACCGCCGCCGGGCCACTCCCGATGCCCTCATGCACCCAGGACGGAGGAGGTGGGCGCGTCCGTTGGTCGTTGCGTGGATATCGTCGCCCTGGCAACGAGAAACGCGCGCAGGCGGCGAAGCCGCTAGAAGAGGTGCTCGAACGCCTTCAGGTTCGCCAGGGACTCCCCGCGCTCCGTCCGCCACGCGTACTCCCGGCGGATCGAGGAGGCGAAGCCCAGCTCGAGGAACGTGTTGAAGTCCCCGTCCGCGGCCTCCAGGACCTGGCCGAGCACCCGGTCCAGCTCCTCGGCGTCCACGGCGTGCAGCGGGATCCGGCCCAGCAGGTGGATGTCCCCGACCCGGTCCAGCGCGTAGTGCACCCCGTAGAGGCGGGCGTTGCGCTGCAGCATGAAGCGATAGACGCCCTCGTGGTTCTCGTCCGGCTGCCGGCAGACGAAGGCCTGCACGAACAGGGTCCGGTCCCGCACGAGCAGCCAGGTCGGCGTCTGCAGGCGGTTGGTGCCCGGCAGCTGGACGAGGTACTGCCCGGCCTCGCGCCGGGTGTGCTCGACGTCCAGCTCCGCCAGCGCGGCGCCGATCGTCGCGTCGGGGTCCTGCTGGTCCGTCATCGGCGGTTCTCCGATCATCCGTCGACGATCCCCGCGAGCGCACTCCGCCGCATGCGGGCCGTGAACTCGTCCGCCGCGCCGGCGTAGGTGTCCAGCAGCGCGTCGGTCGTGCGGTCCCAGGAGAACTCCCGCGCGTGGACGACGGCCCCGAGGGCCAGCTCGTCCCGCCGGCGGGGCTGCAGGGCGACCCGGGCCAGCGCGTCGGCCCACTGGCCGGAGCCGTGCCCGGGGACCAGCAACCCCGAGCGGCCGTCGGCGACCGCGACCGGCAGCCCGCCGACCCGCGCCGCGACGACCGGAGTCCCGCAGGCCTGCGCCTCCAGCGCGACCAGCCCGAAGGACTCGTTGTGGCTGGGGACCGCGACGACGTCCGCCGCCCGGTACACGTCCGCGAGCCCCTTGCCCTGCGGCGGCAGGAAGCGCATGACGTCGGTGATGCCGAGGCTGTCCGCGAGCCGGTGCAGCGACGTCGGTTCGGTGAGCCCGCTGCCCGACGGGCCGCCCGCGATCAGCACGACCAGCCGCTCGCGCAGCGACGGATCGCGGTGCAGCAGCTCGGCGGCCGCGCGGAGCAGCACGTCCGGGGCCTTGAGCGGCTGGATCCGGCCGACGAAGGCGAGCACGACGGCGTCGGACGCGAGCCCGAGCGCGGCCCGGGAGGCCGGCCGGTCACCGGGCCGGAAGCGGTCGAGGTCCACGCCCGGCGCGACGGCGACGGTACGCATGGGGTCCGCGCCGCAAAGCTCGACGAGCTGCCGGGCCTCGGCCTCGGTGTTGGCGACGAGCCGGTCCGCCTCGGCCACGACCTGGTCCTCGCCGATCACCCGGACCACCGGCTCCGGGCTGTCCCCCTCGGCGAGCGCGGCGTTCTTGACCCGGGCGAGGGTGTGCGCGCTGTGCACGAGCGGCACGCCCCAGCGGTCCCGGGCGAGCCAGCCGACCTGGCCGGAGAGCCAGTAGTGCGAGTGCACGACGCCGTACCAGCCGGGCTCCTGCCGGGCCTCGGCGCGCAGCACGCCCGCGGTGAACGCGCAGAGCTGGCTGGGCAGGTCCTGCTTGCCGAGCCCCTCGAACGGGCCGGCGGCGACGTGCCGGACGAGGACGCCGGGCGCGAGCTCCGCGACGGGCGGCTGCTCCGACGACGTGGCGCGGGTGAAGATCTCGACGGGCACACCGCGGCGGGCCATCCGGACGGCCGTCTCGACGATGTAGACGTTCATCCCGCCGGCGTCGCCGGTGCCGGGCTGCTCCATCGGCGAGGTGTGCACGGACAGCACGGCCACCCGGCCGGGCCGGTTGCCGGGACGTCGGTGGCCCAACTGATCTCTCACGTACTCGTTCCTAGCACGCAGGCCGGCGTGTCACCCATCGGTGGGGCTGGCAGCGTGATCGGCCAGCGAGGCCAGCAACGCCCGTACGGGATCGGCGGCGTGCCACCGTCCGCCGGCATCGGGCCAGGCCGGGACGCTGCGGACCCCCTGTTCGGGCCGCCGCAGCCGTATCCGCAGGTCCTCGTGCCGGCGCAGCTCACCGGCCGGCACGTCGACGCCGAGTGTGTGGCACACCACGAGGACCTCGGGCAGCGCGGACCACGCGACCGGCTCGCCCTCCCCCACGATCTCCGCCGCCACGACGTCGGAGGAGAGGGGGAGGTCGAGCAGCTCGGCGAGCGCGGCCGGGTCCCCGCCCCCCACCAGCTCGCCCGCGGGCAGGACGGCCGCGGTCCACGGGGCGTCGAGGACGACCGCGTCGTCGACCGCCACGACACCCCCGGCGAGCGAGCGGACGCGTTCCGGCAGCTCGAGCCGGTCGACGTCCACCAGCTCCTCGACGAGCGCGTCCGCCAGCGCGGCGTGCGCGGCCAGGGCGAGTCCCGCGTCCGGGGTGCGGGCGGGGTCGCCGAGCCGGGCGAGCAGGTCCGCGGCGTCGTCGGTCGAGCGGACGACGAGCCCGGCGCGCACCCCGATCGCGGCGAGCAGCGTCTCGTCGATCCCGGTGTCCGGGACCGGGTCGTAGAACCCGGCGAGCGCGGACGCCGAGGGCAGCCGCCAGTACGCCGGCGCCCGGCCTCCGAGAAGGGCGTTCCGGGCGAGCCACCAGCCCGTGTAACCACCGCTGCGCAGCACCGCGGCCCGGGTGTCCGGCTCGGCGGCGAGCAGTCGCAGCGCAGCCGGCCAGGCGTCGTCCGCGACGAGGTCGAGGTCCCGGACCGCGACGACCCGGGCGGGCCCGCCCTCGAGCGAGTCCCACCACAGGTCCTCGTCGTGCAGCTCGTGGTCCGGCCCGACCGGCTCCTCGTCGACGACCACGGCGAACCCGTCCAGCACCCCGGCCGCGACGAACGCCTCCCGCGGGATCCGCGTCGCCCACCGGCCGTCCAGGACCCCGACCGGCGCGTCCGGATCGAGCAGCGGCGCCAGCGCGGCGTCCGGGAGCATCAGCTCGTCGGCCCGGGCCGGGTTCCCCTCGGAGTCCGGCAGGGCGAGGGCCCCCGTCCCGGCGACACGGTCGCCGGTGGCGCCGAGCAGGCCGAGGACCGCCGCGGCCAGCGGTTCCGGGTCCAGCCCGGCGTCCGCGTCGTCGAGGGAGCGGTCGACGGCGTCCCGCACCGCCGGGTGCTCCAGCAGCGACGCCGGGTCGGCGGCGCCGGCGCCGAGGCGGGCCAGCAACGGGTGGACGGCCTCGGGCGCAGCCACGTGCAGGCCGGGCAGCCCCAGCTCCGCAACGGTCCGTACCGCGGGATCGGCATCCGGCTCGGCCAGGAGAACCGACGCGGCCCCGGCCGCCAGCCGCCCGTCGGCGAGCGGGACGGGCAGCGCCCGCAGCTCCTCGGCCAGCCCCGGAACGGTCTCCGCGGCCGGTTCCAGGGCGGCGTAGAGGTCGCGCCACCAGGTGTCCGGCCGCTCGACGCGCAGCAGCCGCTCGGTCAGCTCGGCCGCGGGGACGCGGGTGACCCCCAGCTCCTGCAGCGCGGCCGGCCCCGACTCCGGGACGTCGACCAGCCGCTCGAACGCCGGGTCGGCGGCGGCGAGCAGCGCGGGCAGCCCCTCGGCGCCCGGGACGTCCAGCCACTCGGCCCGCCGGGGCGCGAGCGCCGGGCCGGCCGCGCCGGGCAGCCAGGCGCCGTCTCGCAGCACGTCGAGCAGGGCCTCGCGGAGCAGGCCGTCGAGCGGGGAGGCCGGGAACCCGGGTCCCGGGACGAGCAGGGTGCGCTCGGCGGGCGGGACGGACTCGACGAGGTCGAGGTAGGCCACGCCGGCCTCGCGGACGAGGGCGTCCGTGAGGGGGCCGGGCCGGACCCTGCGACGGTCCGGTTCCAGGGGCAGGGTCGCGATCAGCCGGGCGGGCAGGGTCAGCCGCTCGCCGCTGGCCGTCGGGGCGTGCAGCACCTCGCCGGCGGGCAGCGGGCCGTCGAGCGGGAGGGCCCAGCAGACGGACCAGGTGCGGCGTTCGCGCTGCTCGACGGCGGTGTCGGCGGTGGCCTCGTCGAGGGCCCCGGAGCGGCGGGCGAGCCGCCAGCGGCGGCCCCCGACGGTCGCGACGTCCCCGTCGTCCGTCCGCGCGAGCACGGTCTCGCCGACGGCGATCTCGGCCAGGTCCGGCAGCGCGAGCAGCAGGTCAGGGGCCGCCTCGCGGGCCTCGGCGAGCAGGGCCTCGCCGTCGGTCCCGGGACGCAGCGGGAGCCGGACCTCGGTCTCGTAGCCGTCCGGCGGGGCCGGCTCGTCCTCGTCGACCGGCCAGACCAGCCGCAGCACCGGGAGCTGTCCGGCGCGGCGGGCCAGCTCGGCCGCGGGGCCGGGCAACCCGGCGACCTCCTCTGCGGTCCGGGTGGCCGAGAACCGCACCCCTCGTCCGTCCGCCGCGACGATCCGGGGCTCGGGCGACACCGGGACCACCGCCGCGAACCCGACGCCGAAGCGTCCGACGGAGCCGTGGTCGTCCCGCTTGGCGGAGGCGCGGAGCGAGGCGAGGGCCGCGACCCCGGCCGCGTCGAGGGGCGCCCCGGTGTTGGCGACGCGCAGCTCGCGGTCGGTCAGCGAGACCCGGAGCCGACCGGGACGGCCCGCGGCGCGGGCGGCGTCCGCGGCGTTCTGCGCGAGCTCGACGAACCACGCCTCCGCGTAGCCGCCGAGCAGCAGGTCCTCCTCGGCGTTCGCATCCTCGCGGAAGCGGGTGGGCGAGGCGGCCCAGGCGCCGAGGACGGCGTCGCGGAGCGCGGCCGTCGAGAAGGGATCGGGCGCGCTCAGGACGGTGCTCAGGAGTTCTGCGACTCGGGAACGGACTCCATGTCCACACCGTCGTCGTAGACCAGCTCGGCGACGTGCACCGGCGATCCCTGCTCGACGACGACATCCGAGTGGGCGCCGCACCCGAACTCGACGGAGACGACGCTGCCGTCCGCGGGGGCGTACTCGTTGCCGCAGACACCGAACCCGGCGCGCAGCGACCCGGCCAGCGGGAGGAAGAACGCGCAGGTGCCGCACACCGCGGGGGCCGAGCGAGCCATGTCCGCGGACGGGCCGTGCGGGCCCGCGTGCCAGCGCTCGGCGGCGTCGAGCCGGCCCTCGTGGCTCAGCACGCGGGTGCGGCCGAGGCCGACCTCCACCGCGACCTCCTCGACCGCCGGGTCGTCCGAGGCGAGGTAGGCGGGCACGAGCCGGGTGTCGTCCGGGGCGGGCGGCAGCAGGTCGCCGACGCCGAGGTCACCCGGGCGGACGCGCTCCTGCCAGGGCACCCAGACGGGGCCGACCAGGGCGTCGTCGCCGGGGACCAGCACGACCTCGCTGACCGTCACCGGCTCGTCCTCGCCGGCACACGCCATGGTCACCGACCAGCGCCAGCCGCGGTAGCCGGGCACCTCCGAGGCGAAGTAGTGGGTCAGCGCCGAGACGCCTTCCGGCCGGGCCTCGAGGTGCTGCCCGACGACGCCGGGGGCCGCGGTCCGGCCGACCTCGGCGGCCGCCTCCTCGACGGCGGCGGCACGGGCCTGCTCCACCGCCTCCACGAGAAGGCGCTGCTGGTCGGGGGACGTCACGGCGCTCACGTGCTCGATTGTGCCACCCCTTCCCGGCGCGCCGGACCGGGTCCGCCCCGCGGTGGTGCGGCACCATCTCCCGGGTGCGTCCCCTCCGGCCCCTCTCCGCCGTGCTCGTGCTGGTCGTCGCGGCCGTGGCGGGCTGCGGGGCGGCCGCCGCGCCGGCGGACGCCGTCCCCGCGCAGCGACCCGCGGTCCTCGGCACCGTCCCGCACGACCGCACCGCCTTCACCGAGGGACTCGAGCTCTCCGGCGGCACGCTGTACGAGGGGACGGGGCTGTCGAACCTCTCCGAGCTGCGGGAACTCGACCCGGCCACCGGGGCCGTCCGGCGCGCGGCGCCCCTGCCGGGCGGGTACTTCGGCGAGGGCGTGACGGTCGTCGGGGACCGGATCTGGCAGCTCACCTACAAGGACGGCGTCGCGTTGCAGTGGGACCGGGCGTCGCTGACGGTGCTGCGGGAGGCCCCGATCAGCACCGAGGGCTGGGGCCTGTGCGGGGACGGCACACGGCTGGTCCGCTCCGACGGCACCCCGACCCTGCACTTCCACGACCCGGCGACGTTCGCCGAGACGGGCACCGTGGACGTCACCCTCGACGGGCGGCCGCTCCCCGAGATCAACGAGCTCGAGTGCGTCGACGGCCGGGTCTGGGCCAACGTCTGGCGCACCGAGCGGATCGTCCGGATCGACCCGGCGACGGGGGCGGTGGACCGGGTCGTCGACGCGTCCGGGCTGCTCACCGCGGACGAGCGCGCGGGCACCGACGTGCTCAACGGCATCGCGCACCTCTCCGGGGACGAGTACCTGATCACCGGGAAGTACTGGCCGAGCTTGTTCCGGGTGCGCCTGCCGTCCTGATCCGTGCCCGCGGACCGGTCGGCGATGTGATCGGGACATGGCGGCGGGACACGCCTCGTGATCGCGTTCGCCGGGGCAGAATGGGCCCATGGCGCGGTCCTCCTCCTCCGGCAGGTGGCCCGGCCGTGGCCGCAGGCGCTGGGTGACGGTCGACGGCGCGACCGCGACGGGTGGCCCGGTCTCCCCGGATCCCGGGCCGGCCCCGTCGGCGCAGGAGTCCGGCCCGGCCGGGCAGGAGCCCGGTCCGGTTCCTCGGCAGCCGGAGCCGCCCCGCACGCCGCCGCTGAACCGGGAACCGACGATCCGCCGCCGCTACCCCTGGCACGACGACCCGGACTACGACCCGGCCGAGTACCGCCGCGTCCAGCCCGCGACCCCCGCGCCCCCGACCTCGGAGGACCGGCCCACCGACCGCGTCGAGACCTGGCGGACGAACCTGGGCCCGGACGACCCCCGGGCGGACGCCGGCTGGTCCGCGGCCGGGCCGCCGCCCGTCGAGGAGACGCCGGAGGAGGCTCCTGAGGCACCCGCGGAGGCGCCGCGCACCCGGGGCGAGGCGCGGGTCCCGAGGAAGCTGACCGTCACCCGCGTCGCCGCCATGCGCAGCCGCCAGCTCACCGGGCGGGTCGTGGACACGTTCCACCGCGCCGCGACGGCGGACGGTGCGGACCGTTCCGGGCTCACCGCGCTCACCTACGCGACGATGATGAGCTACGCCGTCGACGCCGCGGTGGCCGTCGCGCTCGCGAACACCCTGTTCTTCGCGGCCGCGAGCGCCGAGAGCAAGACCAACGTCGCGCTCTACCTCGCGATCACGGCCGCGCCGTTCGCCGTCGTGGCGCCGGTGATCGGCCCGCTGCTGGACAAGCTGCAGCGCGGGCGCCGCGCCGCGCTGGCCGTGTCGTTCGCCGGGCGCGCCGTGCTCGCCGTCGTCATGGCGCTGAACTACGACAACTGGATCCTCTACCCGGCCGCGCTCGGCACCATGGTGCTGAGCAAGTCGTTCGTGGTGCTCAAGGCCGCGGTCACCCCGCGCGTGCTGCCGGAACGGATCACGCTGGCCACCACGAACTCCCGGTTGACGACGTTCGGGCTGGCCGCGGGCGGGGTGTTCGGCGGTATCGCGGCCGGGGTCGCGGGCATGTTCGGGTCGCCCGCCGCGCTCTACTACACGGCCGCGCTGTGCGTCGTCGGCACGTGGCTCTGCCTGCGGATCCCGCGCTGGGTGGAGACGACGTCCGGGGAGATCCCGGCCCAGCTGCGGAGCACCCGGCGCGCCAAGCGGCAGCCGATCGGCCGGTCCGTGCTGATCGCGCTGTGGGGCAACAGCGCCGTCCGGGTGCTCACCGGCTTCCTGACCCTGTTCGTCGCGTTCGTCGTCAAGGAGCAGACGGCGTCGGACCCGAAGCAGCAGCTGTTCCTGATCGGCATCATCGGCGCGGCCGCGGGCGTCGGCTCGTTCCTCGGCAACGGCGTGGGCTCGCGGGCGTCGTTCGGCCACGCCGAGGCCGTGGTGCTGTGCTGCATCGCCGCGGCGTGCGCGTCGGCGGTGGTGGCGGCGGTGTTCCCGGGCATCTTCACGGCCGCGATCGTCGGCCTCGTCGGCGCGACGTCCAGCGCGCTCGCCAAGGTCTGCCTCGACGCCGTGATCCAGCGGGACCTGCCCGAGGCGTCCCGCGCGTCGGCGTTCGGCCGCTCCGAGACCGTCCTGCAGATCGCCTGGGTGTTCGGCGGCGCGCTCGGGGTCCTGCTCCCGCACAGCACGTTCTGGATCGGGTTCTGCGTGGTGGCGTGCGTGGTCGGCGTCATCGGGATCCAGACGTTCATGCTGCTGAAGAACCGCACGCTCGTCCCCGGGCTGGGGGTCCGGGCCGCGCCGGCGCCCGAGCCGTCCCGGGTCCCGGGCTGATCCGTACGCTGGGCGTGTGCCCCGTCGTGTCGTCGCCGCGCTCCTCACCGCCGGAACCGCCCTCCTGCTCGCCGGTTGCGGCGCGTCGGACAGCCCCGAGGTGACGTGGACGGTCGGCGGCACGGACCGCACCGTCGGCCCCACCCAGTTCTGCGACATGAGGATGGAGAACTGCTCGGACGACCAGGCCGCGCAGGTCGCGCTGCCGGTCCCGGCGGGCACCGAGGTGAAGGTGGCAGTGCCGGAGGAGGTCTCCGCGGCGCCGTGGAGCGTCGTGTTCTCCTACACCGCCCCGGACGGCACCCGCACGGACGGCCGGAGCCCGATCTTCACGCCGAACGCGCAGCAGGACTACACGCTGGCCCTGCCGGACCCGGCGGACACCCTGGTCACCGCACAGGTCCAGCTCCTGGGGGCCGCCCCGGGCATCGACCCGGCAACCGGCGAGGTCAACTTCCCCACCCGCGGAACCTGGGTCCTGGTCGCCGCCCCCTGACCGCGGACGGCCTGGAGGGCGGCGAGCCCGCGACCTACCGGATCGCGGGCGGAGATGGTCTTCCCGGACACCTGAGCGTGAGCGGGGCTCAGCCGTCGAGGTCGCGCGCGACCGCGCGGACGACCTCCGCGGCCAGCTTCGCCGTCTTGCGGTCCGGGTAGCGGCCCCGGCGCAGGTCGGGCTGCACCCGGGCGTCGAGGAGCTTGATCATGTCCTCGATCAGCCCGTGCAGCTCCTCCGCCGGCCGGCGCCTGGCCTCGACGACGGACGGCGGCGCCTCGACCAGGCGCACGGACAGCGCCTGCGGGCCGCGCCGGCCCTCGGCCATCCCGAACTCCACACGCTGGCCCGCCTTGAGCGCCTCGATCCCCGCCGGGAGCGAGGCCTTGCGGACGTAGACGTCCTCGCCACCGTCCTGAGCGAGGAACCCGAAGCCCTTCTCGGCGTCGTACCACTTGACCCTGCCGGTCGGCACCTGCTTCTCACCCGTCCTCGATCGACACCTCGCAGTCGTGCGGCGCTCGACGCGCACGGCACGACAAACGCGCCCCGAGACTCCCGCCGGCGGCACACAACTGGTGGGCTCGCCGAGCGACACCGGGACGCGCTGTCCTCCAAGACTAGTCGCGGACAGGCCCGCGTGCACCGGCGTTCGGACGCCGGATTGGGCGCGGATTCAGACGTTCTTGATCGCGGCCGCCTCGCCGAGGTCCAGCAGCCCGACGGACTTCTCCCGCATCTCGACCTTGCGGACCTTGCCGGTGACCGTCATCGGGAAGTCGTCGACGACGAGCACGTAGCGCGGGATCTTGTAGTGGGCGAGCCTGCCGGTGGCGAACTCCCGCACGGCCTCCGCCGACAGGTCGGCGACGCCCTCGCGCAGCTGCACCCAGGCGCAGAGCTCCTCGCCGTACTTGGCGTCCGGGACCCCGATGACCTGCGCGTCGACGATGTCCGGGTGCGTGTAGAGGAACTCCTCGATCTCGCGCGGGTACACGTTCTCGCCGCCGCGGATGACCATGTCCTTGATCCGGCCGGTGATGTTGACGTACCCCTCGGCGTCCATGACGCCCAGGTCACCGGTGTGCATCCAGCGCGCCGCGTCGATGGCCTCGGCCGTCTTCTCCGGCTCGTCCCAATAGCCGAGCATCACCGAGTAGCCGCGGGTGCACAGCTCACCCGGTTCGCCCCGGGGCACCGTCAGGCCGGTGTCCGGGTCGACGATCTTGATCTCGAGGTGCGGGTGCACCCGACCGACCGTGGAGACACGCAGCTCGAGCGAGTCGTCCGCGCGGGTCTGCATGGACACCGGCGAGGTCTCCGTCATGCCGTAGCAGATGGTGACCTCCTCCATGCCCATCCGGGAGACGACCTGCTTCATCACCTCGACCGGGCACGGCGAGCCGGCCATGATCCCGGTCCGCAGGCTGGCGAGGTCGTAGGACTCGAAGTCCGGGTGGTTGAGCTCGGCGATGAACATCGTGGGCACCCCGTAGAGCGAGGTGCACCGCTCCGTCGCGACGGCGTCGAGGGTCGCCTTCGGGTCGAAGCCCTGCGCCGGGATGACCATCGTCGCACCGTTCGACGTGCACGCGAGGTTGCCCATCACCATGCCGAAGCAGTGGTAGAAGGGCACCGGGATGCAGACCCGGTCCTCGGGCGTGTAGCCGGAGATCCGGCCGACGAAGTAGCCGTTGTTGAGGATGTTGTGGTGCGAGAGCGTCGCGCCCTTGGGGAAGCCCGTGGTGCCGGACGTGTACTGGATGTTGATCGGCTCGTCCGGGCTCAACTCGCCCTGCATCTGCGCCAGCAGCTCGGCCGAGCCTCCCCGGCCGGTCTCCAGCAGCGCGTCCCACTCGGGTGAGCCGATCAGGACGACGCTGCGCAGGTCGGGGCAGTTCCCGCGGACCTCGGAGATCATCCCCGCGTAGTCCGAGGTCTTGAACTCGCGCGCCGAGACCAGCAGCGAGATCCCGGCCTGCTTGAGCACGTACTCCAGCTCGTGGGTGCGGTAGGCGGGATTGATGTTGACCAGGACGGCGCCGATCTTCGCGGTCGCGTACTGGGTCAGCGTCCACTCCGCCATGTTCGGCGCCCAGATGCCGACCCGGTCGCCCTTCTCCACCCCGGCGTCGAGCAGTCCGAGCGCAAGCGCGTCCACGTCCCGCTTCAGCTCCGCGTAGGTCCAGCGACGCCCGGTGGCGACCTCGACCACGGCCTCGCGGTCCGGGTCACCGGCGACGGTCCGGTCGAAGTTGTCGCCGATGGTGTCGCCCAGCAGGGGCACGTCGGAGGTTCCGGAGGCGTAGGAAGGCACCGCGGGCGAGGTCACGACGTTGGTCTCCTCGGTCGTCGGGGGCGTGATCGTCGCCATATCCTGCTGTCCCGGACGGCGGTGCGCCACCTCCCCACGGGGAGTACTCCGCGAAATGGAGCTGCGCCCGGGCGATACCCTCGACGGATGCACGACCCCCGCGTCCTGCTGGACCCCGCGACCGACGCGGTGCGCAAGCTTGCGCGCCGCGGCTTCCACCTCGACACCACCGCGCTCGAGAAGCTGCTGAGCGGGCGCAACGCCGCCATCCAGCGCGGCGACGAGTCCCGGGCGGAGTCCAAGCGGCTGGCGTCGGCGGTGAAGGGCGCGTCGCCCGAGGAACGCCCCGCGCTCGTCGAACGGGCCCGGGAGATGAAGGCGACGATCACGCTCGCGGACGAGGAGCAGAAGGTCCTCGACGCCGAGCTGCAGGAGCTGCTGCTCGGCATCCCGAACCTGCCGGCGGACGAGCTGCCCGACGGCGCGAGCGACGAGGACGCGGAGCAGGTCCGCACCTGGGGCGAGCCGCAGCACTTCGACTTCACCGCGCTGGACCACGTGGACCTGGGCGAGAAGCTCGGGATCCTGGACCTGCAGCGCGCCACCAAGCTCTCGGGCCCGCGGTTCGCGGTGCTCAAGGGCAAGGGCGCGGCGCTCGAGCGGGCCATCGCGCGGTTCCTGCTCGACGTGCACACCGATCGTCACGGGTACACAGAGTGGTCCGTCCCCGCGCTGGTCACCCGGGCCACGATGACCGGGACCGGGCAGCTGCCGAAGTTCGAGCAGGACCTGTTCCGCACCGAGGTCGCGGACCGCGAGCTGTTCCTCATCCCCACCGCCGAGGTCCCGCTCACGAACCTGCACGCCAAGGAGACCCTCGCGACCGAGGACCTCCCGCTGGCCTACACCGCGCACACGCCGTGCTTCCGCTCGGAAGCGGGCTCGTACGGCCGGGACACCCGCGGGCTGATCCGGGTGCACGAGTTCTCGAAGGTCGAGCTCGTCCGGTTCGTGGAGCCGGAGCGGTCGCGGGCGGAGCTCGAGGTGCTGGTCGGGCACGCCGAGGCCGTCATGCAGGAGCTCGGGCTGGCGTACCGCGTGGTGCGGCTCGCGGCCGGGGACATCGGTTTCTCCGCGGAGGCCACCTACGACATCGAGGTGTGGCTGCCCAGCCAGAACCGGTACCGGGAGATCTCCTCGATCTCGGACTTCGGCACCTTCCAGGCCCGGCGCGCGGGGATCCGCACGAAGAGCAAGGACGGCACCCGCGGGTTCGCGGCCACGCTCAACGGCTCGGGCCTGCCGATCGGCCGCACCCTGGTCGCGATCTTGGAGCAGGGCCAGCAGCCGGACGGCTCGGTGAAGATCCCCGAGGCCCTGGTCCCCTACACGGGCTTCAGCGAACTGCGCTGACGCGCCCCGTGCGCGCGGTCCGGCTCCCCACCTCGTACGTCCGCCGGGAGCCGCTCGGCGTCGTCGGGTCGATCACGCACTGGAACTACCCGATGATGATGGCGACCTGGGAGACGGGGCCCGCGCTGGCCGCCGGGAACACCATGGTCCTCAAGCCGTCGGACACCACGCCGGCGGGCACGGTCCGGCTCGGGGAGCTGTTCGCGGAGGTGCTCCGACCAGGCCGCGGGCGTGCAGTTCTCCCGCGACGAGGACTACATCCGGGTCAAGCACGTGATGAGCAAGTACGCGTAGCGGCGGCCCGCGTCGATCTTCACGAACGGCACTTTCGCTCACTAGGTATGAGCGAGAGTGTCGTTCGTGCATTCCGCCGGAGGCCCCGCTACAGGCCGCCCGTGTTCAGGAGAAGGTTGGGCGTACCTCCCGTCTCGCCGCCCTGGATCACGCCCTGGGTGGCGTGGGCCAGGATCCACTGTTTGACGGTCGCGCTCGGGGCGTCCCCGTGGGCCTGCTTGTAGAGCGCCCCGACCCCGGCCGCGAACGGCGCCGCCATCGACGTGCCCGTGTATGACGCCGTCCGGCCGTTCGGCGTGGTCGAGATGATCCGGGTGCCCGGGGCGTAGAGGCCGACGCAGCGGCCGGTGCTCGAGGTGGTGTTGCGCGTGTCGTCGATGGTCGAGTTCGCGACCACCAGGACCCCCGGCGCGGCGCGCGGGGCGACCGTGCAGTCGTCGGCGCCGGAGTTGCCCGCGGACGAGGCGACGAACACCCCCGAGTCGACGAGCTCGGTGACGGCGGAGAGCAGCGTCTCCGACGGCCCGTAGCTCCAGGACATGACGGCGACGGCGGGGCCGCCCGAGTGGTTCTGCAGCACCCAGTCGATCCCCGCGAGCAGCGAGGACAGCGTCCCGGAGCCGTTGCAGTCGAGCACCTTCACCGAGCGGACCTGCGCGTCCTTCGCGACCCCGTAGTCCGTCGACGCGGCGATCCCCGCGACGACCGTGCCGTGCCCGTCGCAGTCCTCGGGGTTGTCGTCGATCGTGTTGGTGCCGATGCGCGCGCGGCCGCCGAACTCGGGATGCGTCACGTCGACCCCGGTGTCCAGCACGTAGACGGTGACGCCCGCGCCGGTCGCCTTGGTCGTGTAGTGCCCGTCCAGCGGAAGGTTCTGCTGGTCGATGCGGTCCAGGCCCCAGTTGACCGGCTTGTCCTGAGTCCCCTCCGTGGTGACCGCGCGGGGCTCGAGCGGGTCGATCCGCCGGTCCTGCTCGAGGCCGAGGATGCCGGGCCGGGTGCGGAGCTGCGCGAGCTGCAGCGGGGTCAGCGGGGCGGCGAACCCGGCGAAGGCCCGCAGATAGTTCTGCGTGACCTGCGCGCCGACGGCCCGGGCGGCGGCGGCCGCCTCCTGCACGTCCTGGGCGAGCACCACGTAGTCCGACGCGGTCCCGGCCAGCTGCGGCCCCAGCGCGTCCGCGGGCGTCGCCTGCGACGGCCTGGACACGGGTGCGACGGACGCGGAGTCCGACGCGCTCGCGGTCCCGGACAGCACGAGGGCCGCGATCACCTGGGTCGCGATCACCCCGAGGGCGCTCCGCTTCAGCAGCCTTGTCACGGTCCGCGACGTTACGGGGACGCACTCGCGAGAAGAAAGAACACGATCGGGGCGCACGTGACTCGTGTGGCGCAAGTGGTCACGTTCCGTCCACTAACAGCCCGGCCGTCGACACGCAGCGCGACCCTCAGGTCGTCGCCAGGTGAATCTCGACCTCTGTCGCCTTCACGGAGAACCACAGGTCGGCACCCGGTTCGACGGCGAGGTCCGCCACCGCGGCGGGCGTGACGTCCGCGGCGATCCCGTCCACCCAGTCGGGACCACCCGACCGAGGGACGGCGCGCAGCCGGACGACGTCCCCGTGCGGCTCGATCGCCGCCAGCCGGACCGGCACGACGTTGCGCGGGCTGCCGTGGGGCTCGTCGGTGAAGACCGAAACGGCGGACGGCGGGAACACCGCGACGACGTTGTCCCCGGCCGCGCTCTCACCCCCCGCCAGCCCGGAGACGAGGGTGCCGTCCACGGTCCGCAGGCCGTCCCCCTCCCGCACGCCCGGCACCAGGTCCAGCCCCGCGATCCGGGCGGTGAACGCGCTGCGCGGGCGGGCCAGGACGGCCCGGGTCGGGCCGTGCTCGACGACGCGGCCGGCGGCCAGCACGACCACCCGGTCCGCGAGCACGAGCGCGTCGAGGGCGGAGTGGGTGACGAGCACGGCGGTCTGCTTGCCGTCCCGGATCATCCGGCGCAGCAGCGAGCGCATGGCCGGCGCCGCGTCGACGTCCAGGGCGGCCAGCGGCTCGTCGAGCAGCAGGAGGCCGGGGCCGGGGGCGATCGCCCGGGCCAGGGCGACGCGCTGCTGCTGGCCGCCGGACATCTGCGAGGGCTTGCGCTCGGCGAGGGAATCGGCCGCCCCGGGCAGGACGTCCGCGAGCAGCTCCCGCGCCCGCGCCTCGGCGGCCCGCCGCGGCACGCCCTGGGCGCGGGGCCCGAACGCCACGTTCCCGACGGCCGTGAGGTGCGGGAACAGCATGGCCTGTTGCGCGAGCAGGCCGACCCCGCGCCGGTGTGCGGGTACGAACACCCCGTGCTCGACGTCCGTGACCACCCGGTCCCCGACCCGCACCGTCCCGGAGTCCGGGCGCAGCAGCCCGGACAGCACGCCGAGCAGCGTCGACTTCCCGGCGCCGTTCGGGCCCAGCACGGCGAGCACCTCACCGGGCGCCGCGGACACGTCGACGTCCAGGGAGAAGGAGGGCCGCTCCAGCCGGAAGCGGGCGTCGAGGCTCATCGCCCTCCCCCGCTCACAGCAGGCCCTCCGAACCCCGCGGCCGCCCGACCACGATCACGATCATCGCGACCACGACCAGCAGCAGCGACAGCGCGACCGCGCCCGCCACGTCCGTCTCCCGCTCCAGGTAGACGAGCAGCGGCAGGGTCCGTGTGGTGCCCTGCAGGCTGCCCGCGAACGCGATCGTCGCGCCGAACTCCCCCATGCACCGCGCGAACGCGAGGACCGAGCCGGATGCGAGCCCGGGCAACACGAGCGGGACGGTGACCCGGCGGAAGGCCAGGCCCGGCGAGGCGCCGAGGGTCGCGGCGACGGCCTCGTAGCGGCCCCCGGCGGTGCGCAGCGCCCCCTCGAGCGAGACCACGAGGAACGGCAGCGCCACGAACGTCTGGGCCAGCACGACGGCGGCCGTCGTGAACGGCACCGTGATCCCGAAGGCGAGCTCGAGCCCGCGCCCGACCAGCCCGGTGCGCCCGACCAGGAACAGCAGCGCGAGACCCCCGACGACCGGCGGCAGCACCAAGGGCAGCAGCACCACCGAGCGCAGCGTCCGCAGCCCGCGCATCCGGCCGCGCGCCAGGATCACCGCGAGCGGCCCGCCGAGCAGGATGCACAGCAGCGTGGAGATCGCGGCCGTGGTCAGGGAGAGCCGTAGCGCGTCCAGGGCGGCGTCGCCGAGCAGCAGCTCCGGCATCCGGGGCCAGTCCGCCTTCAGCAGCAGGCCGAGGACGGGCAGGGCGATCAGCGCGAACGCGAACGTGGCCGGCACCCAGAGCCACCGCGGGAACCCGACGGCGGCGTCGTGGCGCCTGTCGACCTCCCTGCGGTCGACTCCCCGGCGGGCGCGGGAGGCCTGCAGGGTCATGACGAGCGGACGCCGGTCACGAACTTCCGCCGGGGACCTCGACGACGACGTTCGTCGACTTGATGACGGCGACGGCGAGCGAGCCCGGTTCGAGCCCCAGGTCCCGCACCGCCTCGCTGCTCATCAGGGAAACCACGCGGTGCGGCCCGCACTGCATCTCGACCTGCGCCATGACCTTGTCGGTGATCACCGACGTCACGAGGCCGACCAGCCGGTTGCGAGCCGAGCGCTGCACTCCGGAGGGGTCCGGCGCCGCGTGGGCGTTGTGCCGGGCGAACGCCGCGAGCGCGGCACCGTCGATGACCTTACGGTTCGACGCGTCGGGCTGGACGGGAAGCGTCCCGGCCTCGACCCAGCGGCGAACGGTGTCGTCGCTGACCCCGAGCAGCCGGGCTGCTTCTGCGATCCTGAACTGCGGCACGACGCGGATCCTATGTCCGCTAATGCGTGACAACCAGCCGTGGGACGACGACCGACGCGCATCACCTCCTCTAATGCAGCTGCCTTGTGGTCGAATGGTCCCCGTGGACTTCGAATCCAGCGCCGTCTCTGCCGACTACACCAAGCGCATGCGCGCGTTCCTCGACGAGGAGGTGCTGCCCGCCGAGGCCACGTACGACGCTTGGCGGGCCGAGCGCCGGGGGACGCCGCAGGAGTGGGACCTGCCCCCGGTCGTCGAGGAACTGAAGACCAAGGCCCGCGGCCTCGGGCTGTGGAACCTGTTCCTGCCGGCGATCTCCGGGCTGTCGAACCTCGAGTACGCCGCCGTCGCCGAGGTGTCCGGCTGGTCGCCGGTGATCGCGCCCGAGGCGATCAACTGCCAGGCCCCGGACACCGGGAACATGGAGACGCTGCACCTCTTCGGCACCCCCGAGCAGCAGGAGCAGTGGCTCAACCCGCTGCTCGAGGGCGAGATCCGCTCGGCCTTCGCGATGACGGAGCCCGGCGTGGCGTCCTCCGACGCCACCAACATCGAGACGCTCATCACCCGCGACGGGGACGACTACGTCATCAACGGCCGCAAGTGGTGGATCTCCGGTGCGGCGGACCAGCGCTGCAAGATCTTCATCGTCATGGGCAAGACCGACGTCGACGCGCCGCGGCACCGCCAGCAGTCGATGATCCTGGTCCCGCGGGACACCCCGGGCCTGGAGATCCTGCGCCACCTGCCGACCTTCGGCTACCAGGACCAGCACGGGCACTCCGAGCTGCAGCTGACCGACGTCCGGGTGCCGGCGACCAACCTGCTCGGCGAGGAGGGCGGCGGGTTCGCCATCGCGCAGGCCCGCCTCGGCCCCGGCCGCATCCACCACTGCATGCGACTGATCGGCATGGCCGAGCGCGCCGTCGAGCTGATGGTGAAGCGCGCCAAGGAACGCGTCGCGTTCGGCAAGCCGCTGGCCGAGCAGGGCGTGGTGCGGGAGCAGATCGCGCTGTCCCGGATGGAGATCGAGCAGGCCCGCCTGCTGGTGCTCAAGACCGCGTGGTTGATCGACAAGTTCGGCGCGAAGGGCGCGGCGTCCGAGATCGCCTCGATCAAGGTCGTGGTGCCGCGGATGGCGTGCACGGTGATCGACCGGGCGATGCAGATCCACGGCGGCGCCGCGATGAGCGACGACACCCCGCTCGCCTACTTCTACACGTGGGCCCGGGCGCTGCGCTTCGCCGACGGCCCGGACGAGGTGCACATCCGCAGCGTCGCCCGCCAGGAGCTCGGCCGGCACTGACGGGAGCCGCCGGGGCGACCGGCGGTACTCCATCGTTCGGCCGAGGGGACTCGTCCGACTGCCCGATACGCCGTCCCGGCCCGCGGGGCAGGGTGATCGTCGAATGATCATCCTGCCCGGCGACGAAGGACCGCACCGATGAGCACGACCTACCGACCCCCGCCGACCGCGACCCGGCTGCGCTTCCTCGACGCCCTGCGTGGCGTCGCGATCACCGGCATCGTCTTCGTCAACATCCCGGACATGACCGGGCTGGGCTCGGACCTGCCGGGCGCGGACCTCGGTGTGGCCCGGACCGTCCTGGACCTCACGGTGCAGACCCGGTTCGTGCCGATCTTCGAGTTCCTGTTCGGCGTCGGGATGTGGTTCATCGTGTCCGGCGCCCGGGAGCGCGGGGTGACCCCCTGGGTCCCGATGGTGCTGCGCCTGACCGCCCTGTTCGGCATCGGTTTCCTGCACTCGAAGGTGTACCCGGGGGAGGTGCTCACCCTCTACGCCACGGCCGGGCTGCTGGTGCTGCCGATCGTCGTGCTGGCGCCGCGATGGCTACAGCTCGGCCTGGGGTCCGTGGCCGCGGTGACGGTGTTCCTCCTGGCCGGGAGCTCGGCGGCGGAGGTCCCCGGCATCATGCTGCTCGGCGCGGCCGCGGCCGCCTACGGCGTGCCCGCCCTGCTCGACCGCGGTGCCCGGGCCGTCGGGTTCGTCTTCCTCGCCGCCGCGGCCCTCTCGGTCGCCGCGGTGTGGCTGCAGACCTCGGCCCCGGGCGATCCCCGGTTCGTCGCCGCCGGTGGCCGGGCGGGTCTCGTCATGGCGGTCGCGTACGTCACCGGGCTCTCCCTGCTCTGGACGACCCGAGCCCGGACCGCGATCGCGGCCGTCTTCGAGCCGATCGGCCGGATGGCCCTGACGAACTACGTGACCGCGTCCCTCGTCGTGGTCCCCACGGGCCTCCTGCTGGGCTTCGCCGGCTCCACGGACCTCGTCCCCGCACTCGTCCTCGGCGCCTGCGTGATCGCCGTGCAGAGCGTGGTGAGCCGGATCTGGCTGCACCACTTCCGCTACGGCCCGCTCGAGTGGGTCTGGCGGGCGATGACATGGCGGACGCTGCCCCGCTTCACGGCCGGGTGAGCACGCACGGGTGCGGCGCCGGCGATCCCGGCCCCGGGATCGATGGCCAGACCGGGCCCGTATGTCGCCCACGACCAGGTCCGACGCCGCGTCCTGTCCGGTCGGTCAGGACGACGGCGCGGTCCCAGGCCGCGTCTGCGGCGCCGCCTGCGCCGTCCCACCGCATCCGCGGAGCAGTCTGACCTGGCGTTTTCCGCCGTGGTCGAAGATCACCGCTGACGGTTACGCTCGTGGGGTGACGGCAACCGAACTCGGCCTCCCCGCGATCAAGGGAACCACTGTCCGGGACCCGGGCCGCCCGGACGACAAGCGGCTGATCGACACGTTCGGTCGGGTCGCGACCGACCTCCGCATCTCGTTGACGGACCGCTGCAACCTGCGCTGCACCTACTGCATGCCCGCCGAGGGCCTGGACTGGATGCCCAAGGACGAGCAGCTCAGCGACGCGGAGCTCATGCGGCTCGTCACGATCGCGGTGCGGGACCTGGGCGTGCACGAGCTGCGCTTCACCGGCGGTGAGCCGCTGCTGCGCAAGGGCCTCGAGGACGTCATCGCCGCGTCGGCCGCGCTCGAACCGCGGCCGGACATCTCGCTGACCACCAACGGCATCGGCCTGGCCCGTCGCGCGGAGGCACTCGCCGCCGCGGGCGTGAACCGGCTCAACGTGTCCATGGACACGCTGCGCCAGGACCGGTTCGCCACGATCACCCGCCGGGACCGCCTGTCCGACGTGCTGGACGGGCTCGCCGCGGCCCGCGCCGCCGGCCTCGCCCCGGTGAAGATCAACACCGTGCTGCTGCGCGGGATGAACGACGACGAGGCCTGCGACCTGCTCGGCTTCGCCGTCGAGCACGGCTACGAGCTGCGCTTCATCGAGCAGATGCCGCTCGACGCCCAGCACGGCTGGGAACGCACCGAGATGATCACCGCCGGCGAGATCATGGAGCGGCTGTCCGAGCGCTTCACCCTCACCCCGGACGGCGAGGAGCGCGGCGGCGCCCCGGCCGAGCGCTACCTCGTCGACGGCGGCCCGGCCCGGGTCGGCGTCATCGCGTCGGTGACCCGGCCGTTCTGCGGCGCCTGCGACCGCACCCGGCTCACCGCGGACGGCCAGGTCCGCTCCTGCCTGTTCGCCCGCACCGAGACGGACCTGCGGGCCCTGCTCCGCGGCGGCGCGGACGACCGCGAGATCGCCGAGACCTGGCGGCACGCCATGTGGGGCAAGCTCGCCGGCCACGGGATCGACGACCCCGGCTTCCTGCAGCCGGACCGCCCGATGAGCGCGATCGGCGGCTGAGGACGATGGCTCCCGTGAACTCCGACACGACGACGGCCGCGGCCGCGGCGACCGCGGTGGCGACGTTGACGGTCCGCTACTTCGCGGCGGCTCGGGCCGCCGCGGGCACCACGAGCGAGACCGTCGAGATACCCGCGGGCACGAGCGTCGAGGAGCTGGCGGAGATCCTCGCGGCCCGGCACGGCGCCGAGCTGGCGAAGGTCCTGCCGCGCTGCTCCTACCTGGTCGACGAGGTCGCCGTGCGGGACCGGGCACTCGAGCTGACGCACGGCGCCACCGTGGACGTCCTGCCACCCTTCGCTGGCGGCTGAGCGACCGTCCGCACCGCCCGGGCGGGAGGGCCCGGCAGCGCGATGTCGTGCGTGACCGGCCGGTCCGGCACCAGGACCCAGTCCGCGAACGGCTCCCCCGCCGCGTCCCCGGCCGGCGTGCAGATCAGCAGATGGATGCCGGGCTCGGGCGGGGTCAGCCGGTAACCGCCGTCGCCGGACGTGGTGGCCCGGTCCCGCTGGCGCCCGTGCACGTCGACGAGCGTGACGGTGGCCGGCACCGGCACGCCGCCGGACAGCACGCGTCCGGCCAGGACGTGGACCGGCTCGGCCGGCACGGGGCTCGTCCGGGGCACCGATCCCACTGCCGGGGCGATCCCGGGGCAACCGGCCAGCGAGAGCAACGCGTCGAGCAGGTACCCCAGCTCGTGCACCAGCGACCGGACCTGCTGGTCCGCGACGTCGATCCCCGACAGCAGGTCCGCGGTCGCGGTGGACGACACGGCGTCCGGCCTCGGGTCCTCGGCCCGCAGCGCGTCCACGAGCACGGCGATGCCGTCGACCGCCGAGCCCAGCGCCGCGCGTCGCCCCGGGTCCAGGTTCCGGTTCTGCTCGGCGAGCCCGGCCAGCCTGCGGGCGTGGTGGGCGAGCGCGGTGTAGATCCGCAGCCTCCGCTGCCGGTCGCTGTCCGCGGCCATGAGCGCGGGCCGGACCAACGGGGTGCACAGCAGCAGGAGCTGGTGCAGGTGGGCGTCGAGGGTACGGGCGTCCGCGGGCAGATCGACGGCCACCGCCGGGTCCTTCAGCTGGGCGGCGAGTCCGTCGAGCAGGGTGTGGAGCTGGTCGAGCACGAGCCGGCGGGCGACGGTGACGGCCGCCCGGGCGCGCGTCGGCAGCACGACCAGGGCGACCGCGCAGCCGATCGCGCCGCCGACCGCGGTCTCCTCCAGCCGCAGCACCATCAGCGCCGGGGTGAAGGTCCCGAGCAGCGCGTAGAGCTCGCCGACCAGCAGCGTGAAGAAGAAGGTCATCAGCGCATAGGACACCCGGAACAGGTAGAACGCCCCGAAGATGCTCAGCAGCGCCAGCGGGAGCGCGACCGCGATCGAATGCCCGGTCAGCGCGACGAGCGGGATCGCGAGGCCGATCCCGACCACGGTGCCGAGCACGCGGTTGACGGCCTTCGCGACGGTCTCCGCGGACGTCGCGGTGCCGGTGAAGGCCAGGAACGCGGCCAGCACGGCCCAGTAGTAGCGCTGCCCGGAGACCGCGTCCCCGACCGCGATGGCCAGCCCGGTCGCGACCGCGACCTGCACGGCCTGCCGGGTGGTCAGCGAGATCCGGGTCCACCAGCCGCCCTCGCGGCCGTCGAGCATGGCCTGGATGGTCTTGACGGAGCCGGGCATGTTGCCGCCGAACAGCTGAACGGCGGGGACGAACCCGGCGTCGTCGGCGACGGCGGCTCCGGTCGCCGGTGCGGACGCGGCGGCCGGCGCGGCCGTCCACTCCCGCCGGGCCTGGACCAGGACCTGCGCGGACGCCGCCATCCGCCGCACGACGTGCGCGGTCTCGACGCCGGGGACCGGGAGCGGGCCGCCGAGCCGGCCGGACAGGTCGTCGAGCAGGTCGGCCTGCGCCGCGACGACGTCCCAGCGCCCGGTGCGGACCGCGGCCAGCAGCGCGTTCGCGGGGCCCCCGACGGGCTCGGGCAGCCGGGGGCCGCAGGCGGCGAGGAGCCGGGCGCCCTCCGCGAGGCCGGCGGCGGCGAGCTCACCGTCGAAGAGGGCGCGGCGGACCGCCTCGGCCGCGGCGTCGTCGACGATGGCCCCCGGGGTGCCGAGCTGCCCGTCGATGATCAGGGCGGCCTCGTTGACCCGGATCAGCCGCCCGCTGAGCGTGCCGAGCAGCCGCTCCGTCCGGGTTGCGGAGCCGCGCTCACCCGGCCCGGGCCGGGCCGCGGTCAGCAGGTCCGACGCCGCCGCGCCGACCGCCTGCACCCGGGCCTCGAAGCCGTGCACGAGGCGCCGCAGCACACGGTCGTTGCGCACCGGCAGCAGGACCAGGTCCAGCAGCATCGTCCAGGCCGCCGCGACGCCGATCGCCATCAGCACCACCGGCACCTGCGCGATCCTCAGCTGCAGGAACAGCGCGAAGAAGTAGCCGATGAACGCGATCATGCCGGAGACGAAGTAGCGCGGCCCGAAACGGCGCAGGAGCACGGCCACGAACATGACCAGGACGAACACCACCAGCGACGCGAGCCGGTACCGGTCGACCGACAGCGCGACGAGCATGCCGGCGACCATGAAGACCGGGAGGTGGAGGAGGGTCACGGCCCGGCCGCCAGGGGTGGTGTCCGCGATTCCGAACGACACCATCATCGCGAGGATCGCGCCGAGCATCATCGGGATCATCGCCGGCTGCCCGACGAGCTGCGCGACCACGAACTCGACCAGCAGGGTGGAGCCGACCCCGAGCGTCGCCCGTCCGGCCGAGGTGAGGCGGTTGAGCCCCGGGTCCGAGGCCGCCAGTCGATCGCGCCAGTCCGTCCGTCGCCCCGTCACCTCGTCCGCTCCTCCCGATCACCCATTAGTTGCTTTTGCTAACTGTATCGGGTGATCCGGCCACGCACCGGCTCGTCGGCGCCACGAACGGGTGATCAGGCCTCGGCGAGCGAGCGGTAGGACGGCCAGTGACCTGCGGTGGTCGTGATCGTCGTGGCGGCGAGCATGGCGTGCACCACCGCCCGCGCGACGACGTCCGCCGCGGCTGCGTGCACCGCGAACAGCGCCGTGGCGTCCGGCGCGGGCCGGACGCCCGTGGCCAGGGCGAAGGCGGCGTCGCCGTCCATGATCGTGTGGACCGGTGAGAGGGCGCGGGCGAGTCCGTCGTGCCCCATCGTCGCGAGCCGGCCGCAGCCCGCCTTGTCCAGCGTCAAGTCCGTCGCCAGGACGATCAGCGACGTCGCCGTGCCCGGCCGGGGCACGGCGCGTCGCTCGGCGGCCTCGCGGAGCGCGTCGACGGCGCCCGAGGCGGTGGGCAGGTCCGGGAACTCGCCCGGCAGGCCGAGCCGGGCACCCAGCAGCACGCCGGTGGCGACGTCCACGGCGGAGCCGACCGCGTTCACCGCGACCAGCGCCGCGACGGTCGTCCCGTCCTCGAGCACGGCGCTCGCGGTCCCCGTACCGCCCTTGAGGCCGCCCGCGGCGGCGCCCGTGCCCGCACCGACGACGCCCTGGGTGATCGTGCCCCCGGAGGCGACGTCCACGGCGTGCGCCCCCAGCGCGGCCCCCGGACGGGCGCGGACGTCCCCGCCGCGGCCGAGGTCGAACAGCACGGCCGCCGGCACGATCGGCACGACGGCGCCGGGCACCGCGAAGCCCTCACCCGCGGCCTCGAGCCGGGCCATCACCCCGCCCGCGGTGTCGAGCCCGTAGGCGCTGCCGCCGCTCAGGACGATCGCGTGCACCCGGTCCACCGTGGTGCCGGGGACCAGCAGGTCCGTTTCCCGGGTGCCCGGGGCCGCGCCGCGGACGTCCGCCCCGGCGGCCGCGCCCCCGGGAGGCGCCAGGACGACGGTGACGCCGCTGAGCGCCCCGTCCCCGGTCAGCGACGCCTGCCCCACCCGCAGGCCGGTCACGTCGGTCAGGCCGTTGCGGGGTCCGGGGCGCACAAGGTCATCCAACACCAGCGGCGCCCGGCACCCCTGCCCGCGCCGCTCAGCCGTGCCGGTCGACGGCTCCGGTCGGGCGGCCGTCGACGCAGCTCAGCTGCACGCGCACCCGGGTCTCCGCCGACTCGAACTCCACCCGCGGACCGCCGTCGTGCTGCTCGTTCCGCATCGCGAAGCCCTGCGCCGGGCTGACCGAGACGACGACCGGTACGCCCGCCTCGCAGCGCGCGACCAGGGTGCCGCCCTCCTGCGCCGAGACGACCACGGCCTGCCCGGAGGCCGGCGGCGCGGCGGGAGTCGGGTTCGCCGTGGGAGTGGGGGGTGCCGGTGCGGCCACGGAAGGGGCCGTGGCGGAGAGCCGGGCGTCGACCTCCGCCGCGCTGAGCGGCCGGCCCTGTCCGGCGCCGGTGAGCCCGCTGCCGATCGACCCGACGGCCGTCAGCCCGACGAGCAGCGCGCCGACCGCGGCCGCCACCCAGAGGGTGAGCAGGGTCGCGGATCGGGCACCTCGGGAGGTCACCCGCCCAGCATGCCGTCGATCAGGGTTAAGGCGGGGATAAGACCGCGCTAGCGTCACCCCACAGAGGACCCGGGATGCCCTCGCCGTGTCCTACGGTTCTCCGCGTGGCCCAGGTGCTCCTCGTCGAGGACGACCCCGCGATCCGCGGCGCGCTCATCCGCGGGCTGACCGAGCGCGGGCACGCCGTCGACTCCGCGCCCACCGCCATGGCCGGTTTGGAGAGCGCCGTCGGCCGCCGGCCGGACCTGGTCGTGCTGGACCTGGGCCTGCCCGATCTCGACGGCGTCACCATGCTGCGGATGCTGCGCGGCGCGAGCCGGGTCCCGGTGATCGTCGCGACGGCCCGGGACGACGAGGCGGAGATCGTCTCGGTCCTCGACGCCGGCGCGGACGACTACCTCGTCAAACCGTTCAGCGCGGCCCAGCTCGACGCCCGCATCCGGGCCGTGCTGCGCCGCACCGGGGACGCGGCGCCGGACCCGACGGTCGTCGTCGGCGGGTTGCGGGTGGACCCGCGGGGCCGCCGGGCGAGCCTCGACGGCGCCGAGCTGGAGCTGACGCCGCGGGAGTTCGAGCTGCTGCACTACCTCGCGGCCCGGGAGGGCGAGGTCGTCAGCAAGCGGGAGCTGCTCACGCAGGTCTGGCAACAGCCCTACGGCGGCGCGGACAAGACCGTCGACGTGCACCTGTCCTGGTTGCGCCGCAAGCTCGGCGAGACCGCGTCGACCGCCCGCTACCTGCACTCCGTCCGCGGGGTCGGGGTGCGGATCAGCGCACCCGAGACCCCGTGAGGCGCCGCGTCCTGGTCCTCGTCGGGGCCATCACGACCCTGGTGCTCGTCGCGTTCCTCGTGCCGCTGGCGCTGCTCGTGCGGACGGTGGCCACGGACCGGGCCGTCGCGGCAGCGACCGCGGAGGCCCAGTCGCTCACCCCGCTGGTCGCCACGGCGGATGCGGCCTCGCTCCGGCTGAGCATCGAGCAGGTCGACGCGACGTCCCGGGCGGACATCGCCCTCTACCTGCCGGGCGGGACGACGATCGGCGGCGCGGGCGTCACGCCGCCGCCCCGGACACCGCTGGTCGAGCTCGGCACCCGCGGGCAGAGCGCGTCGACCGTCGTGCCCGGGGGCCGGGAGATCGTGTTCGCCGTCCGGGACGCGACCGGGGCCGGCGGCGCCGTCCGCGCCTTCGTGCCGGACGCCGAGCTCACCCGCGGGGTCGACCGTTCCTGGTTGCTGCTGGCCGGGCTGGGGCTGCTCCTGCTCCTCGTCGGGCTGCTGCTGGGCGACCGGCTCGCCCGCACCCTCGTCCGGGCGACGACCGATCTGGCGCACGTCTCGGACCGGCTGGCCCGCGGGGAGCTCGACGCCCGCGCGGACCCGGGCGCCCCGGGCGAGCTGGGCGTCGTCGCGGGCGCACTCAACGGGCTGGCCTCGCGGATCGACGGGCTGCTGCGGGAGGAGCGGGAGAACGTCGCCGACCTCGCACACCGCGTCCGGACCCCGCTCACGGCGCTGCGGCTGGAGGCGGAGTCGCTGCCGGACCCGGACGACGCCGCGCGGATCGGCGCCGGCGTCGACGACGTGCAGCGGGCGGTCACCGGCGCCATCGACCAGGCCCGCCGCCGCGGCACGGAAGCCCGCGTCACCGACGCGGCCGCCGCGGTCCGGGACCGGGTCGCGTTCTGGGCGGTGCTGGCCGAGGACACGGACCGGGCCGTGACGGTGGACGTCCCCGACGAGCCGGTCCCCGTCGCCCTGGGCCGCGGGGACCTCGAGGCCTGCGTCGACGCCCTGCTGGGCAACGTCTTCGCCCACACCCCGGACGGCACCGCGTTCGCGGTCCGGCTGACGCCCCGACCCGGAGGCGGTGCTGAGCTGGTCGTGTCCGACGCCGGCCCGGGCATCGCCGCGGGGGCGCCCGCGACGGCACGCGGGGTGAGCGGGGCCGGCTCGACGGGCCTGGGGCTGGACATCGTGCGCCGCGGCGCGGAGCAGGCGGGCGGTGCGCTGCGGCTGGAGAGCTCCCCGGCGGGTGGGCTGCGCGTGGTCGTCGAGCTGGGTGCGCCGGGTTAACGCCTCCTTAGGCGCGACGCAGCGCGCCGTTGGGGCGCGGCCCGGCATCGTCCTCGGTGTCCGGTCCACGACCAGTGAAGAGGAAACCACGATGACCACCCGCCGCCTGCTCACCCTCGGTGCCGCCGTCACCGCCGCGCTCGTCGCCCTGGGCGGCACCGCCCTCGCCTTCTCCGGCGACGACGCGACCCGGACGGGGACCGACGACACCGTCAGGACGTCGGCCGCCACGACGATGCCGACCACGACCTTCCCGCTGCCGAGTCCGGCGGCGACGATCGACCGCTCCGCCGCGGAGCAGGCCGCCCTGGCCCACGTCGGCGGCGGCACGATCACCCACCACACCGAGAGCGAGACCGAGCACGGCCGCGGGTTCTGGGAGGTCGAGGTCACGGACGCGCGGGGCGCACACACCCTCTACGTCGACACCACGACCGGCGCGGTCGCCGAGCGGGGCACGGCCAGGACCGGGAGCGCCGCCCCGACCGGGGGCAGCGCGGTGCGGGTGGACGACAGGGGCGGCCGGAGCGGCGTCGACGACTCCGGCCTGCGCGTCGACGACTCCGGCCGCGGTGTCGACGGCTCCGGCCGGCACGGCGGGGACGACCGGAGCGGTCGCCACGGCGGAGATGACGACGGCCCGAACCACGACTGAGCTCCCCACCCGGGAACGGGACAGGGCCGGTGACCCCGAGCGGGGTCACCGGCCCTGTGCCGTGGGTGGAGCGCCGGGATCAGCTGGAGCGGACCCGCCGAATGATCATGAAGATCACCAGCAGGGCGGCCAGCGCACCGGCGACCGGGGCGAGCCGCTTGAGCACCGGGGCGCCCGCGGAGTCCAGCAGGTCGATCGCGTCGACGGAGCTGCGGGTCGGGCTCGACGCCGGCTTCGGCGTCGTGACCGCCGCGGGGGCGCCCGGGGCCGTGGACGACGCACCGGCGGCCGGGGCGGCCGAGCCGTTCGCCGACGGCGTCGCGGCGGGGGCCGGGGCCTCCTGCTTGTCCCCGAGCTTGTCCGCCAGGCAGGACGAGAACTGGCCGATGATCTTGTCCGCCACGTCCGAGATCACGCCGCGGCCGAACTGCGCCGGACGCCCGGTGATGGACATGTCGGTCACCATCGTGACCTCGGTCTTGTCCGGCCCGTCCGCCTTCATCGAGCCTGTGACCTTCGCGGCGGCGGTGCCGTTGCCGCGCGAGTCACGGCCCGTCGCGTCGATGACGACCTTGTGGTTTGCGTCGTCCCGGTCGATGTAGGTGCCCTTGCCCTTGTACGTCAGGGAGATCGGGCCCAGCTTCACCTTCACCGTGCCGGTGAAGGAGTCGTTCTCGTACTCGGTGAGCGTGGCGCCCGGGAAGCACGGCGCGACGGTCTCGGGGTTGTTCAGAGCCGCCCACGCCTCCTCGATGGGCGCCGCGATGGTGAACTTGTTCTCCAGCTGCATTGCTACTGCCTCCTCGTCGCAGGCCGCACTTCCACACCCCGTCGGATGCGGTGACGGCGGAAACGGCGGAACGCCCGCCCGGAAAGACCAGGCGAGCGTCCCACCGAAATAGGGTCTCCGTCAGCCGGCGGCCGCGAGCACCGCCCGGCCGGTGAGGACCCTGGCCAGGTGCTCACGGTAGTCGGCGGCGGCGTCCGCGTCACTGGGTGCCGCAGTGCCCTCGGTCGCGTGTTCGGCCGCGGCCCGAACCGCATCCGCGGTGGCGGACTGCCCGACGAGCGCCTGCTCGACCCCGGTGGCCCGGATCGGCGTGGTGCCCATGTTGGTCAGACCGATGCGGGCCTCGGCGATGGTGCCGCCGTCGATCCTCAGCGCGGCGGCGACCGCGCACATCGACCAGGCCTGCGCGGTGCGGTTGAACTTCTCGTAGTGGCTGGTCCAACCGGTGTACTTCGGGAACCGGACCTGGGTGAGGATCTCGCCCTCGCCGATCGCGGTGGTGAAGTAGTCCACGAAGAAGTCCGCCGCGGTCACCGTGCGGGTGCCGGAGGTCCCGGCGATGACGAACTCGGCCTCCAGCGCCAGCGCGACGGCGCCGAGGTCGCCGGCCGGGTCCGCGTGGGCGAGCGCGCCGCCCAGCGTGCCGCGGTGGCGCACCTGCGGGTCCGCGACCGTCGACGTGGCCTGGGCGAGCAGCGCGACGTGCTGCTTCACCAGGTCGTCCCGCAGGACGTCGTGGTGCGGTGCCATCGCGCCGATCGCGATCCGGTCGCCGTCGTCGGAGATCGTCCGGAGCTCGGGGATACCCCCGAGGTCGATGACCACCGACGGCGCGGCGAGCCGGAGCCGGAGCACCGGGAGCAGGCTCTGCCCGCCGGCGAGGATCTTGGCGTCCTCACCGGCCTGGACCAGCGCCTGCACTGCCTCGTCGACCGACGCCGGCTTGACGTAGTCGAACTGGGACGGGATCACTGGACCTCTCCCTGCGGGTTGTTCGGGTCGATCGAGCCGAGACCGGCACCCGGTGAGTGGGTGTCGATCGGGGTCTCCCGGGTGGCCTTGCCCTGGGCGTCCTGGATCGCCCGCCAGACCCGCTGCGAGGTGCAGGGCATCTCGACCTCGCGGACACCGAGGTGGCGGATCGCGTCGATCACGCCGTTGACGATGGCCGGCGTCGAGGCGATGGTGCCCGCCTCGCCGACGCCCTTGACGCCCAGCGGGTTGGACGTGGCCGGGGTCTCCACCGTCGCCGTGGTGAAGCTCGGCAGGTCCGCGGCCGACGGCAGGGTGTAGTCCACGAACGTGCCGTTGACCAGCGTGCCCTGCTCGTCGTAGTTGGCCTCCTCGAAGAGGGCCTGCGCGATGCCCTGGGCCAGACCGCCGTGCACCTGGCCCTCCGCGATCAGTGGGTTGACGACGGTGCCGATGTCGTCGACGCAGACGTAGTGCCGCAGGTCGACGTGCCCGGTCTCGGTGTCGACCTCGATCGCGGCGAGGTGGGTGCCGTGCGGGTAGGAGAAGTTCTCCGGGTCGTAGACGGCGTCGGAGTCAAGAGAGGGCTCCATGTCCGCCGGGTAGTCGTGCCCGGTGAACGCGGCCCAGGCGATCTCCTGGATGGCCTTGCCCTGGCCGGTGCCCCTGACGGTGAACTGGCCCGCGTTGAACTCGATGTCCTCCTCGGACGCCTCGAGCATGTGCGCGGCGATCTTCTTCGCCTTCGCGACGACCTTCTCCGTCGCCTTGACGATGGCGATGCCGCCGACGACGAGCGAGCGCGACCCGTAGGTGTCCAGGCCCTTCGGGGAGATCTGCGTGTCCCCGTGCAGGATCTCGACGTCCTCGAAGGGCACCCCGAGCTGGTCCGCGACGATCTGGCTGAACGCCGTCTCGTGGCCCTGCCCGTGCCCGGAGGCGCCGGTGACGACCTCGACCTTCCCGGTGGCAAGCATCCGGACGCTGGCGGCCTCCCAGCCACCCGCCCCGTAGCCCAGCGAGCCCAGCACGCGCGACGGCGCGAGGCCGCACATCTCGGTGAAGGTGGAGATGCCGATGCCGAGCTGGACCTTGTCGCCGTTGCGGCGGCGCTCCTCCTGCTCACGGCGCAGGCCGGCGTAGTCGAAGAGCTCGACGGCCTTGTCCGTGGCTTGCTCGTAGTTGCCCGAGTCGTAGGTGAGCCCGACGACGGTGGTGAACGGGAACTCCTCGTGCGTGATCCAGTTCTGCTTCCGCAGCTCGAGCGGGTCCCGGCCGAGCTCGACGGCCAGCTCGTCCATGATCCGCTCGATGGCGAACGTGGCCTCGGGACGCCCGGCACCGCGGTAGGCGCCGGTCGGCGTCTTGGTGGTCAGCACCGTCGTGCAGGTGAACTTGTAGGCCGGGATCTTGTAGATCGCGTTGAACATGAAGGCACCGAGCACCGGGACGCCGGGGCCGACGAGCTCCAGGTAGGCGCCCATGTCCGCGAGCAGCCTCACGTCCAGGCCGGTGACCGTGCCGTCCTTCTTGGCCGTGATCGTGATGTCCTGGATCTGGTCCCGGCCGTGGTGCGCCGCGAGCAGGGACTCCGAGCGGGTCTCGGTCCACTTGACCGGCTTGCCGAGCTTCTGCGCCACGACCACGCACAGGAGCTCCTCGGGGGTGACGGACAGCTTGCCGCCGAACCCACCGCCCACGTCGGGGGCGATGACCCGGAGCTTGCTCTCCGGGATGCCCAGCGTCGCCGTGGTCATCGTGCGCAGCACGTGCGGCACCTGGGTGGCCGAGTACATGACGATCTGCTCGCCGGTCGGGTCCACCACCGCGGAGCGCGGCTCCATGAACGCCGGGATGAGCCGCTGCTGGCGGAAGCGGCGGCGGACGACGACGGAGTCCGGGTCCGCCTCGGCGGCGGTGATCGCCTCGTCCACGTCGCCACCGGTGCCGGCGGCGCCCGCGTCGAAGACCCACACGTCGCTGACGTTGGTCTCCAGCGACGGGTGGACGAGGTCCGCGCCGTCGGCGACGGCGGCCTCCATGTCGAGCACGGGCGCGAGCGGCTCGTAGTCGGCCTCGACGAGGTCCGCGGCATCCCGCGCCTCGGCGGCCGAGCGGGCGAGCACCACCGCGATGCCCTCGCCGGCGAAGTGCACGGTGTCGATGGCGAGCAGCGGGCGCTGGGGCGCCTTCTCGTTCGGGGTGAGCGGCCAGACGTGCGGCAGACCGATGCCCTCCGCGCCGAGGTCGGCGGCGGTGTAGACGCCGAAGACACCCGGGGAGGCCTCGGCGGCGGACTTGTCGATCCCGGTGATCGTCGCGTGGGCGATCGGTGACCGGACGACGTGCAGGAACACTGTGCCGGTCGGGGTGATGGAGTCGGTGAAACGGGTTCGGCCGGTGATCAGACGCGCGTCTTCCTTGCGGGTCCGGGCCTTACCGAATTCGAGCGCGGTGGGTTCGGCGGTCGTCGTCATGGTGTTCAGTTGCCTCCCGCGACGGGGGCCGGCGTCTCGGTCGGGACGGAGGCGCCCGGCTTCATGAGCTGCGCGGCGCGCTGCACCGAGCGGACGATGTTCTGGTAGCCGGTGCAGCGGCAGAGGTTGCCCTCGATGCCCTCGCGCACCTCGTGCTCGTCGGGGTCGGGGTTGTCGCCGAGCAGGTCGACGGCGGCCATGATCATGCCGGGCGTGCAGTAGCCGCACTGCAGGCCGTGGCACTCGTTGAAGGCGCTCTGCACGGGGTGCAGCTGGCCGTCGCGCGCGAGCCCCTCGATGGTGGTGACCTCGGTGCCGTCGGCCTGGACGGCCAGGACGGAGCAGGACTTCACGCTCTGCCCGTTCAGACTGACGGTGCAGGCACCGCAGTTGCTCGTGTCACAGCCGATGAGGGTGCCGGTCTTGCCCAGCCGCTCCCTCAGGTACTGCACCAGCAGCATGCGGGGCTCGACGTCGTCGGCGTAGTTCACGCCGTCGACGGTGACCCGGACCTGTGCCATGGAATCCACTCCTCGTCCGCGACCGGCATCCCTGCCGGACCGCGCAGGACTTCCCGCGGGAACCGCGCACGCGTTGTGGCGGCGACCACATCTCACCGCCGATGATCGCCTCGTGCAACATGCCTGCGGCCGTGTTCGGGCCGGTCGGCCGGGTGAGGAACGGGGATCGGCAGAAGCGTGCACAGAACGAATCCGCAGGCGCGGTTGAATGCGGGCTAGAACCCCGTAGCAGCGACAAGCCCGTCCACGATTTATCACCCGAGTGGATTAAGCCTGTCGGACGGCACCGCCCCCCACCAGAGGTGTCGTGACACCCGCCGGCGGGCTTGCGCGGCGCGTGGTGGGCCCCGTCGGCAGCAGCGGGGCGGCCGTCCGCGCGCGCAGGGCCCCCCACCAGAGCCCGCTTCCGTACGCAAGATCGTCCAACCGGTGGGCCACCACGTGCCCGAGCAGGCCGGGACGGACGGCGGGATCCCGGTCCCGATGGGTCCACCAGTCCCCGACGCCCTCGGCGAGCGCCGCGACGAGCACCGCCCGCCGGGCACGCGTCGAGAACGGGACCGCGAGCGCCGCGACGGGCCAGAAGTGCCGGGTGAGCCCGGAGGCGAGCTGCAGGACCGCGCCGGCGAGCCCGAGGCCCGTCAGCCTCGCCGCGGACATCCGGGGATCCCGCAGCCGGCTCAGCTTGCGGGACAGCCGTTCCGTCGCGACGGCGGTGACGGCGGCAGCGCCCGCGTACGCCCATCGGCGCTGCAGCAGGAGCAGCGCGCACACCACCGCGGACCAGGGCGAGAGCACCATCGGCGGCACCGACCCGGGATGGCGTAGCGCGAGCGGCGCCGCGCCGGTGCCGTAGTAGGCCTTGCGCAGCCACCACGCACGCGGATCGCTGCGGTGCTCGTGCGCCACCTCCGACGACGGCTCGTACCGCAGCCGCCAGCCCGCGGCGTGCAGGCGCAGGACCAGGTCGACGTCCTCGGCGACGTGCATCCGCTCGTCGAAGCCGGCCCCCAGCGCCGCCTTGCGCACGAGCAGTGCGGCGCTCGGGACGTACGCGACCCGGGAGCGCGGGACGACGAGCGCGGGGTCGGGGCCGAGGTCCAACGACGAGCGGACGGCCTCGTAGCGGCCGAGGAGGCCCCGGTGCGGCGGGAGGGCGACGATCCGCGGCGCGACGAGCGCGACCGCCGGGTCCGCGAGGTGCGCGAGCAGCGGCGCGAGCCAGCCGTCGAGCGGGACGACGTCCGAGTCCAGGAACGCGACCAGCGGGGTCGCTGCCGCGGCGAGCCCGGCGTTGCGGGCGGCGGCGGGACCCTTCGAGCGCTCGTGCCGGACGACCTCGCCACCGGCGGCGTGCACCTCGTGCGCGAGGAACACGGGGTCCGCGCTGCCGTCGTCGACCACGATCAGACCACCGAGGCCCGCGGGCAACGCGGCGAGGAGGCGACCGAGCGGCCGGTCCTTGACCGGGACGACGACCGTCACGTCCCCGGCGTCAGGGGCACCGGGCTGCGGAAGGGTCGGGTGGGCGAGCCCGGCGTCGAGCAGGGTTCGGGCCAGGGCCGTGGAGACGGGGTTCCGCGCGGTGAGGGTCTGCGCGGAACCGAGGGCCTCGCGGGCCGCGGGGCGCAGGTGCACCAGGCGCGGCGGGGCGCCGCCGAGGAGCGCCGCGCCGCCGTCCGCGCCGGGGAGCCGGCGGACACGACGGTCCAGCGCGACCCGGAAGCCGTCGGGGAGCCGCGTCGCCGCGGGACCGGTACTC
>NZ_JAODNI010000030.1 GCF_025465255.1 Pseudonocardia sp.
GCCAGGCCCTCCGCGGCCTGCTGCGCCACGCCGCCGAATGCGACATGCACGTCGAACTCCTGCGCCTGGCCACCTCCGCCGACGCCGGGGCCGACCCAGCCCGGGTCGTCGGCTACGGCGCCTTCATGCTCACCCCGTAACCGCCTCCCAGCCTCGCCCGGACACCCGCTGGCTCCGAGCCAAAGGGGCGATGACCGCCTCGATGACCCAGCGAGCACGACAATCCGGTGGCCGCGGGGGGCGGAGGATCGGCAGCGGCCGACACGGTCCGGAGGCGCCGCCAGTACGAGCGAACCCGGACTGAATTACCGCGTCCGCGACGAACGATCTGGGTCAGCGTCTGGCCCTCGTGATCGGATAGTCGTCGTGCTCTGACCGGGTCTGCCATCCGCGTCACCCCTGGATCTCGTCCGATGTCGAGATCAAGAGTGGGAGCAGCAGCCCCTTACCGTGGGACGCGTCCCAGCGTGTCGCCAACCCGGTGAACATATGTGGTCACCGCACTGCAGGCAGGACACCAGCACGCTCGCCACGGCGACGGTGTAGAAGCCGAGCGGCATCGTCGACGCGGTGGGCCGCAGGACGATGCGGGGGATCGGAGCGGGCTCCCGTCCGGGTCCGCCACGGTCACGAACCTACGGCGCGCAGCGTGCCGGGGAGACTGTCCTGCCGCGGCGGGCCGAGGGGCAGCAGCCGTCGGCCTGGACGGGTGTCGCAGAACCCGTGGCCGTATCCATGAACCCTCGCCACCCGGCAGCCGCCGCGAACGGGGGCGACCTGGTGAGAGTCAGCGGGGCACGGCTGTGGGCCGCCGCGCCCCGACGGCGTGGTCGATGCTGAAGCGGCCGGGGCCGACGGCTGCCAGGGCCAACGCCGCTGCGCCGATCGCGCCCACGAGCTCCCAGCCCTTGTCGGCCGCGAAGATGCCGTGGGCTGCGTGCACGAACAGGGCCGCGCCGAGCAGGTGGTGACTTGTCGGCCAGGTGAACGGGTGCCGACACGTCGGCGAGGCGAGCGCGACGCGCGTGCGCCGGGGTGGCGGCTGGGTACAGTTTCCCCGGCTCGATGGAAACGCATAGGCCGGATGGGGCGCGGCCAGGATGATGGGAGGTGAGGCACCGTGGACGGTGAACCCCCCAGTCATCAGCTCTGGGGCGTGACCGCGGGACGCGGCGCGCTCCCCGGGCCCTGTCTGATGCCCATTCCCCGCCCCGCCGGGGGCCCGTTGCGGTTGTAGCGGCCCGGGTGGCGGGGTGCCTCGAGGAGGTCCTCGTGCCCGCTCGCCCCTCGCTGCCCACCGGACACGCGCTGCGCGCCCGTACCCAGATCCGCGCCGAGCGGGCCATGACCAGCCGCGCGGTGCGTCAGGCGATCGTGTCGTTGGCCGGGCTGATCGGCGCCCCGGTCCGCAACCAGGCCGGCCAGGAGGTCGGACGCCTGGTCGATGTGGTGGCCCGCCTGTACGGCGACGAGCGGTATCCGCCGGTCACCGGGCTGGTGATCCGGGTGGGGCGTCGCCGCGCCTTCATCGACGCCGGCGCCATCGAGGCCATCGAGCGGCGCGGCGTCGCGCTGCGCACCGCCCGGTTCGACCTCCGCGACTACGTGCGCCGCCCGGGCGAGGTGCTGCTGGCCCGTGACGTGCTGGACCACCAACTGGTCGATGTCGACGGGGTCCAGGTGGTTCGGGCCGCGGACCTGTATCTGGCACCGGTGGCTGAGCACACCGTGTTGGTCGGGGTCGACGTCAGCATCCAGTCGCTGCTGCGGCGGCTGGGCCCGAAACGATTCCGTTGGCACCCCACACCGGACCGGGTCATCGACTGGGACGCGGTTGCGCCCTTCGGTGAGGAGTCGACCGAGGGGCCGGCCACGGTGCGGTTGCGGCGCAGCCAGGAGGCGTTGCACCGGCTGCGCCCTGGCGAGCTCGCCGACCTGTTGGAGGACCTCGGCCGCCCCGGCCGCCAGGAGCTGCTGGCGTCGCTGCGGCCCGACGCGGCCGCGGACGCGCTGGAGGAGATGGACCCTGACGAGCTGGAAGGGTTGCTGCGCGAGTCCTCACCCGACCAGGCGGCCGCACTGGTCGCGGCGATGGAGTCCGACGAGGCCGTCGACGCGCTGCGCGACCTGAGCGGTCAGGAACGCGAGGAGCTGCTCGAGCGGATACCACCGCCGACCCGCGAGCGTCTGCTGCGGCTGCTCGACTACCCCGAGGACGAGGCCGGCGGATTCATGACCGCCCGCCTGCTGCTGGCCGGCGAACACGACACCATCGCCGGGCTCCGCGCGCGGCTGGCCGGGTGGGCCGAACACCGCAACGAGGTCGACGCCGTGGTCGTCTGCGACGCCCAGAACCAGGTGATCGCCGACGTGCCGCTGTTCGATCTGCTCGTCGCCCCGCCCGAGCAGACCCTGGCGGAGCTGCTGCGCGGCAGCTCCCACGTCGACCCGGTCACGCTCGGACCGGACGCCGACGTCGGCGAGGTCGCGGCGGCGCTGGTCGAGTCGCGCCGCTCCTCGGTGCTGGTCGTGGACGGCGATCGCCGCCCGCTGGGGCGCATCCTCGCCGACGACGTCGTCGACGCGCTGACCCCCGAAACCGGTCGTCGACACTTCCCGAGGCTGCTGCGATGACCGACCCGCGAACCGGGACCCCCGCCCGACCCACCGATTCGTCACCGGCGACATCGCGGCCCGACGTCGCATCCTCGCCGCGGCCGGCGACGGGGCTGTGGCAGCGGCTGCGCCGCGGCCGGATCTTCGCCTACCTGGCGATCGCCGGCCCGGGACTCATCGCGGCCAACGCCGGCAACGACGCCGCCGGCATCGCCACGTACTCCTCGGCCGGTTCCCAGTTCGTCTACCGGACCCTGTTCTTCATGGTGCTGGTCACCGTCGCGCTGGTGCTGGTCCAGGAGATGTCGGTTCGGCTGGGCACCTACACCGGCAAGGGTCTTGCCGCGCTGATCCGCGAACAGTTCAGCCTGCGCTGGACCGCTCTGGCCCTGTTCTGCGTGCTCCTGGCCAACACCGGGCTGGTGGTCAGCGAGTTCGCCGGCATCGGCGCCGCATTCGAGCTCGTCGGGGTCAGCCGCTACGTGGTCGTCCCGATCTTCGCCGTGCTGATCTGGGCATTGGTGCTCTTCGGGTCCTACCGCTACGCCGAGCGGATGTTCCTGGTCTTCTCCCTGGCCTTCCTCGCCTACCCGATCGCCGCGGTCCTCGGACACCCCGACTGGTCGGCCGTCGGCGCGAACCTGATCCTGCCCCACTTCGTCGCGGACAAGGCCTTCGTGCTCCTCGGGGTCGCGCTCATCGGCACCACCGTCAGCCCCTACATGCAGCTCTACGCCGCCGCCGGCGTCGTCGACCGCGGCGCCGGACCCGACGACTACCGCTCCGTGCGGACCGACGCGATCAGCGGCGCGCTGTTCGCCTGCATCATTTCCATCACCATCATCATCGCCACCGGCGCCACCATCGGCGGACAGGGTCCACTCGACTCCGCCGACCAGGCCGCCCAGGCACTGCGACCGGTCGCCGGATCCGGGGCGGAGCTGCTGTTCGCGTTCGGGTTACTGGGCGCCAGCGCGCTCGCCGGCGCCGTCGTGCCGCTGTCGAGCTCGTATGCGATCAGCGAGGCCATCGGGGTCGAGCGCTCGGTGTCGCGGCGGTTCCGGGAGGCCCCCCTGTTCCTGGGCCTGTTCACCTTCCAGGTGTTCCTCGGTGCCGCGGTCGCCCTCACCCCGGTCAACCTGATCACGCTGCTGATCGGCACCCAGGTCCTACAAGGCGTGGTCGCGCCGATCGTGCTGAGCTACATCCTGATCCTGGCCAACCGGCGTAGCGTCCTCGGCGACGCCGTCAACGGCCGCGCCTTCCGCGTCGCCGCAGCCATCGCGGTCACCGCGGTCGCCGTCATGTCCCTGCTACTGGTCGGCCAGACCCTCCTCGGACTGATCGGGCCGGGCTGACCGGCCCCGCGCCCTTGACCACGCTCGGTCGACCAGCACGATGCTGCAGCTCTCCGGAGCAGCACAACGGCCCCGACGGTTACCCACCTCATCCCTCGTCCAGCGCCCCGAACAGCGGCCCGGCGGCGATTCCGGGCCCTATCGAAGATCGCTAGGGGCGGATCGATCGCGGCTGTGACGGCTGGCGAGGCCGGCCATCACGACACCAGTTCGTGGAGAACGAGGTAGATCAGGAAGCCGAGCCCGGCCGCGAAAAGCTGCAGGCCGCTGGTCAACCGCATCCCCGGCCGCCGCAGCGAGGCCGGTTCCCCGGAAGCACCGGAGCGGGCGTGTCCGGCGCCGCGTTTGGAGATGCGGAGGGAACCTGCTGCCCCGGGTGCCGCAACTCCAGCTCACCCCGATCGGCCGGGGAACCTCCGGCGCCTGCACCGCCCGCATCGTGCGTCGCGGCGACCCCCGGGCTTCGACCCTGTGCTCACCCTCGCGGCGCAGGGCGGCGTCTCTGGGCATCCCATGGCCGTAATCGCCGAGACCTGGTGGTGTTGTCGCAGTACCTGGTGCTTGATCTACGAGGGTCGGCGTAGGCGGCCACAAAGGCCGCCAGCTTCTGGATCGCGGCGTAGAGAGTCCGCAGGACAACGCGTCCAGCGCTGCCGATTCGGGTCGACCCAGGACGGGGAAGGAGCACCCACCAGCGCGCAGCACCGGTTTCAGAAGGCGCTAGGAGACGACCGTCAGGGTCAGGCGGCGCCGACCGTCCGGGTGGTCCCGAACATCTCGTCGAGGGTGACGGGCTGCAGGTTCCGTTCCTTGACCAGGGCGACGATCTGGTCGAACAGGCCGAGCACAGTGGGATGGTTGGCGTGCCCGAGCATGACCGTTCCCGGTGTCAGGAATCTGCGCGCCTGGGACATGAGGAAATCGGGGGTGATCGTCTTGGAGTCCGAGAACGAGCCGTTCCACATGACGGAGCGAGTCCAGCCCAGGCTTGCGGCGATGCCGTCGACGCGGGCGTCGTGCACGCCGAAGGGCGGCCGATAGTACGGGCGCGTCGTGATGCCGAAAACCTTCTGAGCCCACTGCTCATTGCGTTCCAGCTCCTCCCGCACACGGGCATCGGGCAGGGTCGTGAGCTTCGGGTGGCTGAAGGTGTGGTTCATGATCTGGATCTGGCCGGCCGCGACCAGCGGCGCCAGGTCACCGGCATGCGGCTCCCACTCGCGGGCGTAGGTGCCGTTCGGGCTGAAGGTCAGGTGGATACCGGTGCGGCGGGCGAAGTCGACGTAGCCGGACACGCAGTCTGCGCAGGTCCCGTCGTCGACGGTCAGGACGATCCGGCCCCCGCCGGGCGGTCCCGAGGAGATGGTCTTCGACGGCCCCGGCACCGCGGCGGGGATCGCCGGAAGGGGCGGCGGGCTCGCCGCTCCGGCCATGGCGCCGTGCCCGAGTGCCGTGGGCGGCGACGACGGGTTCGCCCCGCAGGCTGCCACCGCGCCGACCGCGCCGACCGCGAGCATCCCCAGGAACGCCCGCCGGGACGATCTGCCCCGAACCGGGCAGTCGTGCGATCCGGTTCCCGAGGTCCTCCGTGCCACCACCGAACCATCCTCTCAGCGCTGATCACGCGATCTGCATCGTGACGATGTCGGCGGCGTCGCCGCAGCCACTCCCGCGCGCTTCGCTGACCAGGGCCCTGTCGGTCATCCCGGCGAGCCACGATGCGACGTGAAGACGACGCAAGCGCCGTGGCCAACGGCGTCGAGTTCTGCCGGGGATCGCGGCGGCGTCCGTCGGGTTTCGGCGACCTGTGGCGCCATCTCACCCGCGGGTCGCGGACCTGCCCACTGAGCAGGTCGAGATCGATGGAAATCCGCGGCCAAGGAGTAGGGAGAACTACCAGGACACAGACCCGGATCTCTCGATGCTCCATCAGATAGTTGTCGTCGCCGTCTCAGTGCATGTTGGGACTGGTGCTGGGTGGTTGCGGCCGTGCCTACTTGACGCAGGGGATCTCACCCCCGGCGAGAGCGGACGGAACGGACGCCGGGTCCGAGGTTGCGGGCTCCGGGGTGGTCGGGGTTGAGCTGGCCGAACTTGAAACCGCAAGCTTGGGGGGAACGGTGAAACCGTTCCCCAGCACGAGCCGGATGTGCCCGGCGGGCAGGGAGCCGTCCGGACGAGGTGTCGGGCCTGCGAGGAGGGTGGCCAGGGTCCGCGCCGGGTCGGCGGCGTCGGGTGCGTAGCTCAGGGTTGTGTGGAAGGTGCGGGCCCCGGTGGTGGTGGTTCCCGCGGTGTAGCCCTGGCCGGCGAGGTCACGCTCCATGGTCGCCGCGAGTCCTGTCTGCCCCGTCGAGTTGACCACGTCGACGGTGGCACCTGCCGACGGCGCCGGCGCGGGGGTGGCCGGCACCGGCGGGGAGAGCAGATTCTGCACTGTCGCGCGGATCTGCGTGAGATCAACCGTGTTGATCGACTCGCCGAGGGGGTCGGTTCCGAATCCCGTGATGGGCAGGGTGGTGAAGCTGATGTTGCCGCTGCTCAGGCTGGTCGCGTTGGTGGCGAACGACAGGAGATCCAGGCCGCTGTCGATGGCGATGTTCTGCTCGGCGACCTTCATGATCGCGTTGAGCCGGGTGGGATCGACCGGGGTCCCCGCCTGCTTGAGCTGATAGGCAAGCGAAGAGATGAACGCCTGCTGGCGTCGTTCGCGGTCGAGGTCGGTGAAGTTCAGTTTGGGATGGACGTTGTCGCGACGCTGGCGGACGAACGCGACGGCCTGGGCCGCGGTGATCTGCTGGCGGCCGGCGTGGAAGTCGGCACCGGAGTAGCTGTCCGTGGTGTCCTCGTTCACGCACACCGTGATGGGCTGCACGACCTGGGCGATCTGGTAGAAGGCCATCAGGGTGACCTCGACGAAGTGGTCGATCGGCACACCGCCCAGGAACTCCCGGACTGTGTGGATCTCCGCGGTGCGGCCGGCGTCCCGGCTGCGCTGCTCGAGCGTGACCGGATCGGTCACACCCTGTGCCCGGAGTTGGCGGTTTGCCTGATCGAAGGCCAGCCCGTAAGCCTGTTTGATCTTCCCCTCGGCGGTGCCGTCCGGGGTGTCGGGGAAGTCGACGTAGTCGTCGCGGGGTATCGAGATCGACGTCGCCTTCGAGCCGTCGCCCGGGATGTGGAGCAGCATCAGGACGTTGGCGTTGTAGCCGCCGTTCGCCGCGTCACCGGCGTGCAGCGCGTCGTAGATGTCCGCGGGTAGGGCATTGCCGTTCTCATCGAGCCGGCTGTCCAAGCCCATCACGAGAATGTTCGTGTCCGCACCGGCCGCCGGCGCTGCGGTCGCGCCCAGCGCGCTCGAGGTGTGGATCCCTGCCGTCAGGTCGCGGTACTGGTTCCACACGTAGCCGGTCACGGCCAGGACCAGCACGGACAACGATGCCGCGATGATCCGCACTGTCCGGGCGAGTGAGGACGAGCGCCGACGAGGCGGGCTTGCAGACAGCCGTGTCGGAACAGTCACCACCGCGTCGCCGCCCGGCGGTGGACCCCATGTCGCGGGCGGTCCGGGACGTAGTTCACCACCGATCGGCGGTGAACTACGTCCCGGCGCAGGACGTCGCGGGTAGGGGCCTTCGTGCGTCCGGTCCGGCTGCAACGCTCGCCGGGATCTGCGGGGGCCGACGACGTTCCCTACCCGATCGTTCCCTGGGCGATCGTTCATTTGAGGATGTTCACGGCGCGGGCGACGACCAGCGCGACGGTGATCAGTGACACCAGGGACTGCGCGAGCATGGTGAGCTTGGCCCACCGGGTGAGCGGCATCGTGTCGGTGGGGCTGAACGCGGTCGCATTGGTGAACGACAGATACAGGTAGTCCACGAAGCCCGGCTCCCAGTCCGGATGGGCCAGGTCCGGGCTCTGCATCTGGACGAACTGGAAGTCCGGCAGCGACCGGCGGGCCAGGGCCCGCGCCACCGGGCCACCCCGGTCGAACTCCCAGTACCAGACCGCGAACGCGATGATGTTCGTCAACCAGATCGCGGCGCCGGTCGCCAGGAGCGGACCGGCGTCCTGCCCGAGACTGCCCGACACGAGCCCGAGGACCAGCAGGGCCGCCGACCAGGCATTGGCCAGGCTGAGCAGCCCGGCCAAGGCCAGACTGCCCGCCCGCAGCACCGTCGACTCGCGCTCCAACCGGCTCGGACTGGCGATGACCAACGCCACGAGCAGGGCGAGCTCCAGGCCCGGCAGCAGCCACCGAGACTGCAGCACCAGCTGGTCCGGCAGCGCCAGCTGAAGGCCGATCGCGATCACGATCACCGCCGCTACCGGCCACCGGTTCTCACCGCGGGTCACCCGCTGCCAGGCCGGCAGGTGCACCTGACGGGCCGCGCGGGCGATCCCTCCATCGGCACCGGAAACCGGGTGCCGACCACCACACAGGAGCCCCTCCAGGCGCACCAGCTCCGCGTGCACCGTCCGCAGGCTGTCCACGTGGGCCTGCTCGGCGCAGGGATCGGGCTCGAGGTCCGGGCCCGTCACCGGTTCCGACCGCGGCGACCCGGTGGATCCGGAGCCACCCGGCTCCTGAACCTGCGGCCCGCCCATCGTTCCTCCTGCGATCGATCTCCCGAACCGCATCATCCGGAACCACGCGTCAACACCGCGTCAAAAAGTCCAAAACCCTACGTCCACCGGCCCGAGAACAGGACAGAAGGCGTAAATTCGACAGACCAGAGAACCGCGAATCCTCTCTTTTCGGCGCTGCGCCGCCGGCGTTACCGACCGTCTTCAACATTGAGCCTTTGCCAACCTGCTGACCGGCCCCAACGCCAGGTTGGAAAGGTTCAGTCCTGTCACAAGCCGCATACATGGACCTCACAGGAACGGTCGCCACTCTCTGCCTCGTTGCCTGAGCAAGAGGAGCGCCATCATGAATGATTACGACCCGGCAAGCCCGCACGCACG
>NZ_JAODNI010000068.1 GCF_025465255.1 Pseudonocardia sp.
AGTCGACGAAGGAGGCACCGGTGAGCGGTATCAAGGTGTTGGTGGCGGGGGCGAGTATCGCGGGGCCCGCGCTGGCCCACTGGCTGCGCCGGCGGGGTGCCGAGGTGACTGTGGTGGAGCGGGCTCCCGAGCTGCGTCCCGGTGGGCAGGCGGTGGACGCGCGCGGGGTGGCTAAGGAGGTCATCCGGCGGATGGGGCTGGACGCGGCGGTGCGCGCGGCCTGCACCGACACCGTCGGCGCCTTCAAAGTGGATGTGGACGGGAACGTGCTGGAGACCTTCCGCGCGGACGACGACGGCGGTGACGGGTTCATCGCGGAGATCGAGATCCTGCGCGGGGACCTGTCCCGGGTGCTGCACGACGACACCCGCGACGGTGTCGAGTACGTCTTCGGCGACCGGATCGCCGAGCTCACCCAGGACACGGACGGGGTGGACGTGGTTTTCGCGGGCGGCGACCGGCGGCGTTTCGACCTGGTGGTCGGGGCGGATGGGTTGCACTCGGCGTTGCGCGGGATGGTTTTCGGGCGGCGCGAGAGGTTCGTCCGCCACCTCGGGCTCGTGCTGGCCTTCTACAGTGTGCCCAACGAGTTCGGGCTGGACCGCTGGCTCATCGACTACCAGGACCAGGAGTCCGGGCGCTCGGCCGGCTTACGGCCTATCCAGGACGCCACCCGGGCGATGGCCATGTTCTCCTTCCCCTCGGTCGACTTCGACGTCGACTACCGCGACGTTGCGGCCCAGAAGAGCCTGCTGCGCGAGCGGATGGAGGGCCTGGGTTGGTTGACGCCGCGCATCCTCGCGCACTTGGACGAGACCCCGGACTTCTACCTCGACCAGGTCGCCCAGGTGGTGACGGACCGGTGGTCGAGCGGGCGGGTGGTGCTGCTGGGGGATGCGGCGCTCATGGAGCTGGTCGAGCGCGCGATCAAAGCGTCGAGCTACCCGACTACTCCGGGGTGCCGGACTCCGGGGCCCCGGTCGGACCGCCGATCACCTCGTCGGCCAGGCCGTAGGCGCGGGTGTCGGGGATCCGGTGCGCTAGACCCGCAGAGTTGTTGCGTAGTCGGCGTGCCCGAGCCACTCGCAGACGTACCGGCCGCTGGCCGAGTCGCCGACGACATGCCCACGGGCGGAGGCGACCGGATGCCGCCTGTGGGCAGTGGAGCGTCGACAGTGGACCGCTTGACTGCGAGTATGACTGCGAGATGTGGTTGGGCTAGTGCAATCCAGCCACCACAGGCACCCATTGGTTCGCTCTGACCTGCGGCAGACCCTCAACGGGACATGAGCCCCAGACTTTTGATCCTGGGCAGTCCCATGTTCACCGTAGTTGCCAGCAGGAGTCCAAGGACTGCAGCTAGCACCAGGGCGTGACGGCCGCTGGCGGCGGTGCACCGGGTTGGCATTACCGCGACGCTGTCTGCGGCCCGGCGACGACTGTTCTCGTGCCTGGAGTACCGCGACGAGCACCGCGCCGTTGACGTGGCTAGCCCAATCGACCTACCACCGACGCGCTGAGCATCACGAGAGAGGCACCCGAACGCCACGGCCACCAGGCAGCCCGGCGGGTTTGCCGGCGCAGGCAGTTGGGGCAGGGTCGGTTGACGCTGCGGCCTGCCCGGCCTCAGACGTCGAGGCCCAGCGTCTGATCGCCGTGCTGGTGTAGCCCTACGTGCCGTACCGAGCCCAAAACCAGCCGGTGACGTGCAGAGCCGCGGCTGGCAGCGCGGCGGCGCGAGCGGCATCCGTCAGTCCCGACAGGAGAAGACCGATGAAGAGACTGCCAGTCCCTCACACCCTCGATGCCACCGGCCAAGACGTCCATGCTGAAGGCACCCGCCTCCGCGAAGCCGGCACAGCGACTCTGGTTGCGCTCCCTGGTGATGTGGTGGCGTGGGCAGTCACCAGTCTCAGCGGGTTGCGAGAATTGCTGACCGATTCGCGTATTTCGAAAGACCCACGGCAGCACTGGCCTCAGTGGATCAACTGCGAGATCACTCCGGAGTGGCCGCTGTTCACGTGGGTCGCGGTGCAGAACATGCTGACCGCATATGGCGCGGACCACAAGCGCTTACGCTCGTTGAGCGCGAAGGCGTTCACGGCCCGAAACATCGCCGCGCAGCGCCCGCGGATCGAAAAGATCACCGCCGATCTTGTGAACGCTCTGGCCGCTCATCCGGCGGGTGAGGCGGTAGATCTGCGTGAAAGTTTCGCCTTCCCGCTGCCGATCGAAGTGATCTCCCAGCTATTCGGTGTTCCCGACACCATGCGCGCGATGCTACGGAAGGTGGTGGACGGGCTATTCGACACCTCTCTCCCGGCGGGGGAGGCCCAAGCGAACCAGGCCCGGCTCTATCCGCTGTTGAATGAACTTATCGGCATCAAACGAGAAGCGCCTGCAGACGACATGACGAGCGCACTCATCGCGGCCCGCGACGACGATGCCAACTCTCGTCTCAGTGAGGCCGAGCTCGCGGACACCCTCGTGCTGATGCTCAGCGCCGGTCACGAAACCACGGTGAACCTGCTTGACCAGGCCATCGCGGCCCTGCTCACGCATCCTGGTCAATTGGATCTTGTTCGCAGCGGCGAGAATTCCTGGGACGACGTGATCGAGGAGGCCTTGCGCTGGCAGGCGCCTATACCGTTCGTGCCGTTGCGCTTTGCGGTCGAGGACATCGATTTCCACGGTGTGATCATCCGTAAAGGAGATGCGATCATCGGCGCCTACGACGCCGCGAACCGGTCTCCCGAGGCAAATGGGCAGAATGCCGACGAATTCGATATCACCCGCCGGAACAAGGATTACGTCACCTTCGGATACGGGGTGCATTACTGTCTTGGCGCTCCGCTGGCGAAACTCGAGGCCCGCATCGCTCTCCCCGCGCTCTTTGAACGTTTCCCGAATATGTCTCTCGCCATCCCACCCGCTGAACTACGCCCGGTCGGCTCCTTCGTCTCCAACGGCCACCGCACCCTTCCCGTCCTCCTCTAAATTTGATCTTTAACCTGTGAGCTGCTGCTGTGCTGTCACGGTGAGGTCGCGGTTGCCTGTTTTGCCGACGTCATAGCGGGGCGCGGGCCTGCGGTTGCGGGGGCCGGGTGGGCGTCCGGGACCGGGCCGGGAGGGTTTCGGTGCGCTGGCCGGGGTAGAGGTCTTCGCGCGGAGGTCCCGAAACCCGCGGCGGACCCGGGCTGGGGTCAGCCTTTCTGGCGGCGCGGGTTTCTCCCAGGGGCGGCGGAGATCTTGGGTCAGCGGTCGTGCGCGAAGTTGGGTGTGCGCGGCGATCACCAGCCAGGTCCAGCGGTCGGCCGCGTACGGGGTGCGGATCTCGGGACGGTCCAGCCCAGGGACTGCTTGAACAGCCGGAAAGTGTGCTCGAGATCGAAGCGGCGCAGGAACGACTGCCACCACCGATCCACGTCTGCAGGGCCGGCGCCGGTGACCGAGGACCACAGCCACAGCGGCTTCGGGTCGCGGTCCCCGGGCAGGTGCGCGACGTGGAGCCGGAGCAGGGTGCCCTCGATGACAGGCGGTTCGCCGTCGTGATCGAGCCAGGAGCCGCGGTGGGTCAGCCGGGGTGCAGCCGGTTCCAGCTGACGGCGATGGCCGTGCCGTAGCGAGTGGTGGCGGTGATCGTCGTGTGCTGCGGTTGCGGCCAGGTCGCGGGTTTGCCGAGAGCGAACTCGGGGCCGTGCTTGGGCGGACGGCCGGTGACGCCGGGCAGCCGGGGTGGCGTCGGTCCCCGCAGGACCCCGTAGTCGTGTCGCCACGGTCCTATGCCTACCTGCAGGGGTCGGTGCGGGCCGGCCGCGACTCCGAGACAACGACGACACTGCTGGCCGACCTCGCCGCCGCCGTCAGCCGCATCACCGGGGCACCGTCTGCGGATGTGGTGGTGGCGCTGAGGGAGACCCCGGGCCGATTGATCATGGAGGGCGGACGGATCATGTCCGATCCGGGTAAGGAGGACGACTCGCTGCGCAGCCGGTGACCGGCATCATCGCGGGCACCACGACGCAGACCGGCTGCAGTCCGTCAACGACGGCCTCCGGCTTCCGCTGCCCGGACCCTGCACCGCTCGGAGATCAGTTAACAGTGCGGTGGCGATCTGCTCACGGCTATGCCGCCTACATCGGCAACACCTTCACCGCAAGGCCGGCGCCGCGATCTCAGAGCGGAGGGGTGGCGATGAGGCGTTCCGGAGTTTGTACTTCCGGATGTTGCCAGATGGGGTGAGCGGAAACAGCTTGTTCGTTTCTCTCTCGATCAGTAGCCGCTCGGATCGCCCTCATGGCGATCGATGCGAGCGAGATCGGTCGTCGGCTGCCGTCGCGTTGTCAGGCCGGGCCACTCCCGCTCGGCCACGGGGCCGAGGTGACCCCGAAGCGGAGCCCCTGCGCGTTCACGTCGCTGATCCCCTGCTCGGTCGCGTCCCGGTATCCCGCGTCGATTCGCTTCTGGATTGAGGAGCGGGAGAAGTCCGTGGCATCGGACAGGCGGCGGGGCAGGCTGGAGGTCACGACGTTGAGGTGGTCGATCTTCCGGTGGGCGCGCAGCTTCGTGAACAGCGGGTCGGTGCGGATGGTGCTGCCGGCTGGGAGCTCGTCCTCGATCCGCGCGACCAGGTCGACGACGCGGCTCGTCTGGCCGAAGAAGTCGCTGTCGAGGGTCAGCCGGCTCGTGAACTGCAGTTGCACCATCCGCTGTAGCACCTCCGGGAAGGTGTGCGGGATCGGTGCCTTCATCGAAAACAGCTCGACGACGACGAGCTCCCGCTCGGCGGAGCGGTCGCCGCCTCCCGCCTCCTCCAGGACGTTGATCGCCGGGCTTAGCGGCGTGTTGGAGAATAGGCCGCCGTCCCAGTAGCGGTTGCCGCTGATGCAGGTCATCGGAAAGCCCGGGGGCAGGCTGCCGCTGGCCGCCACGTGCTCGAAGGTGAGGCCGCCTGGCTGGTCCCGGTCGAAGTACTCCATCTCGCCCGTGCCCACGTTGATCGCGCCGACGATCACGCGTGTCGCGTCGTCGTTCAGGCGTGCCGGATCCACGAGGTCGGCGAGCGTGCGGCGCAAGGGCGCGGTGTCGTAGATGCTCGTGAGCAGCCACGGCGCCGGCGTGAGCAGCGCGGTCCGCAGCTTGTACATGCCGGGGTTGCCGAGGGCGGCGAGCCGTCGGGCGATCGGAGATGGGAGCCAAGGTGCGGGTACCGGTGGCACGGTGAGCTTGTTCCGCCAGAGCGTGTCCAGGGCGTCGATCGGGTCGCCCTTCGCGCCCCCGAGCACCGCTGCGGTGATTGCGCCGATCGAGATCCCGGCCACCGCTACCGGGCGGAAGCCGGGTCGCTGCTCGTAGAGGGCTTGGAGGACGCCGTACTCGTAGGCTCCCAGCGCGCCGCCCCCCTGAAGGACGATCGCGGTGTGGACGTTGCGCTTGATGGCCGCCATGAAACCCCCGCTTCCGGCGTTGGAGGAAGACTGTCCGATCCTGCCTGGGGCGGGGCCGAGTGGGAAAGTGCGCAGTTGTACGTACGGTGAGCCCGCCAAGCGGAGTTGGCAGGCTCGGTCGTCAACTGAAATCCCTCGCCGTAGCTCGGACCGGGAACAGGACGGGGCCGAACGTCGCAGTCCTGATCCCCGGAGCTCGCACCGGCGTCGCCCTGTCATCGCTGTTTCGCGTGACCTGCTTCGAACCGGACGAACTCGTCGACGCCGTCCCCGCACCGCTAGAGCAGGCAGCACTTCGAATCGCCAATGATGCCCATCTCCGCTGACGGTCCACGACGCCCTGCTGGGTGTTTGCCACGCGACGTAGTCCCCACCGTTCTCGACACTTCCCTCGCCGTGCGGCTGACGCGCTTACTTCAGTTCGAGGCCGCGAGGCGGCGGACCAGGCTTGGTGTGGCACTGGATGTGGCACGATATGAAGTCATACGAAGCGGTAGCGGCCCCCGTGCGGGGCGACATTGCAGTCGTTGCTGCTGGTGGAGGCTCTGGTCTACGCATACTCACCGTCTTGTAGCCGTAGGTCGTCGGTTCGATCCGACCCACGGCTCCCCACCCGACTCCGAGTCCAGGTGCGGCTCCGCTTCGGGATGTCCGACCATACGGTGGCGTCCCAGCTACCGATTAAGGGATTAGGAGGTGTTGTTGACAGTTCTACCGCTCTTGCTAGTGGACAGTGAGCGTTTTCCACTTGGGTTAGCTGGCGTGGATGAGGACCAGGATCGCCTTGACCAGGGTGGTGGCTCGACGCGGGCAGCAGCGGATCTTGCGAAGGATCCGTCAGGCCTTGAGCTGGGCGTTGGCTCGCTCGCCCGGGCCGCGCTGACGGGCATGGGCGGAGTTGACCTCGCGCTGGTTGCGCGAGAGGCGCCGACGTTGGCCGGTCGCGGGGTCGGCGGGACGGCGCCGTTGCGGGGTGTCGAACCCCGACCCGCGGTAGCCGTGATCGACGATCACCTTCACCCCCGCCTCGCGTAGGGCGTCGATGATGCCGTGGTCTCGGGCGGCTCCCATGTCGTGGCGGGCGCCGGGTAGCGCAGGCGAAGCCCAGACCAGCCGTCCAGCGGGGTCGGCGATGACCTGCACGTTCAGGCCGTGGCGCTTGTGTTTTCCGGAGAAGTACGGCCGATCACGGCCAGACCCCATGCCGACTCGGTCGATGCGCATCAGGGTGCCGTCGAGGATTACGAACGCCTTGCGCACCGCGACCGCAATCGCCTCGCGCAGGGTCGGGGCGAGCGCGGCCAACACCTCGACGGCCTCGGTGATGTAGCGGAACACCGTCGTCGTGCCGATGCCAAACCCGGCGGCGAGATCAGCGTAGGTCTCTCCCTTGCGAAGATGCGCCACCACGAGCAGGGCCTGCTGCCCGGCGCTTAGCCGCCGCCACCGAGTCCCTACCTGCGAACGGCGACGGCGCAGCGCATCCGACAGCGTGACGAGGGCGTGGTTGGACACGGTGACCCCGGCGGGGTAGGAAGGCACCCGAAGCTCCTGGTGGGACGTGTTGATCTAGTCAATCGCCCGTCTACCAGGAGCTTCACTCATTCCGGTGACGCCACGCCGCAGCTCGCTGAGCCAGCTCCCCACCAGGTTGGAAAGAGCTCACTGCCACGCATTCGCGCAACAGCGTTCCAGATGCCAGGGCGCCTGGAACCGTGCTGGTCAACCCGCTTCAGTGAACGATCCTGTGCGGAAGTGTTGTGGCATGGCGAAGTCATGCCAAGGCGAGTGCGTTGCTCGTAGGTTCGAGGCAAGCGACTGAGCCAGGGTCTCGTGTGTACGTCAGACGAAGAGCCGGGGCAGCAGGTCTCGGCTGCTGTCACGGAGGTCGTCGAGCGCTGTCTCCGAGTCGGCGAGGTGGCGCTGCAGCGCCTGCTGGAACAGCCCGTCGAACATCGCGTAGGCCGCGGAGGGCGAGCAGGTCGGCTGGGTCCCGGTGAGGTCGGCGTAGGCGCGGACGAGGCGCCAGATCATGTCCTGCAGGCTGCCGTCGATCTCGGCGACGTCGTCGCGGAAGGCCTCCTCGAACAGGGACTGCGAGCGCAGGTCGTACCAGAGCCGGTGCATGAGGGGGGCGTCGGCGAGCGTGCCGGTCAGCCCGTTCCCGCAGGCTGCGGCGAGCTCGTCGGGTGTGGACGCGTCGGCGACGAGGCCCTCGTAGCGCTGCACGCAGGCGTCCTTGTAGCGGCGCACGCAGTAGGTGATCAGATCGATCTTGTCGGCGAAGTAGTAGTGCAGGAGCCCGTGGGAGAACGTCGTGTTGTCCGCGATCGTGCGCAGGCTGGTGCGCGCGTAGCCGAGGTCTGCCAGGGTCAGCAACGCCGCGTCGGCGAGCTCGCGGCGGCGGTCCTCGAACTTGTCGACACGGGACTGCAACCGCACG